>DASRWN010000068.1:0-23567 GCA_035654595.1 Gallionella sp. | reverse complement strand
CTGCCGGTCAAGGTTTGCGGCGAGGCGATTTATGACATTGAGGGCATGACCTATCAGGGCCCACTCCACGACTTTTGGAAACAGGCGGACGCGCACCAGATCAATCAAACCTGCTATAAAAATTTCATCAATTTTGTGATTGCCCATACTCAGCTTAACGGCAATTATTACAAGCGACTTGATATTCCGGACTCGGCCTCAGGCTGCGTGTGGAACAATCCAAAATAATCTGCATGGCTGGATTTGCCTGTGAACACCTCAAATATCAGTGCATTTTGCACGTTAATTAGCTAGCCTGTATTTCTAAAAACTACTTTATACAACAAAGTATTACGTTATACTGATTCGGAATAACATAGTTGACGAACAGGTATATAACATAGTTAGCAAACAGGCATATAACACAGTTGACGTACGTGCCTATTACATAGCAGGTAAAGAAATGGCTAAACCCAATGAGAAGCTCGCTGAGGCTTTAAAAGTACTCAAAAAGTTGCAGGACAAGCATAACGGGGTTATTGATTCCAATGACCTGAAAGAAGCACACCGATCAATATTGGTGGAAGAAGGTTTTTTGCACCCAGTGATGAAGGGTTGGTATGTCTGTTCCAACCCGAAGGATGGCCGAGGTGACAGCACCTCTTGGTATGCAAGTTTCTGGTCTTTTCTTTCAGGATACATGAGCAAACGTTTTGGCAAACGATATTGTCTCAATGTAGAAGCTTCTGCCTTGTTGCACACCCACAGCACGATTATTCCGCGCCAGATTACGGTGATTATCAAAGAAGGTGGAACATCAACTCTCAACCTGCCTCACGACACGTCGGTGCTTATCTATACAGACGAAAAGAATGTGCCAAAGAATCGAATCGAGGTAAATGGATTGCAGGCTATCCCATTGCCAGAAGTTTTATGCCGACTTGGGCCGCAGTTTTTTAAAAATAATCCACGGGAAGCCGAAATTGCCCTAAATTTAATTCGTGATCCTGGAGAGCTACTCACCATTTTGTTGGCTGGTGGCGGAGTACCCGCTGCCGCAGGGAGGTTGGCAGGGGCGTTACGATTTATGGGGCGCGGCACAGATGCTGATCGCATCATTGCAACGATGAAGCGTGCAAAACACAATGTGCGCGAAGCTAATCCTTTTGAAACTAGTGTGCCTACATTGGGGAACAGCCGGGAACGTTCACCTTATGCCATGCGCATCCAGTCAATGTGGGTTGGTTGGCGCGATGATATTTTATCGGTATTCCCTCCGGCACCAGGCTTGCCAAAATTTCCCGAATCCTACTTGTCCGATGTAGAAGAACGATATGTAGCAGATGCCTACAATTCACTTTCAATTGAAGGATACCAAGTCAATGATGAATTGATTGAGCGAGTTGCAAAAGGCAATTGGAATCCCGATGGAGAGACTAAAGATGAAAGTGATCGTGACGCTCTGGCCGCACGTGGGTACTACCAGGCATTTCAGGCTATCAAAATTAGCCTTGCTGAAATTCTATCCGGCAAGAACCCTGGTGAAGTCGCAAGAAGCGCCCATCACCAGTGGTATGGCGAATTGTTCGCCCCTTCCGTTACAGCGGGGATTGTTGAATCCCACCAATTGGCCGGATACCGCAATGGGCCTGTTTACATCAGAAATTCCAAGCACGCCCCGCTTCCCCGTGATGCGCTGGCAGATTCCATGGAGGCACTGTTCAACCTGATAGCGCAAGAGCCGGAACCTGCTATCCGTGCAGTGTTAGGGCATCACCTTTTTGTGTTTATCCATCCCTACTTTGATGGTAACGGTCGAGTGGGACGTTTCCTGATGAATGCGATGCTGGCATCGGGAGGATACCCTTGGACGATTGTTCGCATGAAAAGCCGCGACCAATATATGCATGCACTTGAAGCGGCAAGCGTGGGCGGAGATATCAAGCCTTTCGCCAATTTTATTGCGTTCGAAATGCGTTCAGATACTAGCGCCAAAATTACCTCGTAATAAAAATTCTGCGCAGTTCGCTTGTGCATTCAGGTGAGCTACTGCCGATAGCGGCATAATTCGCACATACCAATCAGGCTCACAACTTTGTGCGCGTGGTGAAGTTGAAAGGCCTTAAGATGTGGCATGATGCGCACTGTGTCAAAACGATGGGCGGGTTCGATACCTGAGAAACGACTAGCCAATCCACTAAATCACCAAACAACGGTGACTGAGTGGCTGGTTATCACCACGAACGGATAGGAACAGATGTCTGACCTGACCAACACAAAAATCAGCCTGAAGGCGCGCCTGCTTGGCATGAATCGGCTGTTGCTGCTCACCGTCGTGGTACCCACGCTGACCGCTATCATTTACTTCGGGTTGATCGCTTCGGATGTGTACATCTCTGAGGCGCGCTTTGTGGTGCGCAGCCCGGAACGGCAGGTTGCATCGCCTCTGGGTATGCTCCTCAAGGGCACCGGTTTTTCCCGTTCGGAAGACGATACCTACAGCGTGCAGGATTTCATTCTGTCTCGTGACGCACTAAAAATGCTCAACGATAAACTCAATCTCGACACAGCATTTTCCGACTCCAAGGTCGATATTTTCAGTCGTTTTGCCGCGCTGGATTGGGACAAAAGCTTCGAAGCTTTATATCGTTACTACCAACAAAAAGTAACAGTGCAACTCGATAGCACCTCTTCTATTTCCACCCTGACTGCGCGCGCTTTTACTGCCGAAGATGCTTTCCGTATTAACGAGCAACTGCTGGAAATGGGCGAAGCACTGGTTAATCAGCTTAATGAGCGTGGACGTAAAGATTTAATTCGCTTTGCCACCGATGAAGTGCGCGATGCTGAAAAAAAGGCCAAGGCAGCCGACCTGTCCCTATCCGCTTATCGCAACCAGAAGGGTGTGATTGATCCGGAGCGTCAATCCAGCATCCAGTTGCAACAAATCGCCAAGCTGCAGGATGAATTAATCGCCACACAAGCACAGCTTACGCAACTGCAAACCTTCACCAAAAATAATCCCCAGATACCCTCTCTGCAGCAGCAGGTGCAAAGCCTGCGCCAGGCAATTGATGCGGAAACCAACCGGGTGGCAGGGGGCGATCGTTCTTTAGCCAACAAGGCTGCCGCATATCAGCGTCTTGCCCTGGAACGCGAGTTTGCGGACAAACAACTTAGCAGCGCGCTGGTTTCTCTCGAGCAGGCGCGCAACGAAGCGCAGCGCAAGCAACTTTATCTGGAGCGTATCGTGCAGCCCAGCAAACCGGACATGGCGATGGAACCGCGGCGGATACGCAATGTATTTGCTACATTTGTGTTGGGTTTGATTGCTTGGGGCATCCTCACTATGCTTCTTGCCGGTGTACGCGAGCATCAGGACTAAGACCGAAAGGAGAGAACCATCCAAGAGATCGGTGTAACGCCACTGCGGCGCTCACTAGCGATACAGGCACGCGTGATCGGTGCGCTGTTGATGCGCGAAATACTGACTCGCTATGGTCGGCACAACATTGGTTTTCTGTGGCTGTTTGTCGAGCCCATGATGTTCACGCTGGGAGTAACTGCATTGTGGACGTTCGCAGGCTTAAGGCACGGCTCTAATTTACCCATTGTGGCGTTCGCGCTCACCGGCTATTCCTCGGTTCTGGTTTGGCGCAATATGCCCAGCCGCCTCTGTGGATCGATTGAACCCAATTTGGCCTTGATGTATCACCGCAACGTAAAAGTAATGGACGTTTTTGCTTCACGGCTTTTATTGGAAGGCGCAGGAGCAACTATTTCATTCGTCATTCTAGGCATCATTTTTATTTCGATCGGTTGGATGAAACCACCCGAAGATATTATTAAAGTCATGCAGGGCTGGTTCATGTTGGTCTGGTTTGGCGTATCGCTTGCGGTGCTGGTAGGTGCCTGGAGCGCGCGCACCGAGATTGTTGATAAGGTCTGGCATCCTATGGCCTACCTTCTTTTCCCGTTATCAGGCGCAACCTTCATGGTCGATTGGCTGCCTCCCACTGCACAAACAGTGCTTTTATATTTGCCCATGGTGCATGGTGTTGAATTGTTGCGTGAAGGCTATTTTGGCTCAGCCGTACATGCGCATTACGACATCCCCTACACTGCATTTATTTGTCTTTGTTTAAATTTGCTTGGTTTGGCACTGCTGCGTGAAGCAAGCCGCAGAGTGATTCCGGAATGATCAAAATTGACAATCTGGTTAAACAATACCCAACACGGCAAGGGCCACGCACAGTGCTGGATAACATCAATCTGAGTATCGATAGGGGAGAGAAGGTTGGCATACTGGGGCGCAATGGATCAGGTAAATCCACGCTGATTCGACTGATCAGCGGGGCAGAGCAGCCAACCTCTGGCAGTATTCGTCGAGATATCAGCGTGTCTTGGCCGTTGGCTTTTGGCGGAGCTTTTCAAGGCAGCTTGACCGGCTTGGATAACTTGCGATTCATTTGCCGCGTATACGGCACCAGCACGGAGGACAGGATTCCCCTCGTTCAGGAATTCTCCGAGCTGGGTCAATATCTGTATGAGCCGGTTAAAACTTACTCTGCGGGTATGCGCGCAAGGTTGGCTTTCGCCATCTCCATGGTGGTTGAGTTTGATTGTTTTTTGATCGACGAAATTGTGGCCGTGGGGGATGCCCGCTTTCAAGAGAAGTGCCGCATTGAGCTTTTTGAAAAACGCAAAGATCGCGCCATGATTCTGGTTTCGCATGACCCCGGCTTCATCCGTGCCTATTGTCAACATGCCTCAGTGCTCGTAGAAGGTAAGCTCACATCCTTTGATCAAGTGGATGATGCTTTCGCGTTTTATCAAGAGCACTCAGCTCGATCATGAGCAAATTTTTTTCAACTGCCAAAATTAACCTGCTAGGCAGACTCTCCGTGCCGATGGCGCGAAAATGTTTTCAGCGCGCGGTGTGCGATAACGCCTTGCATGAGGTTACCAGCAGCCAGAAGCAGTTGCTTGTTGATGTTTCCGTCATCATCAAAAATGACGGACGTACCGGCATACAGCGTGTTGTTCGTTCGTTGCTTCTGCAATTGCACAAGCAGTGTCCAGATGGCTGGCGTGTTCGTCCGGTTTTCGCTACTCGCAAACAGGGCTATCACTACGCACCTGAAAAATTCGGGTTGCCGGATGTACAGGCATCTGGTCTGGGTGGAACTTCTCCTGTGAAAGTTGGACACGGGGACATCTTTCTTGGATTGGATCTTGCCGCACACTTGCTGCCATTGCATAAAACCCAGCTGGCGCAGTGGAAGCGTTTGGGTGCAGAGATTCATATCATGATTTACGACTTGCTTCCCGTCTTGCACCCACACTGGTTTAATCCAAAAACCACCAAAAATTTTCACCGCTGGTTAAGAACAATCGCCATTTTTTCGGACAGCGTTATTTGCATTTCCAACACGGTGAAAGCAGAGCTTGATGACTGGCTACGTCAGAAATACTCTCTCGCCACCGGCACCATACACATCAACACTATCCCTCTGGGGGCGGATATTGCATCCAGCGTACCCAGTCGCGGTTTACCCGAAAACATTGATCAGCTATTGACGGCACTGGCCAGCAAACCTACCGTGTTGATGGTCGGCACACTCGAACCGCGCAAAGGGCACAGTCAGGTGTTAGCTTCCTTTGAAGAACTTTGGCAGCAAGGCCGCGATATCAATCTCGTTATCGTCGGTAAGCCTGGGTGGAAAACAGAAGCTTTGCAACAGCGCCTGCGTGCTCACCCCCAGGGCAAAACTCGTCTTTACTGGCTGGACAACGCCAGTGATGAGCTGCTCGCACTGCTCTATGCTGGCTGCACCGGTGTAATTGTGGCTTCGCATGCGGAAGGTTTTGGCTTGCCACTGATTGAAGCCAGGCATCACAACAAACCTGTTCTGGCGCGTGACATACCGGTGTTGCGCGAAACCAGTGGGAGTTTCGTTACATTTTTTTCAGGTACCAGCACTGGGCGCTTAATGAATGACATTGAATTTTGGCTGACCAAAGTTGCAATTGAGCAGATGCCACATAGCGTCCCGCAGCATACCTGGCAAGACAGCGCTCATAAATTGCTTGCCCATCTCGGACTTGGACAAGCTGCACTTTCGCAACTCGGTCACGGTCAATTTAGTTCGTCTTTCGCACAGGAGAGCATTGCATGAGCATTACCTCCTACGCTCAAAATTTTGAAGACATCATGCTGTGGCGTGCGCTCGGGCAGATTGAGAATGGCTTTTATATCGATATTGGCGCTCATGACCCAATCATCGATTCGGTAAGCCTCGCCTTCCATGAGCACGGCTGGCACGGTATTCACGTCGAACCTACGCCGTATTACGCTGAATTGCTCAGACAGCAACGACCAGGGGACACGGTTATCCAAGCTGCAGTGGGGAAGGGCGCGGTTAAAAAATTGCCGTTTTTCGAAATTCCCGATACCGGCATTTCAACTGCCGATCCTGCCATAGCACAGCAACACCGTGAGCGCGGCTTTGATGTGCGTGAAATCACCGTGCCCTGCGTCTCGCTATCGGCGGTTTTTAAAATGTGCGCGGGGTCAGAAATACATTGGCTCAAGATGGACGTTGAGGGTTTTGAGAAACAAGTGCTGTCTAGTTGGGGCAAGTCTGTGGCGCGCCCTTGGATTGTCGTCGTGGAAAGCACACTTCCTCTGACCCAGATTGAAACGCACGAAACCTGGGAATCAATACTGATCGGGTATGGCTACTTCCCAGTTTATTTTGATGGACTGAACCGTTATTACATTTCAGACGCGCATCCGGAACTCAAAGATGCATTTCTTGCGCCCCCTAACATTTTTGATGGTTTTTCCCTTAACGGCACGTCCAGCGCTCCTTTCCATCAACTGATTAAAGCGCGTTTCCAAGAAAAAATCAGCGAGGCCCTTGCGCAAAGCGAACAACAGGAACAGGCCGCAACAAATGAGATCAAGCGCCTTACCCTGAGTCTTGGCGCGCTGGATAAAACGCTTGCTGAGTATGAGCAAAAATGGATACAGCGTGAGCAGGCCGTTGCCCAACAGCTACAATCAAGACAACAAGAGCTGCATCGCTTGGAGCAAGACCGGACGCAACGTGAAAAAGAACACGCTGACCAAACCAGCGAAATCCGGCAATCGTTGGAAAGCCTCCTGCGCACGCAGGCACAGCGTGAGCAAGAAGTCACTGCGCAACTACTGGCTATCCAGCAACAAGCTCATCTGGAAATAGCTGAGCAGGCAAAAAATCACAGTGAACAAGAACGTGTATCGCTACGTCAACACACCGAGCGTGAGCAGGCCCTCGCCCAACAGCTGCAATCAAGACAACAAGAGCTACACCGCTTGGAGCAGGACCGGGTAGATATGCAGCACCAACTCGATATCCAGTTGCGAGACGAACGTGAGTCTAGCCAACAGATGCAGCAAGCCATCAACGCTCTGCAGGTCGAGCTTGCAACCATGCGTAACGGCTTATTTTGGCGACTGACTACCCCTATACGAGTAGTTATAGGTTGGTTCAAACCCGTACTCACTCAAACCAGGTATGTAAAGGGTACGGGAGAGCAACCAGTTGTTATGCCCATGTCACAAACCAACAGAATGATAAGCAATCACTCCACTCAAGTGACGCAGCCGACCTTATCAAGCACAGCCACGAACTTGAAGACGCTACTGCAATATCAAGACCAACAGTTTGTCGAGTATGCCTACATGGCGCTGCTGAAGCGGCAACCCGATACAGAAGGATTCAACTATTACCTCGGTCGGCTTCGAGGCGGCATACCAAAGGTACAGATACTTGGCCAGATTATATATTCCCGCGAGGCTCAGACAAACGGTGTTGAACTTCCAGGTTTGCGCGATGCTGTAAAACGACAAAAACTCGCCGACCTACCGCTGGTTGGAGCTATTTTTAAGCTATTCACCAAAGCTGAGGGCAACTCGGCCTTTGAAAGCCGTTTGCGTGCCTTTGAGCAACAGGCTTTTCTGTCGACAGAACAATCCGACGCACACTTTGAGCGTATTGATCATGGCGTAAATAACTTGCAGCAGTTGATTGTTCAACAAGGCCAACAGTTCATGTATGCCACTCGGCAGGTGAGCTTGCCTATAAGCAATCCTATCTCGTGCGAGTCAATCGTTCCGAGTACTGGTGTAACCGAAAGTGAGTCCGCCAGGCTGGATGTGCCGCCAGCCCATGCGTCCAAACAGCTTACAGCTCCGTATTCAAAGGGGCAACCAATACCTACTGAACAAATTGTGCTACCACTGGCAGCAGGTCAGCGGACACTTTACTATTACGTTGACCATACGGTGCAATGCGCTACTAATACCGGGATGCAGCGTGTTACACGTCGCCTCGCAGGGTCTTTGTTAGCTGCTGGTGAGCGGGTTATTTTTGTGAAGTTAGATACCGATCGTCGAGAATTGGTACTCGTGTCGCGCGAGGAGCTCGACCATCTTTCGAAGTGGAGCGGTCCCCACTTGCCACCAGCTGAAGCTGCGCTATACCAGCCATCGTGCGAAGAAAGGAAGGTGGTGTCACCACATAATTTGGGTGAGGGCTGCTGGCTTGTAGTTCCTGAGGTAACTCATATCACTTATCACTCGGATGCAGTAACGCTTGATTTGTTCGCTACAGCACGACGCAATGGTCTTCGAACAGTGTTTGTTTACTATGATGCAATTCCTTTGCGTAGACGCGAGCATGCATCTGCGGCAGGTCGACATGAAATTTATACACAACAGCTCCTACTTGCGGATTTGATTGTGCCAATTTCCCAATGGTCTTCACGCGATCTTGTGTCGTTTTTCCGTGAGCACGACCACGCCACGCTCTCGCCAATCCCAACCATAACAAAGATTCACCTGCCAGGTGAATCACAGTTAACTGCGCGAGTAACTGAGTCAATTGCGGCACACCAATGCGATCACATGATTCTTTCGGTCGGCTCTATAGAGCCACACAAGAATCAGGTGGCGCTACTACATGCCTTTGAAACCTTCTGTGTGAAATACCCCAATACAGACTGGCAGCTATTTCTTGCCGGCAACTTGCATCCCGATGTTTCACCAGAAATTACCCGCGCCACAAAACAATTCCCGAATATTCGATATTTGCAACATGTGTCAGACCAAGATCTTGATGCGCTGTATCGGCGCTGCACATTTACAGTATTTCCATCTATCGAGGAAGGTTTCGGGTTGCCAATCCTTGAAAGCTTATGGTACGCAAAGCCGTGTGTGTGCGCTAATTTTGGCGCAATGAAAGAAGTTGCTGAGGGTGGCGGCTGTGTAATGGTCGACACGCGAAACGAAACTGCCATATTAGTCGCGATTGAGTCACTTACCGGCTCACCAAAGTTACTTAATCAACTTTCGCGTGAAGCGGTTATGCGCCCATTTACCGATTGGTCCGACTACGCTAATCAGTTGACAGCGGCGATGGACTCTATCATCTCGCCAATCACGAATCTCGGCCCTATATATTATTGGGTTGATCACACATGTAGCTACCATGCAAATTCTGGTATACAGCGCGTCGTTCGAGGACTAGCTCGTGCTTTGGTTAAACTGGGGGTTGAGCTGATTCCGGTTAAGTGGGATGCTGCTTCGCAGAGTCTTGCAAAAGTATCCTTTGCTGAGTGTGAACATCTTTCCCTCTGGAATGGGCCACCTGCAAGCGGATGGTCAAGCTGGCGCGACCCACATCAATCAGGTGGCTGGATATTAATCCCGGAGCTCACGACCTGCCTGCCTGAGCCTAACGTACCCGGACTTCGAGAGTTTGTGTCATCAGCTGGCTTACGCTGTGCTTGGGTCTTTTATGATGCTATTCCGTGGAAGATGCGCAATATCTATCCGATGGAGGCAACTATAGCGCATAAAAAATACATGGCAGGGCTCAATCAGCATGAACTCGTGCTCGCGATATCTCAGTTTTCGCTCCAAGATCTTATGGAGCATCTCGGACAAGAACCGTTGCGTACGCCAAGCCTATTTGAAAGGATCGTGCCATGCCATCTCCCTGGAGAATTTCTTGAAAGTCCAAGGATATTTGATGTCAAGCAACCACATTCACAACATGTGCGTATCCTGTGCGTTGGCACTGTCGAACACAGGAAGAATCATCTCGTGGTACTCGAAGCATTCAAAAAACTGATGTTAATGACTGAAATATCGGTCGATTTGGTCATTGCTGGTGGGGCACCCTTTCCAGAACTTGCTGATAAAGTCGAAGGGTACATAAAACATGAGCCGCGGGTGCGATGGGAAAAGTCGGCCAGCGACACCGATCTTCGACACCTGTATAGCGAATGCGATTTCACTGTGTACGCTTCTTCTGAAGAGGGGTTTGGTCTTCCTATCCTAGAGAGCCTGTGGCAGGCTAGGCCGTGCGTGTGTGCAGCATTTGGTGCAATGGAGGAGGTTGCACGCGGCGGTGGATGTGTTTTAACCGATGTTCGTGATGCCGATCAACTTGCAACAGCGATGAGGCAGCTCGTTGAAGATGAAGGGCTTAGACAGCGGCTTGGAATCGAAGCAACTATGCGGCAGTTTAAGACATGGCGAGATTATGCACAGGAGGTCGCGCTTCGTATGTCGCAGGAGAGGTATGTGCCCCGCCGACAGAAACTGCCGGAGACCTTAGAGCATCGTACGTTTTACGATCAGTTCGTAAACATAAGGCCACGACCGAAGCTATCGATCTGTATTACGACGTACAACCGTGCTGCTTGGTTGGAAGTTAATTTGCGTAACCTGGCTAGGCTATGGCCTACTCCAGACGTTGATGTTGAAATTGTTGTGTGCGATAACGCATCAACTGACCATACCTCCGCGGTTGTGAATCCATATCTTGGTCGGGCCGACTTTAACTACATTCGAAATGCAAAGAATGTAGGTATGTTGGGGAATCTACGCGTAACGGCGAGCCATGCACGAGGTGAATACGTTTGGATACTCGGTGATGATGATCTCGTGCTACCTGGTACGATCGAAAGGGTGTTAAAGAAAATCAACGACCATGCCGGTACGGCACTTGTTTATCTGAATTACTCGTACACGCGACTCGACGATGCTGGTGCCGTATCGGATCTCGACAAGTTTCTTCTTGAATCAACACCGATTCTTGCCCCAGGGCAAGATAAACACGGTACGATTCGTGAGATTTGCGCTCAATCTGAAAATTTCTTTACAGCAATCTACTGCCTAGTTTTTCGACGAGATCACGCGCTTCGAGCTTACACACAAAATACTGATGGGCGTCCGTTTTCAACACTGCTGACATGCATTCCAACCACGTACTATGTACTTAATAACATGATGGACGAACAGGCTTGTTGGATCGGCGAGCCAATGTTAGTCGTTAATATGAATGTTTCGTGGATGAAATATGCGCCACTGTGGATTCTCGAACGAATACCTGAGGTCCACGACTTGGCGGAACGGCTTGGCGCTGATAGGTTTGCGATTGACCGCTGGCGTAGGAGCAACCTTCCTGGCGTGGTTCACTTTCTTAAAGAAATCTTTGAGAACGACAACCAGGGAAACATTGATTACTTTTCTATGCAAAGGCTAGTTAGTCGTCTGAAAGGACTTAAAGGTATCGAGGAGTTTATTGAACAGATCCAGTCCGTGTATCGGGCTGCTCATGAGGCTGGTCATCTGGCTGCACGAACCAGTGCCGAGAAGATTTTTGCCGCATTTGATTCAAAAGCGTAAAGATTCCTATTGAAATGATCCCAGCACTCAATAAATAAAGTGAAGTAATGAAAAAATTGGAGCAAACAATACCAGTAGTTATTGATCAGAAAACCTATTCTATCGTCTCTGACGACAGCTATTTGGATCATATCAAGAGCGGATTTGAGCCGGATACGGTCGCTTTATTTAATTCGTTATTGAGGGCTTCTGATTTAGTATTTGATGTAGGGGCAAATATTGGCTGCACATCAATTCTGTTCGGAGAGCGCTGCCGTAAGGTGTACTCTTTCGAGCCTTCACCAACCACTTTCGAGTTCTTGCAGAGAAACCTCGTCAATGCTGGCCTGGATAATGTTGTACCCATGAACGTGGGTCTGGGTTCTTATGCTTGCGAGTCTGAATTAACTTTTGCGCCATCAAACCGATCGGGTGGTTTTGTATCTGACAAAACGCAAGCGGGCCTCGGTCATACTACTGAGAAAATCAAGATTGAGCGGGCTGATGACGTGGCAAATCGCATAGATTTGCCAACCTTGGATTTCATAAAAATTGACGTAGAGGGATTTGAAAAAAGTGTTATTGAAGGTGCCCGGGAGATTATTGACACATATAAACCGGTAGTTGTACTAGAACTAAACCACTGGTGCCTAAATGCATTCCAACGAATTACTGTCCCAGACTTCTTTGATTTTTTGAAAGTGCGTTTTCCAATTTTGCTTGCTGTGGAAGGTAATATATATAGAGATTTACACAACCCAGACGACAGTTACCACGTGATGTATCACCACATCATCAATTTTAAATATATCAATTTGGTTGGAGCTTTTTCAGAGGAACGGCTTGCTGAATTTCATAAATACTTCGTCCATGAATAGGCATGGAGTGGTTCCAATATATTTTCTGGGAGGAGACCATGGTTGATTCATACAAACAAATCAATCGGTGCCGAGTTGGTGGTGGTACTAATCTCATAACAGTGCTGAATCTTGGAGCCCAGGCGCTTACTGGTGTTTTCCCCAAGACCGCGTCGCAGAATTTGACTGTGGGGCCACTGGAGCTTGTTTGGTGTCCTGATAGCGGCTTACTACAACTCAAACACACCTATAATTCTTCTGAGATGTATGGCGACAACTATGGTTATCGCTCTGGGTTGAATCAGTCTATGGTGGATCATCTGTCTAACAAGGTGGCCTATCTTGAAAAGCTGAACCCGTTGAATGCGGGTGATGTAGTGGTAGACATTGGTAGCAATGACTGCACAACGTTGAAGGCATACAAAACCCACAACATTCGTCGAATCGGCATCGACCCAACTGGCAAGAAATTTGCCGCGTATTACCCGACCGATATTACCTTGGCACCAGATTTTTTCTCTGCTGACGTTTATCGAACTGTAGAGTCAAAAAAAGCGCGGATTGTGACGTCAATTGCCATGTTCTATGATCTTGATGCGCCGATTGAATTTGCAAAACAGATCGAATCAATACTGGCTGACGACGGTATTTGGCATTTTGAACAGAGCTATATGCCTTCAATGTTGCGCATGAACTCTTATGACACTATTTGTCATGAACACGTGGAATATTACTCGCTTGGTGTTGTTAAAAAAATTCTTGATCAAGCAGGCTTGCGTTTGGTGGATGTCGTGATGAATGCAGTCAACGGCGGCAGCTTTGCAGTCACAGCTGCGAAGGCATCTAATAAATCCGTAAAGACCAATCAGGCTGTGATTGATTGGTTGCTCGACCAAGAAGATCGCATGGGATTGAATACGCCACGCCCTTATCGTGAATTTGAGGAAAGGGTGTTTCGTCATCGGGACGATCTTACACGGCTAATCCGTGCTTTGAACGCTGACGGAAAAAAAGTACTTGGGTATGGTGCCTCAACCAAGGGTAATGTGGTGCTTCAGTTTTGTGGCTTTACTGCTGCTGATATCCCCGCTGTGGCAGAGGTGAACTCTGAAAAATTTGGACACGTCACACCGGGTTCGCATATTCCAATTATTTCAGAGGCCGAAGCAAGGGCTATGAAGCCGGACTATTTTCTTGTGCTTCCTTGGCACTTTAAAGAGGGCATACTGCGTCGTGAAAAAGAATATCTTGCAAGCGGCGGCAGATTTATCTTTCCATTTCCTGAAATTGAAATTGTTTGATATCTGAGATATGACATCTGCTGTTATTACCGGTATCACCGGCCAGGACGGCGCCTATCTCGCTGAATTGCTCCTAAGCAAGGGTTACACCGTTTACGGCACCTACCGACAAAACGGTTCCGTCAATTTCTGGCGAATTGAAGAGCTAGGTATAGACAAACATCCCAATCTTCATTTGGTGGAATACGATCTTACTGATGCAAATGCCAGCATGAAGTTGTTGCAATCGACCGGTGCTTCAGAGGTCTACAACCTCGCAGCACAAAGCTCTGCCGTGGCCTCGCTCGATCAGCCAACGGTAGCAGCGCATGTTACTGGCATCGGAGTATTAAACCTGCTAGAGGCGATTCGCATTGTTAACCCAACCATTCGTTTCTTCCAAGCCAGCAGCTCGGAGCTGTTCGGCACAGCAACGGAGACTCCGCAGCTAGAAACTACACCTTTCTATCCGCGCAGCCCCTATGGGGTGGCAAAACTCTTTGCCCATTGGTTAACTGTGAATTATCGCGAGAGCTACGGAATTTTTGGCTGCAGCGGCATTTTGTTCAATCATGAATCGCCGTTCAGAGGCTACGAATTTGTAACACGAAAGATTACTGACTCAATAGCCAAAATCCGGCTTGGCAAACAGGATGTGTTGGAGCTGGGCAACATGGATGCAAAACGTGATTGGGGCTATGCCAAGGAATATGTGGAAGCGATGTGGAGAATGTTGCAGGCAGAAAAATCCGATACCTACGTATTGGCCACCAACCGCATGGAGACAGTGCGGGACTTCGTGTCATTGGCGGGGAAAGCAGCCGACTTTGATTTGGTATGGGAGGGCGTTGCTGAAAATGAGATCGCGATTGATCGCAAGAGCGGCAAGACAGTGGTGCGCGTTAACCCGAACTTTTATCGACCGACAGAAATTCATTTACGTGTTGGCAACCCTGAGAAGGCCAGACGCGAGCTGGGATGGGAGCCGATGACGACGTTGGCGCAGCTTTGCCAAATGATGGTTGAGGCAGACATCCGACGCAATCAGCGTGGTGGCTCGTAACTTCGCGTATTGTAGTGGAGAGCACCTTATGATTTCACAACTTTTTAACGAAGATGCGCGCATTCAAATTGGTGTAGGTACTTATGCCAGTAGTGAACCTTTAATCAGGTTGCATCATCCGAATAATCGGGTATTAATTGGCAAGTTTTGCTCTATCGCCAACTCGGTAACAATTTTTGCAGGCGGCAATCACCCAATTAATTTTATTAGTACCCACCCGTTGAAATTGTTTTTTGGTCTCGGCGACTTCACAAGCTGGACAAACGATTGTGCTGATGGAGATGAAATCACTTGTATCGGTAATGATGTTTGGCTTGGTCACGGCTGCACTATTTTGTCAGGTGCGGATATTGGAGATGGTGCAATTATCGGCGCGCACGCAGTGGTACGCGGGCGGATACCGGCATACGCAATCGTTATTGGAAATCCTGCAGTTGTTGTTCGATATCGTTATGACGAAAAGACCATCAATCAACTTCTGGCGCTTAAGTGGTGGGACTGGCCAATCGAAAAGATCAAAAGCGAAGTTTGGAATTTGACATCAAATGACACAGCCAATTTTTTGAGTCGGCACTGCACCGCTGTTACTGGTATCTAAACTAGGGAAATTTTATCAAATGAACAAAACTGCTCTCATTACCGGTATTGGCGGCCAGGACGGTGCTTACCTCGCGCAACTGCTGGTGAGTAAGGGTTACAAGGTTTTCGGCACATCCAGGGATGCGGGCGCTTCACGTTTTGATTCGCTCGTGCGGCTGGGCATTGCCAGTCAGGTTAACCTGCTGTCGATGGCGCCGAATGATTTCAAGAGTACGCTTACGGCCATCTCGAAAGCGAGCCCGGATGAGATATATCACCTTGCCGGGCAGAGTTCGGTCGGTTTGTCTTTTGAACAACCTTCAGAGACGATTGAAAGCATCACCATCGGTACGCTCAATATTCTGGAGGCTTTGCGCTTTATGGGTATGCCGGCGAAGTTTTATCACGCCAGTTCCAGCGAGTGTTTTGGCGATACCGGTGGTGCGTCAGCCGACGAGCAGACGCCTTTTAATCCGGTCAGTCCTTACGCGGTGGCAAAATCTGCCGCGCACTGGCTGGTGCGTAATTACCGTGAAGCCCACAAAATATATGCTGCGAGCGGTATTTTCTTCAACCACGAATCCGTACTTCGTCCTGCGCGTTTTGTGACACAAAAGGTTGTGCAGACTGCCTATCGTATTTCGTGCGGATCAACAGAAAAACTGACGTTGGGTGATTTGAATGTTTCACGCGACTGGGGGTGGGCGCCGGAATATGCCGATGCCATGTGGCGAATTCTTCAGGCCGACCACCCAGACGATTTCGTAATCGCTACGGGGGAAACCAATTCACTCAGGGATTTTGTCGAGCAGTCTTTTACACATTTTGGGCTGGACTGGGCCGAACACATACGGCACGACGACCAACTCATACGCCCGAATGAAATTCTCTGGAGTCAAGGCAATCCGGATAAAGCCCGCAAGATACTCGGCTGGCAGGCTGGCAAACGGATGCGAGATGTCGTCAAGATTCTCTGCGATGCCCAACGTCCAGCAGCATGATATGGGCAAGAATGGGGTGAATACATCAAGCGTTGTGTTGCAGGGGCGCGCTGCTTGAAATTAATTTTGTCAGTAGATGCGCTTTCGCCATCGTTGTCCGGTATCGGTCGCTACACATGGGAATTGGCGAGTCGCATTGGGCAGATGCCGGGTATTGAGCAAGTTCGTTATTTTCGGGCTGGACATTGGGTCAATGATCCGGCGTCTTTACTCAAGGTGGCTTCCCCGAGTCGCAAACGTCGTTTCAAATTTCCTCACTGGGCCAAGAATTGGTATTGGCAACGTGCTTGTCATAGACAAGTGTTTCACACACCCAACTATTTTCTGCCACCTTATGCTGAGCACGGGGTGGTGACGGTGCATGATTTGTCGGTGTTTAAATTTCCCGAAACACACCCGGTTGAGCGAGTAAAACAGTTTGAGAATTGCTTTCGACAGACCTTGGATATCGCAGCCCATTTGATCACTGATTCCGAAGCGACTCGGCAAGAAGTGATTGAATTTTTCAGTTGGCCAGCAGAACGTGTTACCGCAGTGCATTTGGGCGTTTCCCCACGATTTGCACCGAGATCAGCAGTGGAGTTGCTGCCAACGTTGCAGCGTTACAATCTGAACTATGGTAGTTATAGTTTGTGCGTTTCTACGATTGAACCACGCAAGGGGATTGATAGCCTGCTGGCGGCATATGCACGTTTGCCGGAGAAGATGCGTGTTGTTTACCCGCTGATTCTGATAGGGGGAAAAGGCTGGCATAGCGAGCATCTGCATCAAGCAATCGATGCCGGGCAAAGGGCAGGCTGGCTCCGTTACTTTGGTTTTGTGCCGGAAGATGACTTGCCAGCGTTATATGCGGGCGCACGTTTGTTTGTCTATCCTTCACGTTACGAGGGCTTTGGGCTTCCGGTAGCAGAAGCCATGGCTTCCGGTGTGCCGGTGATTTCGTCAGATCGCTCCTGTTTGCCTGAGATTGCATCCGGTGCAGCAAAATTGATCGACCCTGATGATGTGGATAATTTTGTCGCCACGATCGAAGAGGCATTGACGGACTCTGCATGGCAGCAGGGAGCGATTGCTAATGGGTTACGGGTTGCGGCTCGGTATAATTGGGATGAGTGCGTTAGACTCACCGTTGCGGCCTACAAAACCAGTGATTGAGACTGCTGTTTGATTGAAAGATTGTTCATGGAAGGAAGCAGGGTGATGCGACGTTTTTATTCTTGTTACGTTGGTTTATTGCCGTTAATTTTAGGATGCGGATTGGCCGGGTGCGCCAGTCCGCCCAATTGGTTGCCTTCTGCCGGACCTAGTCTTGAGCAGGCCACCAAGGTGAAAAATACTTCGTCTGACTTGGCCATTCAGGTAGTAGAGGTGACCGATGCGGTGGCCCGGCGTGTTTCTGCCAATCAAAAGCACGGCTTGTTTTCGGAAACATTGGGGAATGAAGCAGCGCCAGGCTATACCGTTGGGCCGGGTGACGTGGTGGAGGTTTCTATCTGGGAGGCTCCACCCGCAGTGTTGTTTGGTTCAACCGTGATTGATGCGCGTGGCGGAACTGCATCCAGTCGTGTAACAACGCTGCCGGAGCAGATGGTCAGCAGCGCGGGGACAATCAATGTTCCTTTTGCCGGAACGATGCCGGTAGCAAGTAAGTCACCGCAACAGATTGAAGCGGAAGTGGTGCAACGCCTGACCGGGAAGGCTAATCAGCCGCAAGTTCTGGTGCGGGTGATTCGGAATGCGACCTCAACTGTGACGGTGGTAGGTGAGGTGACAGCCAGCACCAGAATGCCGTTAACAGCACGCGGGGAGCATTTGCTGGATGCGCTGGCGGCTGCAGGTGGAGTGCGCCAGCCGGTGGGTAAAATGACGCTTCAGGTTACCCGTGGTGATCAGGTTCATGCGCTGGCGCTGGACACGATTATTCGTGATCCGAAGCAGAATATCGTGCTGCAACCCGGGGATGTAATCACTGCCTTGTTCCAGCCGCTGAGTTTTACGGTGTTGGGGGCGACAGGCAAGAACGAAGAGCTGAACTTTGAAGCGCAGGGCATTACTCTGGCTCAAGCGCTGGCACGTGCAGGCGGCTTGCAGGATGTGCGTGCCGATGCGCGCGCAGTGTTCATCTTCCGCTTTGAAGATAAAGCAGCGCTGGATTGGGCAACGTCACCCAAACTGACACCAGAGGGCCGGGTGCCAGTGATCTATCAAGTGGATCTAAAAGACCCGACCAGTTTTTTTGCCGCGCAAAATTTCCCCGTGGATAACAATGACGTGTTGTATGTTTCCAACGCGCCGGGTGCCGAGCTGCAGAAATTCCTGAACATTCTGACTTCGTCTATTTTTAGTGTGGCGACTATTGTGAACAGCACGCGCTGATGGGCAATGAGGTGCTTAGGTTGACGAAATTTACAGCTGATGCGTGAGATATTGATTGATGTCACCCGCCTTCTGGACCGCAGGATGCAGGGACGATTGCCCACCGGAGTTGACCGTGTCAGCTTGGAATATGTGCGGTATTTTGCTGGGCGCGCAACGGCTTTAGTACGTTTTGCCGGGCAGTGGGTTGAGTTGTCATGCAAAGATTCAGAGCGGATTTTTGAGGCTTTGCTGGCACCGCCTGAAAATTTCAACACGCTAATCCGTTGGGTGGTCGCTAAGGCTTTCCCTCGCAGTATCGGACGGCGTTTTTCCACCCCCCGATTTTTGTTCAACACCGGGCACAGCGGGTTGGAGCAGGCGAGTTACGTTGATCGTCTGCGGCGTTCCAAGCTCAAGCCACTTTTTTTTGTGCATGATTTGATTCCGTTGACCAACCCTGAATATTGTCGACCGGGAGAATCTGGACGGCATACATTGCGGATGAATACGGTGCTTGGCATGGCAAGTGGCGTGATTGCCAATTCTGCAGCGACGCTGGAAACCTTGACAGCTTATGCCAGGGCAAATGCTTTGCCGATGCCGCCGTCTGTGGTGGCGCTCCTCGCGCCTGCCCAATTACCTGCACCGCTTGCTACGACTCCTCTGAGTAAACCTTATTTTGTGATGCTGGGTACGATTGAGCCGCGCAAGAATCATTGGCTGTTGCTTCAGGTATGGCGGCAGTTAATCGCGCGTTTGGGAGATGCAGCGCCGCGTCTGGTCATCATCGGCCAGCGCGGGTGGGAATGCGAAAGTGCGGTGGATTTACTGGAGCGCTGTGAAGCGTTGCAAGGTTTTGTTTTTGAATATCCGGTTTGTACCGATGCTGAACTGGCTTCCTGGCTTCACCACGCGCGGGCTTTATTGTTTCCGTCTTTTGCAGAAGGGTATGGTATGCCCTTGGCGGAGGCACTGGCGCAAGGAACCCCAGTGATTGCAAGTAGCCTTGCCGTCTTTAGAGAGATTGCGGGCAACGTGCCGGACTATCTGGATCCACTGGATGGCACGGGTTGGATAAACAGGATTGAGAATTTTTCGATGTCGGACAGCGTGCATCGCGCAGCACAACTCAAACGCATGGAAAATTTCAAAGCGCCGGGTTGGGCTGAACATTTTGTGCGAGTTGAAAACTGGATGCGCACGCTTTCCGACTCTGATTTTCCCTAAGCAGTTAAAATTTTGATGTCAGATTTTCCTGCTACAGTGTACGCACATGGTTTTTCTTTTCGGAAGCGGGCGATCGTGCGCCGCTTTATGCCCGATGTTGAAGTGTGCTTTGTCAGCCAGGGAAAATCTCTTCCCGCAGGCGTAACTGTGTTGTTGTGGGGTAGCGCGGAAGTGCCAGACAGCGCGCCATCTGACGTGAACATTATTCGGCTTGAAGATGGTTTTTTGCGCTCAGTCGGGTTAGGGGCTGACTTGGTGCAACCCATCTCGTGGGTGATGGATGGTCGCGGGATTTATTACGATGCAACCCGTTGGTCTGATCTGGAGTATCTGCTGGAAACAGAAAATATAAATGCTGACCTGCAACAGCGCGCTGCCATATTGCGTGAGCGCATCGTCACGGCAGGGTTAACCAAATACAACGTTGGCAGGGAGTTTTGGCAAAGGCCGGTGTCGGCACAGCGGGTTATTCTGGTTCCGGGGCAGGTGGAGTCGGATGCGTCGATTCGCTTTGGCGCGTCTGAAATCCAAAAAAATCTTTTGTTGCTGCGGGCTGTGCGCGAAGCCAATCCGTCTGCTTATCTGCTCTACAAGCCGCATCCGGATGTGGTAGCTGGGTTGCGCAAACAAGGCGTGCATGAGGGTGATGCAACACGATGGTGTGATCAGATCGTGGTTGATTGTGCGATGGGTGATTTGCTCGGCAAGGTTGATGAGGTGCATACCCTGACGTCGCTTGCCGGATTTGAAGCGCTGCTGCGCGGCAAGCAGGTGGTGTGCTATGGCCTGCCTTTCTACGCAGGGTGGGGCGTTACCAGAGATATGGTTGCAACGCCTCGCCGTACACGTCGGCGAACGCTGGATGAACTGGTAGCTGCGGCGTTGATTTCATATCCTACCTATATCAGTTTGAAGACGGGGAAAACCACCACGCCCGAGCGCGCATTAGATGAGTTGTTGGAGTGGCGTAACAACGCTGGTGATGTGGTTTCTGTTTGGCGTAAATTGTTGCGCGTGCTATTGAGACTGCGGGCGAACTAGTGAGCATTGCGTAATTTCTTACACCGTGCTCCCTTCTTGACTTTTTAAGCGCCTTACTATAATGTAAGGATTCCATAAAAGGAGGCATTTATGTCCACGGCAACTATAACCAGCAAAGGTCAGATCACTATACCTGCCATAGTGCGGAACATGCTCGGCGTCGAGGCTGGCGATAGAGTGGAGTTTGTTCAGGTCGAGCACGGGCGTTTTGAGCTGGTTGCCGCTACTCAGTCGGTGACTGCATTGAAGGGATTGGTGCGCAAACCTGCTTTGCCGGTAACGGTTGCGGCAATGAATAAGGCCATCGTGACTCACGGCGCAAAAGCAAGATGATAGGCTTGGATACCAACGTTCTCGTTCGGTATGTCGCTCAGGATGAATCCCGGCAGTCACCTAAAGCGACTCGACTGATCGAGTCGCTGACGGTGGATACGCCGGGTTACGTTAGCCTTGTTTCGATGGTGGAGCTGGTGTGGGTGCTGACGGGCTGCTATGCATCAACCAAGGGCGAAATATGTGAGGTATTGGAAGCGCTATTGCGTACCAAGGAAATTATTGTGGCGCATGCCGATACCGTGTGGAAAGCTTTGCGGATGTTCAAGGAAAGCAAGGCTGATTTTGCAGACTGTTTGATAGAGCGGTTTGCTGATGAGGCTGGGTGCAGCTATACGACAACATTTGATCGCGACGCCGCCAAGCACTGCGGTATGCGACTGATCGAGTGAGGACGAAGCACCAAGAATGGCGCGAAGCACGCAGGTGCTTCACTTGTTCCGGGTACGAAAAAATAGCCCGCTTGCGCGAGCCATGTTATATGTTTGGTGCCCAGAAGAGGACTTGGCCTCATGGACACCAAAAATTTGAAAATACTATTCATACCAGTTAGTTACAAACATCCTTGCCGTAATAATGGATCACCAATCTGGATCACCCCTCCCTTAGACATTTTTCAATTTGGTGTTTACGGGAGCAAGAAAATGCGCGCGGAAAAAGCAGTTGAAAGAATTCAGGTAAATGTCAGGGTCGACGGCGATTTGATCAGGCTATTATAAAGAACTGAGCTTTTGAGTAAATTAGGTTCAATTCCATCACGGTCTGAACTGGTGCGAATTGCACTAGAGGAATACTTGAAAAAGAAATAAATTAAAGAACCGCAGCCCTAATCAACTTGCGCACTTTGGGAAGTCCAGGCAAGAATTGCCCTTGCATTACTTTTAATTAAAGGTGTTTGACGAGTATTAATGGTGTGTGCTAGCCTTGCCAACAAGAAGCTCGAAAACAATTAAGATATTAAGAAGAAGTTGGGGGGAGTTTTGAATACTAAATCAGGGGGAACCCATCTTTTCGGTGGGCTGAGGTGGTTTCGTGCGGCGATTTTCAGCCGCATTCATCTGCTTTTTGTAGCAGCCAAAACTCAGTTTTTCAAATTTTATTCATCTGCCCCAGTAGATG
Source organism: Gallionella sp. (assembly GCA_035654595.1). Taxonomy (GTDB): domain Bacteria; phylum Pseudomonadota; class Gammaproteobacteria; order Burkholderiales; family Gallionellaceae; genus Gallionella. The sequence continues at coordinate 1,008 of DASRWN010000068.1, read as the reverse complement.
AACAACCATTCCTTTTTAAAATCACACCAGTCCAAGTTGCTAGCTACCTAACGCAACCGTTTGCCCGGCGAAAGCTGATTTAAGCCCATGTTTCCGCACCCCATCGCGCAGGTCGCAGGCGGAATCGAGACGATGATATCGTTTGCGTGGTTGGGCAGGGGCAATAAGACGAAGTGGATGCAGGCCTTATCAAGGGCCATTTCCGGTGGTCTGTTTAGTGTGGTGGTGGCAATGATGCTGCTGATTTGGCATGCGCCGCAAGCACAAGCACAAACTGCTGTATCAGGTGCGATTGCCTCTAACACCCACTGGATAGCGGCCGAGAATCCTTATGTGTTAAGCGGGGATGTCATCGTACAAAATGGCGCAATCCTCACCATTGATGCCGGCGTCACGGTTTACATGGGACAGAATGCAAAGCTGACGGTGCAAGCCGGTAGCATACAGGCAGCTGGCACAGCGTCCGACATCATCAGCGTTCTTTCCGAGAAAACACAGCTAGGGCAAACTGCCTCACCCGGTGATTGGGATCAATGGGTTTTCAATGCTGGCACTGTCAATACCCAGCTAGACCATGTGCTATTTGAGCATGGCAAGGGAATCGCAGTTAATGGTTCGGCACCCATATTCAATTACCTCAACCTTCGCAATCATCTCGGTGCTGCGATTACCATTGATCTATCGGCTTCACCTACCGGCGTTGGCAACCAGGCCAGTGGCAATACGCTAAATGGCACCGCAGTCCCCGCCGGTGACATTACCGGCACTGTAAAGTGGGGTTTGCGCGGAATACCTTACATTGTTGCCTCGGGAGTGGTTTCAGTGGGCGTGGCTCCCACACTGACTGCGCTTAGTCCGAAATATGTGGCATTTGGCGAAACCGCAACCATCACCGCCACTGGCACCCGTTTGACCGGGGCAGAGGCACCACGTTTCCCCAGTACCAATCTTTCCGCAACGATTGGTACGGGCGGTACGGCAACATCCTTCCCGTTTACATTAACCATT
>DASRWN010000067.1:0-14438 GCA_035654595.1 Gallionella sp. | reverse complement strand
GGAGAATGTTACCGCAAAATTCACTCAGTAAAGAACGTAAAATAAAATTACGCTGGTTCGTTACGCTATCCACCTTGCCATTGCTGGGTGTGGTGACCGCATTTGGTCTGGCATCACATAGCGATCTGGGACTGCCATCCGGCACGCTTACTGTCGCAGAGGTTGTCATCCCAAAAAATACCGCCAGCACAAACATGACTGACAGCTTTTGGCGCAGCGAACACGTGCAGCGCGGCGATACTGTGGCCGAACTGCTGCGTCGCCTGAATATAGAAGACGCAACTGCCGGCGACTATTTGCAAAAAAATTCTGTCGAAGCCGAGTCTTTCCGCAAGCTGCCAGCCGGCACTGAAGTTCAAGTCGAGACCGGTGCCGACGGGGGTTTAATTGCATTGCGTTATATCGCAGATAATGCCACGCAAATCGTCCTCGAAAAACAACTTGGCGGATTCATTGGTAAAACGCTGCCAGCCCAACTGGAAAAGCGTTTATTTGTTCGTACCGGTGAAATCAAAACCAGCTTATATGCCGCCACCGATGCAGCGGATATGCCTGATGCCGCTGCACACCAATTGATTGATCTGTTCAGCGGTGATATTGATTTTCACCATGATTTAAGAAGGGGTGATAAATTTACCGTGCTCTATGAAATGACCTACAGCAACGGGACTTTGTTGAATACCGGCCGGATTCAGGCTGCTGAATTCATCAATCAGGGCACTGCTTACCGCGCGATTTATTTTCAAAGTGATGCTCAGCACGGCGACTATTACACCCCCGAAGGCAAAAGCATGCGCAAAGCATTTTTGCGCTCACCGATAGAATTTTCACGTGTCAGTTCCGGCTTTTCTTACTCACGCTTCCACCCCATACTGAAAACCTGGCGCGCACATAAGGGCGTTGATTTTGCTGCTGCAATGGGCACCAAAGTCAAAGCCACTGCGGATGGAGTCGTTGCCATGGCTGGCAAAGAAAATGGTTACGGCAACGTCATTATGCTCAGTCATCAGTCCCGCTATACCACGGTATACGGACATTTATCCGGCTTTGCAAAAGGATTGCATCGCGGTCAACGCGTGGCGCAAGGCGAAGTAATCGGCTATGTCGGGATGACCGGATGGGCTACCGGGCCGCATCTGCACTACGAATTCAGAGTAGATGGACAGCAACATGACCCGTTACGTGTTGCATTACCGGATGCGCGTCCAATCAGTTCTGCAGATAAAGATGTATTTCTGCCGGTGGCAAATAATTTTGTTTCTGAACTTGCCCAGCTACGTAATACCAACCTCGCTCAGCTAGACTAAGCTGATTGTGCAGCATTCGGCTGAAATCTACATAGGCCTGATGTCCGGTACCAGTCTGGACGGTATAGATGCCGCGCTGGTTGATTTAGGGCACGCTCAACCGCGACTTCTTGCGACACATTATCTGAGCTTCGATAACACACTCAAGAATAATCTGCTCGACTTACATCAACCTGTCCATAATGAATTACATCAAATGCAGATGGTCGCCAATCAACTGGCGCACTTGTATGCAGAAGCGGCCAAGCAGCTAGTCGCTTCATCCGATTTGACAGTGCGCGCCATAGGCTGTCACGGACAAACCATACGCCATTGCCCAGAGCATGGGTATACCCTGCAAATCGGCAATGCGGCATTGCTTGCCGAACTGACCAACATCCCCGTGGTAAGTGATTTTCGCAGCCGCGATATCGCAGCCGGCGGACAAGGCGCGCCACTGGTTCCCGCCTTTCACCACAACGTCATGCGTCACCCGAATATTCATCGCGTCATTGTTAATATCGGTGGCATTAGCAATCTGACTAACCTGTCGCCGGATGCAGATACCTCGGGGTTCGACTGCGGTCCCGGCAACCTGCTGATGGACGCATGGTGTGTTCAACATTTGTGTCAACCATACGATGACAACGGTGTTTGGGCGGCGTCCGGTAAAGTGCTGCCAGCCTTGTTGACGCAACTGCTTAATGAACCTTTCTTTGCCCTGCCCCCGCCGAAAAGCACGGGTCGTGATTTATTCAATATAGCCTGGTTGCGCAGCAAGCTGTGCGGCACTGAACGAGTCGAAGATGTTCAGGCGACTTTATTGGAATTGACCTGCCTGTCCATCAAGCAAGGTATAAATCAATACTGCATGGGCGCAACCGAGATTTATTTATGCGGAGGAGGTGCGCATAACAAAGCCCTGCGCAATCGTTTGATTGCTTTACTGCCTGCCTGCAAGATACAAACAACCGATGCCCTCGGTGTGGCAGGTGATTTTCTGGAGGCAGTTACCTTCGCCTGGCTGGCGCAGCAAGCGTTGCATGGCATACCCATCAATTTGACCAAAGTTACGGGCGCGCGGCATCCCTGCATACTGGGCGCAATTTACGGCAACGCTTGATACACCGAAACCACAGTATTTAACATTAACCAGGTTTGATTCGAGCAAAGAAAAACGGGGCGTGTTGCGCCCCGTAGTAACATCAATAAAACGAAACAGGGATCAGGCCGAGAACGAAGAGCCGCAACCACAAGTCGTGGTGGCGTTCGGATTCTTGATGACGAACTGCGAGCCTTCCAAGCCTTCCTGATAATCGATTTCAGCGCCAACCAGATATTGAAAACTCATCGGATCAATCAGCAACTGCACACCATTTTTGTTCAGCACCGTGTCATCCTCATTGGTCACCTCATCAAAAGTGAAACCGTACTGAAAGCCTGAACAGCCGCCACCACTAACGAACACGCGCAACTTAAGGTCGGAATTACCCTCCTCGGCGATTAATTCCTTAACCTTGTTGGCTGCGTTATCGGTAAATAACAGCGGGTCTTGTACTTCAGTCATTGCATTCATTTTTGCTCTCCTTAAAACTGCGACTATTCTACACCATTCAATTTGAAGGCGATTATTTTTTCTGGCGCTGAAACATCGCTGTGTATCAGGCGGCCTTCAATAACTGCGCCCAGCTGGATTTCCACGGTTCTATAATTAACATCGCCGGTCACTTTGGCCTTACTTTGCAACTCAAGATAATCGCTGACCGACACCAGCCCGTTGATCACGCCATTGACCACCAAATGGGTGACATGCACCTCGCCATTTACTTTGGCGTGCTCGCTCAATACCAGCGTACTCGGCTCCCCCGGAGTGGCAACCACGTTGCCATTTACCTGACCATCAATGCGCAACCCGCCGCTAAATGTCATGTCGCCCTCAATGACCGTGCCGACACCAATCAAAGTGTCAATCCGATTTTGTGGTTTGCTATGTTTTTTGCTGAACATCCCGCCCTCCTCAACTGGGTCCGACATTTTGTCGGACTTTTGGTTCGCTCGCGCCTTGCTCAAACACCCGCACCTGCACATCTTCCAGTTTTACGTCGCCGGGAAACTGGATGACCTGCTCAATGCGCTGATAATACCTGAAATTAAGCTTGAATTTCGCAACCTCCGCCGCTTCATGAGGAAACAGTTGCGTCGTTTTTTGACCATCTTTCAGCACAGTGGCAACCAACTGATAACTGCCAATAAACTCCTTGGCGCGCTGACCGCTTTGCACCAGCAACATACGTAAATGGTACTCCCCCGGTATGGCATCTTGCTCCAACTTCAAGCGATGTACCCCCAGCTCCCCGGCCTTGCCTTGTGTAGCGGTCAGATTTTGAAAAAATGCCAAGTCCTCTTGCAGGCGCATATTTTCATCGCCCATATTTTTAAGTTGTCGGAGAACCTCCTGATTATTTGCCTGCTCTATCTGGATCTGACGCTCATATTGCGTGGCACTACTTGAAAGCTGGGTAATTTCAGCCGTCAGCGCAACGACCTGACTCTTCAATTGTGCCAGTGCCTGTTGTGTCTGGCTGCGATGAAAACCAGCAAATTCAAGCCCACTATCATATGCCCACCACGCCAGCGCGATTGCCGCCAACAGAAATGGCAGCATCATACTCCAACGCAGATACCAGGCAATATGAGGTCGCACCGACAAACGCGGCGCGGAAATGCTGAATCTTCGTTTAACCTGCCGCCACATCAGGGAAGCAATGGAACACTGTCCAGAGCAGTCGTTTCCGGCAACTCGAACATGATGTTCATATTTTGCACCGCCTGGCCTGCCGCACCCTTGACCAGATTATCAATTACGGCAAGCACCACCACCGTATCACCGTCCTGCGGCCTGTGCACTGCGATACGGCAATGATTTGCCGCGCGCACCGAACGGGTTTCGGGATGACTTCCGGCAGGCATCACGTCGACAAAATGCTCGTTGGCATAGCGTTGCTCGAATAGTGCCTGTAAGTCCGTTTCGCGTGTCAGTTTGCCATACAAGGTGGCATGTATGCCACGTATCATCGGGGTCAGATGTGGCACGAAAGTCAGCCCAACCGGCTTGCCCGCGACATGCGCCAAACCTTGCCTGATTTCAGGTAAATGGCGATGCCCTGCCACACCATAAGCTTTGAAATTATCTGCCGCTTCGGCAAACAAAATTGCAATCTCGGCTTTACGCCCCGCGCCCGATACGCCAGACTTGGCGTCAGCAATCAAACTGCCGGTATCTATCACACCGGCTTCCAGCAGCGGGATAAAGCCTAATTGCACCGCCGTGGGATAACAGCCCGGGTTGGCCACCAACCGTGCCGGTTTGATTTGAGCGCGATTCAGTTCCGGCAAGCCATATACTGCTTCTGCCACCAAGTCCGGACAGGCGTGTTTCATGCCATACCATTTTTCCCAAGCAAGTGTGTCCTGCAAACGAAAATCGGCGGACAGGTCGATCACCCTGACCCCCGCATCAAGCAGCGCACGCGCCTGCTGCATGGCAATGCCACTCGGCGTGGCAAAAAACACCAGGTCACATTGCTCCAGATGGGCTTTATCCGGATGGCTAAATGGCACATCCACGAAACCGCGCAGATTCGGGAATATTTGGCTGACCGGCGTACCGGCGTCGGTACGCGAAGTAACCGTCCGCAATTCGACTTGCGGGTGCGCAGCCAACAGACGCAGCAACTCAACGCCGGTGTAACCTGTCCCGCCAACGACACCTACTTTAATCATCCTGATTTTCCTTAACAGTGAGTCTCATCATACAACAAAACTCCCAATGCAAAAGCCGCCCGAAGGCGGCTTTTGCATTGCATCCAAACGCTTAACGCTTGGAGAATTGCTTGCGGCGACGCGCCTTGCGCAAACCGACCTTTTTACGTTCAACCTCGCGCGCATCACGAGTGACCAAACCTGCTTGCTTTAATACGGATTTAAACGAAGCATCATAATTAATCAACGCACGGGTAATACCATGCCGCACCGCACCCGCCTGACCCGATTCGCCCCCGCCGCTGACATTCACCATGATGTCAAATTTTGCCAGGGAATCAGTCAGGGTCAGCGGCTGACGTACAATCATGCGGCCTGTTTCACGCGAGAAAAATTCATCTACCGGTTTATCGTTGACCACGATACTACCCTTGCCCGCTTTCATAAACACGCGCGCCACCGCACTCTTGCGCCGACCAGTACCATAGTTATAAGTTACGCTCATGGCTCTATACTTTCAAAAAAATTAACGGGCTTTCAACAAATCAACAGGCTGTGGCTGCTGCGCTTCGTGCGGATGCATAGCGCCGGCGTACACCTTCATTTTACGCAACATTGCATAGCCCAGTGGACCCTTTGGCAGCATGCCTTTGACCGCTTTTTCCAATACACGGCTCGGATGGCGCGCTTGCAACTTGCTGAAATTAGTGGTGTACAAACCACCCGGATAAGTGGTGTGGCGATGATACAGCTTGGCCTCTGCCTTGTTACCGGTCACGCGCAGTTTATCCGCATTCACGACCACGACGAAATCGCCGGTATCCACGTGCGGGGTATAGATTGCCTTGTGCTTGCCACGCAAGCGCGACGCAATCTGCGCAGCCAGACGACCCAGCACCTGATCTGCTGCGTCAACCAAAAGCCAGTCGTGCCGAACTTCTTCTGCTTTGGCGGAAAATGTTTTCATAGCCACTGTTCCTAAAATTCAATTAAGTAAACCTCGGAGGGGGCGCATTCTATTGCAGTCAGGGCCAGCATGTCAACGCCTTTCACCCCTTACCGGCATAGAGTTTCACACTCTGTCCTGCTGTGTTGCCATCGCCCGCACCAAACCCGTAAAATATGCTCCATCACCGTTTGCAGGCTTGATCATGTCAGTCTGGTTCATCACCAACTTCACTGCTGCCTTTTTGCTCCCGCCGCTCAGTCTATTGCTGGTACTGGCGGCAGGCATCCTGTTATTCAAGCGCCACCCAAAAACAGCGCGCTTACTTCTGGTCATTTCGTTCAGCCTGCTCTGGCTGTGCTCAACGCCCTACTATGCCGACGGCATGCTACAGTCGCTGGAGTCGCGTAGCACCCGGCTCAGTAGCCCATATCAAACTGCCGATGCGATTGTGATACTGGGTAGCGGAACCTATTTTTACGCGCCCGAATACGGCGGGCAGAACACCGTCAGCGAAGCCGCTTTACCACGCTTGCGCTATGGCGCAAGGTTATACCGGGAAACCGCTAAACCAATCCTGGTAACAGGTGGAAAGCCACTAGGTAGCAGCGTTTCAGAGGCGCAACAAATGCGCGCCGCGCTGGAACAAGACTTCCGCGTGCCGGTGCACTGGACTGAAGATGCCTCGGATAACACCGACCAGAACGCCCGCTACTCATTCCAGATTTTGCAAAAGGCCGGCATCCGCAAAATTTATCTGGTCACCCACGCTTGGCACATGCCGCGCGCTGCGGCCGTGTTTCGCAAAGCCGGATTTGAAGTCGTAGAAGCGCCGGTTGCATTCACCACACGTTATCAAACTGACTTGCTGAGTTTCATCCCGCGTGCCGAAGCATTGCGTGACAGCAAAATTTTTATCCACGAAATTATCGGAACAGCCTGGTATCAGCTAAAATCTGCGCTGCCCGACAACTGAGCCAACAGAGCCAACTGAGCAAAGGAAAACATGAAAGCGCGTGTCAAATGGGTAGAACAAGCCTCATTTTTGGGTGAGACGGAGAGCAGTCACGCCGTCCTGATGGATGGCGCGCCGACAGTGGGCGGACGCAATCTCGGCCCGCGCCCGATGGAAATGGTATTGCTTGGGGCCGGTGGTTGCACCAGCTCCGACGTCATCAGCATTTTAAAAAAAAGCCGCCAGGCGGTGTCTGACTGTTACGTAGAGCTGAACGCAGAACGCGCCGAAGCTGACCCCAAAGTGTTTACCAAAATCCATATGCATTTTGTCGTCACCGGCAAAGACATCAAGCCCGAGGTGGTGGAGAGGGCGATCAAGCTATCGGCGGAAAAATACTGCTCCGCCTCCATCATGTTGGGGAAAACTGCCGCGATCACGCATGACTTCGAAGTGATTCAACTGTAGGAACAGGATTTACCTCAATGCACTCTGCGGACATCATACCCCGCGATGTCACACCCAATAACTCGTCCCGGTCATCACCTTGCTGTTCAGCCGCATCGCCCATTGCACGACTTGCGGCAACTCAGCTCCACCCAATGCAACCGCCTTGGCAGCATGTCCAGTTTCATCCTGATACATCTGCGTCACAATAGCGCGGCTCTTCTCATCCTGCTGCGACAGACGCCGCAAATGGTGTTGTAAATGTTGTCCCACTTGCCGTTCGGTTTCAGCCAGAAAGCCCAGATTCCACTTGTCTCCCAGCAAACCCGCCAGCGCACCCATCACCAGTGAGCCACCATACCAGAGTGGGTTGAGCAAACTCAACCGCCCGCCCAGCTCATACACCCGTCTGGACGTCCAGGCAAGATGTTCGGTTTCTTCCAGCGCGGCTTGTTGCAGTGTTTGTTGCACGACGGGATTGCGTGCGGTTAAAGCCTGCCCCTGATACAACGCCTGTGCGCATATTTCACCGCTGTGGTTGACCCGCATTAACGCTATGGCGCGCTTTTTGTCAGACTCGCCAAGCGCTGCTTCTGCCAGCTTCGCATCAGGATGGGGGCGCACGCTACGCGCCTGACCAAACAGGCTGCGCAGACTCTTGTCGAACTCAACAACGAAATGATCAAAATTAAACATCCCCGTCCTCACCGAACAGCGCCGTCTTGAAGTGATTGCAATGTAGAGAATTCAACTGGTCGCGTCAAACAAAAAAACTAATAAAAAAAACGGGCATCCGAAGATGCCCGTTCCATTTCCCAAGTTGACTGACGTCAAATTAGAATGTGTGCTTCATCCCGACCGAGATAGCTGAAGGGGAAGCACCCAAACCATTCGCAACACTGGTACCTGTTGGGCCGAGTGGTGAGAAAGTGTATGCCGCACCAGTGTCGTTGCTCAGCTTGGTGTACAACGCGTACAGTGTGGTACGTTTGCTCAAGTTGTGGTCGTAACCAAACGTGTATTGCTTAGCACCGGTGTTGCTGGCGAAATCTTGACTTCCCGCATGGGTGTAAGCCGCCTTGATAGCGTCCGTACCGAAGGTATATTTACCGAACAGGTAGTAATCGTTGTGAGTTTGCTGAAACACACTGTCGTCACTGATTTTTTCATAGATAGCGCCGAAATTGAAGGCATCCATCGTGTACTGTGCGCCAAACTTGATCGCGTGGCTATCGAAGTTGAAGCCGAGCACATTGTCTATGCTATCCTTGGCGTATGCAACCACCAAGCCCAACGGACCCGCATCGTAGTTAGCACCGGCTGCGAAAAAGGTAGTCTTGGGTGTAAGGGGGTTAGTGGAGTTTATGCGAGATTCGCCCAGAGTCGTAGTTGAGTAATCAACAATACCGGTAAAGCCGTTGACGTTCGGGCTGGTGTAGAAAATGTGATTGTTGATGCCGTCGTCAAAACCAGCGCCTTGCCCCACAAGCCCCGAACCTACCGGTGTACCAAAGCTGCCGCCGCCCATGATGGCGCGGTTATCAGCGATGGTGTAGCCAAACTGATCCCAGCCGCGTGTGGTGCGTTTGTAGGCCGTGCCGTTCGCGCCGAATGCCACGCTACCCCAGCCTGAGCCAGCCAAGCCAGCGAATGTATCGCGGTTGGCAAAATGACCGTTGCCGCCGCCGTTGCCGCCCGAATCGAAGTCAATGACTGATTCAACCTGCCAAAATGCGGACAAGCCGTCACCCAAGTCTTCAGCACCCTTGAAGCCGAATTTTGAGTCGTTGCTTGATACCTTAGGCACAGTAACGCCATTGTTGCCACCAGTCCTGACGAGGTCGTACGAAACGTTGGCGTCGCCGTAGATCACTACGTTGTCGCCGTCAGCCATTGCTACTGCTGGCATTGCCAAAGCAGAAGCGATTGCCAGAGCAATAATTTTCTTTTGCATGTAAAACTCCTTTAGGTTTGTTTACGTTGGCAGCCTGAGCCAGCCACTCTTCCTCAAAAAACTCTCGGCTGAGAATTTCAGTGGTGGATTATCCAGAAAGAAAACCTGCTTGCAACTTAGGTGTTGTATTTTTGCAACAGTCCGCGTCAATCCTTGCTATCCGGGCATGCCCGGCCTGGCTGCCCACCCCATAGAACCCTCAAAGGGACTGGCATAAATTCCGTCATTCCCGCGCAGGCGGGAATCCAGCGGTTTTATCAAATGTGTTTTTGGGTTTGTCCTCGCTTTGCGAGGGATGGTATTGATTGTCTGGATTCCCGCCTACGCGGGAATGACGGGGTACTGAGGGAATGACGAAGCGCCACAGGAATCAGGCATGATGACTTTAAGCAAACATCTCAGCCAACGCCGCGCCCGGATCTGCCGCGCGCATAAACGCCTCGCCCACCAGAAACGTATGTACCTGATGGCTGCGCATCAGTTTGACTTCTGCCGCGCTGACAATACCGCTTTCGGTCACGACGATTTTGTCGACCGGAATACGCGGCAATAAATCAAAGGTGGTTTGCAGGCTGACTGCGAAGTTGCGCAGGTCACGGTTGTTGATGCCAATCAGCGGCGTAGTCAGTTGCAGCGCGGCATCCAGCTCAAGGCCATTGTGCACTTCCACCAACACCGCCATGCCCAGGCTGTGCGCAAGCTGTTCAAATGCCTGCATCTGCGTCACATCCAGCGCGGCGGCAATCAACAAAACGGCGTCTGCCCCCATCGCTCGCGCCTGATAAATCTGATATTCATCCAGCATAAAATCTTTGCGTAATACCGGCAGCGCGCAGGCATTGCGCGCCTGCTGCAAATAGGCCGCGCTGCCCTGAAAGAATGATTCATCCGTCAACACCGACAAACACGCTGCGCCGTGTTGCGCATAACTCGCGGCAATTTCAGCGGGACGAAAATCGGCACGCAATACGCCTTTGCTCGGGCTGGCTTTCTTGATTTCCGCGATGACGGCGGACTGCCGCACCGCAATTTTGTTACGAATCGCACCGATAAAATCTCGTGCCGGTGCGGCCTGCTGCGCCTCGGCACGCAAACTGGCAAGCGGCTTGACAGCCTGCGCTGCAAGCACTTCCCGGGCTTTGACCGCAAGGATTTTGTTGAGGATGTCGGACATGCTGTTCCCGTTGATTTACTTAATGCCGTCCATTTTAGCGCAGGGATGCAATGAATCACGCCCTTAATTTTCTGATTAAATCACGTTCCTACAATCACACGCCGAGGTGATAAAATGCTCGCCACAAGCATCGCAGGAACACTCATGGAAAACCTCACCGAATATATGCAAAAAATTGGTCAAGCGGCGCGTGTGGCGGCGCGCGTCATGGCGCAAGCTGATACAGCCACGAAGAACCGCGCATTGCAGGAAATCGCCGCAGCGCTGCAAAATCAATGCGCTCAATTACTCGCTGAAAATGCCAAGGATGTCGCAGCGGCACGCACGCACGGCTTGGATGACGCGGCGATAGATCGCCTCACCCTGACCGAAAAAACCGTGCACGAAATTGCCGAGGGTTTGCTGCAAATCGCCCAACTGCCCGATTTGATCGGAGAGATCAGCGATATGAAGTATCGTCCTTCCGGTATTCAGGTGGGCAAAATGCGCGTGCCGCTGGGTGTGATTGGCATCATTTACGAATCGCGTCCTGATGTGACGGCGGATGCTGCCGGGCTGTGCCTGAAATCAGGCAATGCGGCGATCCTGCGCGGCGGCTCGGAGGCGATGCATTCCAATCAGGCGATTGCCGCGTGTGTGCATCAGGGGCTGCGTAAAGCAGGCTTGCCTGAAACCGCGGTGCAAGTAATTACCACCACCGACCGTGCCGCGGTGGGTGAACTCATTACCATGAAAGATTATGTGGACGTGATCGTGCCGCGCGGCGGCAAAGGATTGATCGAGCGCATCTCGGCGGAGGCGCGTGTTCCGGTGATTAAGCATTTGCATGGCGTGTGCCATGTTTACATTGATGATGACGCCGATCTGGACAAGGCCATTCGCATCGCCGACAACGCCAAGACGCATCGCTATGGTGTGTGCAACGCGATGGAGACGCTGCTGGTCGCGCAGAACATTGCTGCCAAAGTGCTGCCGCCACTGTGCAAAATTTATCTGGCCAAAGGTGTGGAGTTGCGCGGCGACACCACAGCTTGCGCGCTGGTAAGCGCGATGAAAGTTGCCGCGGAAGAAGATTGGCACACTGAATATCTTGCGCCGATACTGGCGGTGCGCGTGGTGGCCGGGCTGGATGAAGCGATGGCGCACATTGCCACCTACGGCTCGCAACACACCGATAGCATCGTCACGGAAAATCACAGCAAGGCGATGCGTTTTTTGCGCGAGGTGGATTCCAGCTCAGTGATGGTGAACGCCTCAACCCGTTTCGCCGACGGCTTTGAATACGGCCTCGGCGCGGAGATCGGCATTTCCACCGACAAAATCCATGCGCGCGGACCGGTCGGGCTGGAAGGGTTGACCTCGCAGAAATACATCGTACTGGGCAACGGACAGATACGCGTTTAAGTAAAACCAGTTTTGCTGAAAATCAAACAAGAAAGCCAACGCCATGAGCCAAACCATCGCAGTCAAAGTACCCGACATAGGGGATTTCAAAGACGTTGCAGTGATTGAGATTTTCGTCAAAGTGGGCGAGAGCGTCGCGGTCGAACAATCCATCGTGGCGCTGGAAACCGACAAGGCCGCCATGGAAGTGCCCAGCCCGGTTGCAGGAATCGTGCAGGCTATCAACATCAAGGTGGGCGACAAGGTCAGTATGGGGAGCGTGATTCTCACGCTGGAAAATGATGCGTCTGCCGCACCTGCCCCGGCGAAAGCTCCGGCGAGCAAAGTTGCAACACCGGCGCCAGCCGCTCCACCAACAATTCAGACTTCACTGCCTGCGAAGGCATTTACCAAGGGCGATATTCACGCTGAAGTTTTGGTGCTGGGTGCCGGCCCGGGCGGCTATAGCGCGGCGTTTCGCGCTGCTGATCTGGGCAAACAGGTGGTGCTGGTGGAGCGTCATGCCAATTTGGGCGGAGTGTGTCTGAATGTCGGCTGCATTCCTTCCAAAGCGTTATTGCACGTTGCCAAGGTGATTGCCGAGGCTGAAGATATTGCCAATCACGGCGTGACCTTCGGCAAACCCGAAATAGACATTGACCAGATCCGAACCTGGAAAGAAAGTGTTATCGGCAAACTCACCGGCGGGTTGAAGCAACTCGCCAAACAACGCAAAGTGGAGGTGGTGCAAGGCACGGCAAAATTCACCGGCGCCAACAGTGTGCTGGTGCAAACTGCCGCAGGCGACAAAACCATCAGTTTCGACCATGCCATCATTGCCGCGGGCTCAAGTGTGGCCCGCATTCCCGGCTTTCCCTATGATGACCCGCGCATCATTGACTCTACCGGCGCCTTGCAACTTCAGGACGTGCCAAAACGTTTGTTGATTATCGGCGGCGGCATCATCGGACTGGAAATGGCAACCGTGTATGACGCGCTCGGCAGCAAAATAACCGTGGTGGAATTGGCCGATGGCTTGATGCCGGGCGCGGATCGTGATCTGGTGAAACCGCTGCATAAACGCATTGAAAAGCGCTACGAAGCAATTTACCTGAGCACCAAAGTGAGCAAAATCGAGGCGCTCAAGAAAGGTTTGAAAGTGCATTTTGAGGGCGCGCAGGCGCCGGAGGCGCAACTGTATGAGCGAGTATTAATGGCGGTGGGGCGACGCCCCAACGGTCGTGAGATCGGTGCGGAAGCAGCCGGGGTGACGGTCAACGAGCGCGGGTTCATCACGGTGGATCAACAGATGCGCAGCAACGTGCCGCACATCTTTGCCATCGGCGACATCGTCGGCGATCCGATGCTGGCGCACAAGGCAGTGCATGAAGCCAAGGTAGCAGCAGAAGTTATCGCTGGGCATCCGGCGGCTTTCGAACCATTGACGATTCCATCGGTGGCCTATACCGATCCAGAGATCGCCTGGATGGGGTTGACCGAAACACAGGCCAAAGCGCAGGGCATCGAGTACGAAAAAGCGACTTTTCCCTGGGCTGCCTCAGGACGCGCCTTATCCATTGCACGTGAGGAAGGCGCAACCAAATTGTTGCTCGACCCGCATACGCGGCGGATTCTGGGTGCAGGCATCGTCGGCACGAATGCCGGTGAGTTGATCGCCGAGGCGGTGCTCGCTCTGGAGATGGGCGCAGACATGGAAGACATTGGTTTGACCATACACCCGCACCCGACTTTGTCGGAAACACTGGGCTTCGCGGCAGAAATTGCCGAAGGAAATATCACCGATCTGTATATGCCACGCAAAAAATAGTGCTCTGCCACGCTCACGGACAAAATTTCTGTCCCACCAGATTGATCACATGACATCGAATCCATTCACATGAGTGAAGCGGCGAGCCTTGCTTCCCTTTTCATCAGCAGCTTTCTGGCCGCCACCCTGCTCCCCGGCGGTTCCGAAGTCGCGTTGTTCATGATGCTCAAGGCCTACCCGGAAACGTTGTGGAGCGCACTCGGCATTGCCTCGCTCGGCAACACACTGGGCGGAATGGTCACTTTCGCCATGGGTTGGCTGCTACCTCAAACCCAACCGATCAGGCATGTCGGTAAGGTACGCCAATATGGCGCACCCGTTTTATTATTCGCATGGGTGCCATTGGTCGGTGACGCGTTATGTCTGGGTGCGGGCTGGCTAAAATTTAATCCGTGGCAAGCGGCATTATTCATAGCTATCGGAAAATTCGCACGCTATTGGGTAATCGCGCTGGCAAGCAGTTGATGGCCGCTACCGCCCCGGCGTGCGGATTGATGGGCTGAACACACTTTGATTTTGGCATACAATGTCGCCCTTCACAGTTAGCTTGGTGGTAAGCGCGGAGCGGTCTGGATTGATCAATCAGCATTTCTGCAAACGATAAATGAGTCAGCAACCTGCGCAACAAAAGCTGTCAACACTGATGTTAGGTGCAATCGGTGTGGTGTATGGCGATATAGGCACCAGCCCGCTGTATGCAATA
>DASRWN010000066.1:0-16019 GCA_035654595.1 Gallionella sp. | reverse complement strand
AAAACTGCCACTGGATTTTTCCGCGGCAGACAAGTGGATCATCAGTGTGTTGCAGCAAACCGAGGCAGAAATGGCGACGCATTTCACCGATTATCGTTTTGATATGGCGGCACGTGCAGTGTATGAGTTGGTATGGAACGCATATTGCGACTGGTATGTGGAATTAGCCAAGGTGCAAATTGCCACCGGCAACGCTGCCCAGCAGCGTGCCACGCGGCGCACACTGGTGCGTGTACTGGAGACCATCCTGCGTCTGGCGCATCCAATCATTCCATTCATCACCGAAGAGTTATGGCAAAGCATCGCGCCACTTGCCGGAAAAAAAGGTGACAGCGTCATGCTGCAGCCTTATCCCGAATCGAATCCCGCCAAAATAGACCAGGCAGTGATTGAACAAGTTGTGGTGTTGCAGGAAATAATCACCGCTTGTCGAAAATTGCGCAGCGAAATGAGTTTGTCTCCTGCACAGCGCGTGCCGCTGATTGCTGCGGGTGACGTTGCCGTACTCAATACACTCGCCCCCTACATTATTGGTTTAGCCAAGCTCAGCGAAGTCCGTATCGTTGCAACGTTGTCGGCCAACGATGCCCCTGTCGCCATGGTTGGCGCATTTCAGTTAATACTGGAAGTTGAAATTGATGTCGCCGCCGAGCGCGAACGTCTGGGCAAGGAAATTGCCCGCTTACAAAACGAGCTTACCAAAGTGGCGGGCAAGCTGGCAAATCCCGGTTTTGTGGATCGTGCACCGACAGCAGTGGTCGCACAAGAGCGTACCCGAATGGCAGAATTCGGCGCTATGCTCGCACAGTTTCAGGCACAACGCAGTAAACTAAATTGATTCGGGCGGCAGACTCATTTCACCCGATTAACGACGGCGTATCAGAAAAATAAATTCGCCGTCTTTGTCCGTCGAAGAAACGAGTTCATTGCCAGTCTGACGGCAAAACACCTCAAAATCTTTTGGCGATTCCTTATCGGTGGCAACAATCCTCAGCAGTTGCCCGCTGGACATTGCCGACAACGATTTTTTGGCACGCAATATCGGCAGCGGACACGCCAGCCGACGCGCATCCAGCTCGACATCAAATTGCATCAGCCGGCCACCGGTAAACCGGCATGCGCCCAGGCGGTAATACCACCCTGCAGATTGTACACATCGGCAAATCCATTAGCGGCGGCAAAGGCTGCGGCCTGGGCAGAACGTCCACCCATCTGGCAATAAAAAACCGTGGTGCCATTTTTATCCAGTTCATTCAGACGTACCGGCAGAACATGCAACGGCACGGGAATGCCCTGAGGAATTTTGCCCCGCGCAACCTCGGCATCGGTGCGCACATCAATCAGTTTTATTCCTGATTGCCGCAACATCGTTCCCAGTTCTGCAACAGTGATATTTTTGAAATCGGCCATACTTTTATTCCTTTTCAGATAAAGTCTGCTCTGCCAACAAGCGTGAAATACGTGTATTCGCCACAGCCAGACGCCTCACCAGCATCCGCAGGAAAGCACTATAAAATTGAAAACGGCAACCAGTTGTAGCACGGGCCAACGCCTCGGGATTGATTTCAATCAATAGCACATCATTTTTGGTGATCACATCGGTACTGCGCTGCGGGTTATTTTCGGTGAGATGCGCCATCTCGCCGAAACAATCTCCTTTGTGCAGCAGGCTCAACAATCTGCCCTGCTTGGTTACCCTGACCGTACCCTGCGCCAATATATAAAAAGACTGTCCGACTTCACCATCGCGCAAAACGTATTCGGCGGCTTTTATTTTATGCCAGATGCTGATACGCAAAACTTCCCAAAGTTCCACATCACTGAAATCCTTGAAGAACGCCAGGTTGCGTAATGCATCAAATTTCTCTGTATCAAAAATTTCGTTATGGGCAGGTGCATCCTGCGAAAAAAATCCGACCAGATCGCGTGCGAACTGATCCCATAATTGATAACGCTGGGCAGTATCTTTCTGCATGGCGCGCTGCACGATAACATCCAGTTGCGGGGGTATCTCTGGACGATAGGTGCTGGGCGGAGGCGACTCGATATTGATGATGTGATAAACCATGCTGAAATTATTGCTCGCATCAAAAGGCAGCTTGCCGGTAAGCAAGCGATACATCACCACACCCAATGAATAGATATCAGTTTGATGCGTCAGCGGTAGTTCTTTTACCTGCTCCGGCGACATATAAGCCGGTGAGCCAACCCCGCTGACCTGGGTGGTTTCCTGGGTTTGCAGCGCAGCCGAACCAAAATCAGAGATTTTAATATCCGTTTCACCCTGCAACAAAATATTGGCCGGCTTGATGTCACGGTGGATGACACCTTGATACTGCGCATATTCAAGCGCTTTGCAGCATTTATAGGTAATTTCTGCGATAGTGCTGATTGACAGCAAGTTATCAACTTCAGCATATTTTTCCAGCGTACTGCCTTCGACGTATTCCATCACCATATAGTTAACGTCGCCCTCCATTTCCGCATCCTGTATCTTGACGATATGAGGATGCGACAGCTTTCCCGCCAGCGACGCTTCGGTCATCAATAACTTGCGCAGTACCTTAGCGTGTTTGCTATTACGCAAACTTTTCAAGTCGAACAGTTTGATGGCTACTTGCTGTTGGGTGAACGGATCATTGGCCAGGTAAACAGTGCTGGTCGCCCCGGAGCCGAGTTCGCGCACGACTTCATACTTGCCGATTTTATCCATATGATTTTGTAAAACTTGGTCAGAAGGCCGATTCTGCGCAGTTTACCAACTAAAGTCCAGACGCAGCAGCCCAGCATGATGCGGATTTGAACCATGACCGAATGTTAATATCATAGCTACCATGAAGAAATTGCCCCTGTTATTACTCCTGTGTTTCTCTCCTTACGTCGCCGGTGAAGGATTACCCGATTTGGGAGATGTCTCGCAAAGGTTTATCAGCCCGGCGCAAGAGCGCCAGATCGGATTACAGAGTCTGTTGCAAATCCGCGCCAGCAGCGAGTTTCTGGATGACACTGAGGTGAACGACTACCTGAATGACATAGGCGGCAAGCTGGTCGATTTCAGCAGCGAACCGGGACATCGTTTTGAATTTTTTGCCATCAATGATTACAGCATCAATGCTTTCGCCATTCCGGGCGGCTATGTGGGCGTCAATGTTGGACTGATGCTCACCACACAAAGCGAATCAGAGCTGGCTTCGGTGTTAAGCCACGAAATTTCCCACGTTACGCAGCACCACTATGCACGCTTGCTGGACGCCCAACAAAATAACGGGTTGATTTCGGTGGCCGCTATCGTCCTCGCCATACTGGCCGCACGAGACAGCTCCCAGGCCACCGAGGCAACGCTTGCCGGATCGCAGGCTTATGCAATACAAAAGCAGCTCGATTTTACCCGTGCCAACGAGCAGGAAGCAGACCGAATCGGCTTACAACTTCTGGAAAAATCCGGCTTCGATACCCACGCGATGCCAGCGTTTCTGGAGCGCTTGCAAAACGCTACTCGCGTGCTGGACGGCAATGCGCCAAATTATTTGCGCACTCACCCTGTCACCAGTGATCGCATCGCTGAAATTGAAAACCGCATCCACAAGCAACCCTATCGTCTCCTTCCGGATAGTCTGGATTTTCAACTGGTGCGCACCAAACTGATTGCCGCGCAACAAAGCCCGACAAGTGCAGTGAGCCATTTTAACGATGCGCTATATACGCAAAAATTTGGCAATCCAGTCGCGCAACGCTACGGCCTGGTTCGTTCCTTATTGCGCAACAATGATATCAAGCGTGCAACAGCAGAACTGGACACCTTGCGCAAGCAAGCCAAAAATAACCCGATGATAGAAACGCTTGCCGGACAAGTACTGCGCGCGGCAAAAAACGATCAGGTGACTATGGCTTTTTACCAGGATGCCGTGCAGAATTTTCCGCACCATCGCGCCTTGATTTACGAATATGTCGATTTATTGCTGCAAAAAAACCAGGCGGAAACTGCCGTCAAGCTGCTCAACAACAAGATCACCAATGACACCAACGACGCAAAACTGTACGCCTTGCGGGCACGCGCCTATACAATATTGGGCAAGCCGCTGGAGCAACATCAGGCATTGGCCTATAGCTATTACTGGCAAGGAGATTTACGCGGTGCGGCAGAACAGCTTGAGCTTGCCAAACAGGCCGGCGGAAATTTTTACCAGCTTTCCTCCATAGAAAGCGACATACACGAATTGCGCGAAATACTATCCGAGGAAAAAAAGAATTAATCCGTGGTTACGCTGCGCAAAAATGTGACAATGGCAACGTCGATTCCGGAATATCTCTGGATTAAAACATGACCGAAAGCGAATTTAATCAACTGGCCGATGTCGCATTGGCGCGCATCGAAGCAGCCGTGGATAAACAATGTAACGCGGCCGATTGCAACCGCAGCGGCAACTTGCTTGAGGTGGAATTTGATAATGGCAGCAAAATCATCATCAATCGCCACGACCTGAATCAGGAAATATGGGTCGCAGCAAAATCGGGTGGTTTTCATTTCGGCTGGCAGAACTCCCGCTGGGAAAGCCATCGCGATGGCAGTGAGCTATTTTCCAAACTGGCCGAATTATTTTCCTCACAAGGTGAGCGGCTGATTTTCTAACTCAATGAAACAGCCTTGAGCTCTGCGCGCAACTTCAAATAGTCAGGGCAAGCGCTTCCCACCACCCGCCAGAATGCCGCCGAGTGATTCAACTCGCGCAAATGTGCCAACTCATGCACCACCACATAATCGATCAAATATAGCGGCAACCTGATCAGATAAACATTAAGCCGTATTGATCCTTGCGCGGTACAACTTCCCCACTGGGTTTTCGCTTGCGATAATTTCACTGCACGTGGGGCAACTTTCAGCAGCGCCTGAAAATAGGCCACGCGCTGTTTGAACAATGGCAAAGCTGTGTGCCGATACCAGTCCAGAACTGCCTGATCAATGTGCGTCTGCGTACAACCGTTCGTCACATACACCCACAACTCACCATCGCGTCGCAGCGCGGCAGTTGGAAATAAACTCTGCACCACACGCAAAGTCAGCAATTCGCCCAGATAAGAAATCGCGTCGCCATCCAACCAGCTTGTCTCTATTGGTTTGCTGGTCTGCCAGCCGGCCAGTTTTTCTACCACCCAATGCGCTTTATCCTGTAACACACTGTGTAGCCACTTCTCGGAAGCGCGCAACGGGACGCTGACAGTCAGGCCGCAGTCATCAATGCGCAGGCCAATACTGCGACGCCGACCGGTTCGCTTTAAAGTATAGGAAATATTTTTCCCGGCGAGAATGGTGGCGCGCTGTTCAACGCCGGATAAATTATCGGGATCGCGTGCTCGCTTTGGCATCAATGGGACAACTGCTGAATTTCGTTCTCTATCCACTGTTCGACACGCGCATTGATCTCTTCTGCCTTGGCACCCTGAGTCTCAATCGGCGCACCAATACTCATGGTGATCAGGCCCGGGTGTTTGCCGAATGCATTGCGCCCCCACAACCTTCCGGCATTATGCGCCACCGGTACGACAGGCACGCCGCTACTCACTGCCAACAGTGCGCCGCCGATCTTGTATTTGCCGCGCTGCCCGAACGGTATCCGCGTTCCTTCCGGAAAGAGCACCACGCAAAACCCTTGCGCCAGCCTTTCTCTACCTTGTTTGAGCAACTGCATCATCGCACCTTTTCCGTCGCTGCGTTTGATGGCGATGGGGCTGGTCAAGGCAAGCGCCCAACCGAAAAAGGGTATCCACAACAGCTCACGCTTCAATACCCACACTTGCGGGGGAAAGATTTTTTGTAACGCCAGGGTTTCCCATGTCGATTGATGTTTGCACAGTACGATGCAGGGTTGCTTCGGTAAATTCTCGATGCCGCGCACTTCATAACGTATCCCGCACACGACACGCAACAACACCAGCATCAATTTTGCCCATTGCGAAATGACGCGATAACGTGTCACGGGATGCAGCGGAAAGGTCAGCAACGCGAGGATAGAAAACAGCGGGGTAATAATGATTTGCAACAACAAAAAGATTAGCGAGCGTATGGCCAGCATATCGGCCTATACCAGATCGGGAACCACTGCCGCAAGATCGCTAAAGACTTGAGTGCCGGTTGGCAAACCGCCTTGGGCGTAAGTCTTTACGCCTTTTCCGGTCAGCACCAATATTGGCCGCGCGCCCACTTTGGCGGCACAACTCAGATCGCGCAGCGAATCGCCTACCGCAGGCACACCGGCCAGATTGACGTTATAACGTGCTGCAATTTCTTCCAGCATGCCCGCCTTCGGTTTACGGCAATGACAATTACTATCTGCGGTATGTGGACAGAAGAAAACTGCATCAATGCGCGCACCGGCCAGCGCGCAGGCTTTATACATCTTGTCGTGTATCGCGTTCAGCGTCGGCATGTCGAACAGCCCGCGCCCGATACCGGACTGATTGGTCGCCACCACCACGCGATAATCGGCTTGATTCAAACGCGCAATCGCCTCCAGGCTGCCGGGGATCGGCTTCCATTCTTCCGGGCTCTTGATGAATTGATCGGAATCGAAATTGATGACACCGTCGCGGTCGAGAATAATGAGTTTCATAGTCATTCAGCCATTAGGCTTAGATCAGCAACCTGATTCATATACGCGCGCGCATGTTGGAGCAGAGTGATTCTATTATCACGAATCTCCGGTTCATCAACATTGACCATCACTTTATCGAAAAAAGCTTTGGTTGGCTGGCTCAACGGAGCGAGCGCAGAAAGTGCCTCGGCAAAGCGTTTTTCTTCACGCAATTTTAGAGACTTATCGCCAGCGGCAAGCAGAGATGAAAATAAGGATCGCTCCTCGTCTTGTCGAAAAAGAGCGGCATTAGGAGCTTCCGGCAAATCCTCTGGAGACATTCTAAATGGAACCTCAAAGCCGGATTTTTTGAGAATATTCGTGATGCGCTTGTTCGCCTCGGCCAAGTATTGGCCTTCCGGGCTAGCAATAAATACCGAGGCAGCCTCAACGATTGAGAGCAATTGACCCAATGGCGAAGCAGCGCCAAATGGTAAGAGTACAGACCTTACCGCCCGTGCCGGAAAGCCACGCTCTTCGAAGTAACCGGATGCCCTATGCAGAATAAAATCAAGTGGCTCTACCCAATTTCCTCGAACATTTCCGGGCATTGCTTCCTGCGTAATGTCAATCAACCTCCGCACACCAATCGGCAAATCGCGCTCAATCAATATACGGACTACCCCCAGTGCATGACGGCGCAACGCGAACGGATCTTTGTCTCCGGTTGGCATCTGCCCGATACCGAACATGCCGACCAATGTTTCCAGTTTGTCGGCCAATGCCACGCAAATGCCCACCATATTGCGCGGCAAAATGTCACCCGCGAAGCGCGGCTTGTAATGATCTTCGATGGCGAATGCGATTTCGTCGCTCAGCCCATCGTGCTGCGCGTAATAGCGCCCCATAATGCCTTGCAGCTCAGGAAATTCTCCGACCATATCGGTCAGCAGGTCGGCCTTGGCCAGCCGGGCGGTTTCGCCTGCTAATGTGGCCAAGGTTTCCCCGCCCAACTGTTCGCCAATGGCTTTGGCAATCGCACTGACCCGCTGCATGCGCGCACCTTGCGTACCGAGCTTGTTGTGGTACATCACCTTGTCCAAACTTTTCACATGTGAACCTAGCGTCTTTCTCCTGTCTTGATCGAAGAAGAATTTTGCATCTGCCAGACGCGGCCGCACCACGCGCTCATTACCGCCAACAATGGATGCGGGTTCGGCAGTTTCGACATTGGAAACCACCAGGAACCGGTTACGCAACACACCATTCAGGGTGCATGGGAAATATTTCTGGTTGGTCTGCATCGTCAAAATCAAACACTCTTGCGGCACACTCAAAAATTCATGGTCAAAATGGCATTCGTAAACTTTCGGCCATTCAACCAGCGCAGTTACTTCGTCCAGCAACGCATCCGGGCGGATGATCTCGTCGCTTTCTTTGCTTACTTTGAACAATTCCAATTGCTTCACTATGGACGCCCGCCGCTCGGCAAAATTGGCGATGACTTTACCTTCGTTCAATAATTGTTCGGCATAAGAATCCGCCTCTCTTATACGAATCATCCCCGACGACATGAAACGGTGACCCTGTGTGGTGTTCCTCGCCTCCAGACCCAAAACTTTCACTGGCACAACATCCGTGCCATGCAGCGCAACCAGCCCGTGTGCAGGACGCACAAACCGCACGCTGCTCCAGCCGTCGGCGAGTTGATAGGTCATCACCTTGGCGATGGGCAGCTTGGCAATCGCCACATCAATCGCCATCTGCAATCCTTCAGCAAGCGTTACCCCTTTCACTACGTTATCAAAGAACAACGTTTCCGTCTTGCCATCCATTGCACGCTTGAGTTGCGGGACAACCGAAACATCCGCGCCGAAACTGGCGAGCTTCTTGAGTAAAGCGGGGGTGGCTTGTCCATTCGCATCCAGACCCACCGCCACCGGCATCAGCTTTTGCGATACCGATTTGTCGGCGGCCTGCTCTGTAACATCCGTGACGTGCACTGCGAGACGGCGCGGTGTGGCATAAGCCGTCATAACGGCAGCACTGCTTGCCAAATCCTGATCTTTGAGACTGGCAAACAATACAGCAGCAAAATTCTCGCCAAGTTCTTTCAGCGACTTCGGTGGCAATTCTTCAACCAGCAGTTCGACGAGCAAATTCTTCACGCTCATGCCTGCACCGCCTTCTCTTCCATTTTTGCCAACACTTCTGCTGCCCAATCGCGCGGCGCCATCGGGAACCCGACTCTGGCACGGCTTTCCAGATAACTTTGCGCCACGCTGCGCGCCAGATTACGGATGCGGCCAATATAAGCGGCGCGCTCGGTGACTGAAATCGCACCGCGAGCATCCAGCAAATTAAAGGTGTGCGCAGCCTTCAGGATTTGCTCATAGGCCGGCAGCACCAGTTGTTGTTGCATTAAATACTGCGCCTGTTTTTCGTGGCTGCCAAACGTGCCAAGCAGGAACTCCACATCGCTGTGTTCGAAGTTGTAAGCAGATTGCTCAATTTCATTCTGGTGAAACACATCGCGGTAGGTGACGCCCGATGTCCAAGTCAAATTGAAAACATTTTCCACGCCTTGCAGATACATCGCCAAACGCTCCAGACCGTAAGTGATTTCGCCGGTAATCGGTTTACAGTCGATGCCGCCAACCTGCTGAAAATAGGTAAACTGCGTTACCTCCATCCCGTTCAGCCACACCTCCCAACCCAAGCCCCACGCACCCAGCGTAGGATTTTCCCAATCATCTTCGACGAAACGCACATCATTTTTTTTCAGATCAAAGCCGAGCTCCTGCAACGAGCCGAGATACAGCTCGAGGATATTGGCCGGGGCAGGTTTTAACACCACCTGGAATTGGTAGTAGTGCTGTAAGCGGTTGGGATTTTCGCCATAACGGCCATCTTTAGGGCGGCGTGAAGGCTGCACATAGGCAGCTTTCCAAGGCTCCGGGCCCAGTGCACGCAAGAACGTGGCGGTGTGTGAAGTGCCTGCACCCACTTCCATATCATATGGTTGCAGCAGGGCTGCGCCTTGCTTGTCCCAATAATTTTGCAACGTCAGGATAATTTGCTGAAAGGTGAGCATTGAATTATTTTCAGGCGATGACGAATGCGCACATTTTACTGGTTTTCAAGAGTTGCCGTTAGCCTGATGAGTGCCAGCTTTTCAGTCCGCGACAAATTTTTAATCTCCATCTCGCGCTTCAATGCGGCAGACTTATCGCTGCAATCCTGCATAAACACCAGCTCCACCGGCCTGCGCGCCCGAGTGTATTTGGCCGCCGTGCCAGCGGTGTGCGCGGCAATGCGCTTGTCCAGATTATTGGTCACGCCGCAGTACAGCGTATCATCCGCGCAGCGCAACAAGTAACAGACCCAGTTCATCTCTCTCACAGGGGAAAGGAAATACGTTGGCGGCGCGCCCAGACGTAAATCAGCATCAACACCAGCAGCGACATGACAAGCACATTACCCCAGCGCGCATAAGGGGTGCTGCCGACATAACCCTGCGCCATGCCGAGCAACACGCCCTCTTGATGTTGCGGCAGTTGTTGCAACACTTCACCGTTGACGCCAATGATGGCAGTGACACCGGTATTAGTGGCACGCAACATCATGCGGCCACTTTCCAGCGCACGCATTTGCGACATCTGGTTGTGCTGCGCGGCGGCAAAGGAATGGCCGTACCATGCATCGTTGGTGACGTTCACCAATATGGTTGCCTGCGGCAGGGCACGGATGATCTCTTCACCGAATACGTCTTCGTAACAGATGTTCACCGCGATGCGCTGCCCGGCGACTTCAAGCGGAATTTGCCGTGCATCGCCGCGCGCCAGATCGCCCATCGGAATATTGAGTATTTCATTGATGAACCAGCCAAGCAACGGACGCAATGGAATGAATTCGCCAAATACCACCAGATGATGTTTACGGTAGTGCTGCTCGTCCGCGCTGCCCAGCGTAAACACGCTGTTGTAGTAGCCGCCATCAACATGCTCGAAAGAACCGACCAGCACGTCGCCGCCATTTTTTCTGGCGTGATTACGCAGCTGCTCAGCCAGATTTTGCGGCAATTCGTTACGCAGTAAAGGCAGCGCAGTTTCAGGTAACACAGTCAAGCGCGCGTCACTCTCCAGCACCATGCGCCGGTATGTTTCCAATGTTCCGACCAGCGCATCTTCATTGAACTTGAGGTCTTGCGCAATGTTGCCTTGCAGCAAAGCGACGCTGAACGGTTCACCGTGCGGCTGCGTCCACGCGACAGTGCGCAGCAATGCGCCGCCTGACCACAACACCACCAGAATCAACGGTGCCACGCGGACACTTCGAAAAGCTTTTAGGTTTTGCGAGCCATACGCCAGCAACCCCGCGCTGATTGCCGCCGCCAGCGATACACCGTATGCGCCGAGCAACGGCGCATAACCTGCCAACGGGCTGTTGCTGTGTGCATAGCCGAGCGTCAACCACGGAAAGCCGCTGAAAATCGTGCCGCGCAGCCATTCGGTCAACACCCATAATGCCGGCATCACCAATATCGCGCGCATCCATCCTGCTGCGGCAAAATGCGCTTGCGCATAGCCGACCAGCGCCGTAAAAAGAGCCAGGAACGCGGCAAACAATAACGTGGCAAGCAGCGCCAGCCATAATGCCATGCCGCCATAATCGTGCAGCGCAACATAAATCCAGGCCACGCCCGCAGCGAATAAGCCCAGACCAAAAGCAAAGCCCAGACGTGCCGCTACACCGGGCGTGGCGGCACGCATCCACAACGTAAATAAAACCGCGAGCGCCAACACCGGCAAAAGGAAAATGCCGAACGGCGCAAAGCCGAACACGCAGATTGCGCCCGCCAAAAAGGCCAAACCGTATTTTTTATGCTCCATCAGCGTGCCATGCACGCCATCCATATTTCGCAACATGCCCGAAGCATAACCGATTCAACGCGGCTACGACCAATCGCCCTGAGATATGGGCAGACAGCCGGGTGCGGTATCATGGTGTCGTACTTTTTATTTCTCGCAGGGTTCCGCTTTGTGCTTAAATCGCGCTTATGGAAAAAATTCGTCTTTCTAAACGCATGTCCGAGCTTGGTCTTTGCTCACGCCGTGAGGCGGATGGTTACATCGAAAAAGGTTGGGTAGAAGTCGATGGGGAGCCGGTCAACGAGCTGGGCAGCAAGGTCTATCCCACCCAGCAAGTGACCTTGCGCACCGCCGCACAGAACACCCAACAGCAGCGTGTGACCATCCTGCTTAACAAACCGGTTGGCTACGTGTCGGGACAAGCCGAGCACAACTACAAACCGGCAATCACCCTGCTCGATCAATCCACACGCTGGACAGAAGATCAATCGCCGCTGCGTTTTCATCGCAGCCAGTTTCTCGGCCTTGCGCCGGCAGGCCGCCTGGATATTGACTCACAAGGCTTATTGGTACTCACACAGGATGGCCGCATCGCCAAACAACTGGTCGGCGAAGATTCCAAAGTGGACAAGGAATATCTGGTGCGCGTACAGGGAAAACTGGAAGACAGCGGGTTGGCTCTGCTCAATCAGGGACTCAAACTGGACGGAGAATATCTGAAGCAGGCCAAAGTGATCTGGCAGAATGAAGATCAGTTACGTTTTGTATTACGTGAGGGGAAAAAGCGCCAAATCCGCCGCATGTGTGAGCTGGTCGGGTTAAAAGTCACTGCTCTGAAACGTATCCGTATCGGCAGGGTGAAGCTGGGTGATTTGCCAGCCGGTCAGTGGCGATATCTGGGCGAGAATGAGCAGTTTTAAAAAGGCCTCTGCACAACTATGGCACGATTAGCTAATCAGGTTTTTCGGTATTCTTCCGTTCCACCAACAACGAATACAACCTGCGGCTATCCACTCGCAGCACCGTAAAAGCAAGCCCACCGAGGCTGATATGATCGCCGTGTTTTGGCAGTTGCCCGACAACTTGCAGCACTAACCCTCCCACCGTGTCATATTCCTCGTCGCCAAACTCTGTGCCAAGCGCGGCATTAAAATCGGCGATCTCGGTGTCCGCCTTGACGCGATACGCGCCGGTGCCATCAGCAATAATGTTGTCTTCGCCATCATCAAAATCGTATTCGTCTTCGATGTCGCCAACGATTTGCTCCAGCACATCTTCGATGGTTGCCATGCCTGACACGCCGCCGTATTCATCCACCACCAGCGCAATGTGATTGCGGTTGCTGCGAAAGTCGCGCAACAATATATTCAGGCGTTTCGCCTCCGGCACAAACACGGCCGGGCGCAACATGTCGCGCACGTCGAACTTTTCTCCTGCGTAATGACGCAGCAAATCTTTCGCCAGCAAAATGCCGATGATGTTGTCTTTATCACCGTCTACGACAGGGAAGCGCGAGTGCGCAGTTTCAATCACAAATGGGATGAATTTTTCCGGCGGCTGACTGATGTCGATGACATCCATTTGCGCGCGCGGAATCATGATTTCGCGCACTTGCCGTTCTGAAACTTGCAACACACCTTCCATCATGGAAAGGGCGTCTGCATCCAGCAAATTCCGCTCATAAGCGGAATGTAACAGCGTAACAAGCTGTTCACGGTCTTCCGGTTCACGCAACAGCAGGGTGGAAAGACGTTCCAGCAGGCCAGGTTTATTACTCTCGGGGTCGTCCATTGCTAATGCCGGGTTGTTCGATAAGGATCTGCAAGGCGCAATTTTACCATTAGATCAGTTTCCAATGCCTCCATCTGTGCGGCATCGACATCATTGTCATGACTGTAGCCGTGCAAATGCAGCATGGCGTGAATAGTGAGGTGCGCATAATGCGCCAACAGGACTTTGCGTTGCGCGGCAGCTTCTTTCTTGACTACCGGCGCGCAAATCACGATATCGCAGGCAGGCGGCTTGGCATCTGCATAAACAAAAGTGAGCACATTGGTTGCGTAATCTTTGCCGCGATAATTTTTATTCAGTTCGCGCCCTTCCGCCGCGTCGACGATGCGCAACGTGACGCTGGCATCCTGTTGCAACGCACTTTTGACCCAACGGCGTAATTGCCCACGGCTCGGCAGATCATCCAGACTGTCCGTGGCATATTGCACCGCCAGGAACAGTTTGTTCGCCAAATGTTTAGCGGCTGTTTTTTTCATCACGCGCTCGTTACCAATTCGCCGCGCAAGGTGTGCCTCACCACTTGAGTGATCTTCACTTCGATAAAGTGACCGATCAGTTCCGGCAAGCCGCTAAAATTCACGACCCGATTGTTGTCAGTCCGCGCGGCCAATTCCTGGCTATCCTTTTTTGATACGCCCTCGACCAACGCACGCTGGGTGCTGCCCAACATCCCTTGCGCGATCTGCGCTTCCTGTTCCGCAATGCGCTCCTGCAAACGCTTCAGACGCAACGCTTTCACTTCGTGCGGCGTATCGTCGCGCAACTCGGCGGCCGGCGTACCGGGGCGTGGGCTATATAAAAAACTGAAACTGTTGTCGAAACCAATCTCGTCGATCAATTTCATGGTAGCGGCAAAATCCTGCTCGGTCTCGCCCGGAAAACCGACGATAAAATCCGACGTGATGCAAATATCGGGGCGTATCGCCCGCACTCTGCGAATAATTGATTTATATTCCAGCACGGTATGACCGCGCTTCATCGCCGCCAGAATGCGATCCGAGCCGGACTGCACCGGCAGATGCAAATGGTTGACCAGCTCAGGTGTCGTGGCGTACACATCAATCAACCGTTGTGTCATGTCTCTGGGATGCGAAGTGCTGTAACGCACGCGCGCTATGCCCTGCAAAGCAGCAACAGCCTGTAACAGGAAAGCAAAATCCACTGTTTCGCCGTCTTCACTTTCACCGCAGTAGGCATTTACATTTTGTCCCAGCAGGGTGACTTCCTGCACACCTTGCGCAACCAGTTCACGCACTTCACGCAGCACGTCTGCCAAGGGACGTGACACCTCTTCGCCGCGCGTATAGGGCACGACACAGAAGGTGCAGTATTTGCTGCATCCCTCCATGATCGACACAAATGCCGTGCCCGCAGTCGTTTGCGGCGTGGGCAAATGATCGAATTTTTCGATTTCCGGAAAGCTGATGTCGACTTGCGGCTTTCCGGTTGCGCGCCGCGCTGCCAGCAATTGCGGCAAGCGGTGCAAGGTCTGCGGCCCGAACACTACGTCCACATAGGGCGCACGCTGCACGATTGCCGCACCTTCCTGGCTGGCTACACAGCCGCCCACGCCGATCAGCAAATCCGGATTGGCCAGTTTGAGCGGGCGCGCCCGGCCCAGATCGGAGAACACCTTTTCCTCGGATTTTTCACGGATCGAGCAGGTGTTGAACAGGATTACATCGGCCTCTTCCGGCTTGTCGGTCTGCTCCATACCCTCGCAGGCACGCAGCACATCCGCCATTTTGGCCGAGTCGTACTCGTTCATCTGGCAACCAAATGTTTTGATGTAAAGTTTTTTGCTCACGCGGATATTTTCAGGCAAGGTGGTTTCTATTGTGTATTCAAGCGCATCCCGAACTCAGGATAGCGGGCGGAAAGTCACAATAGCCGGGCGCTGGCGCCATAATGAAACTGAGTAAATAAGTCGGGTATAGATTCTAGCAAATCGCCCTTGTATACACAAAATACTGTGCTACGATTCGCCCCGAATGTTAAGGTTTGCACGTAATCCAATATCTCTCGGGAGGAGAAAAATAGCAGTTCAACGCTATCGTTGTGTTGTGTTTGTAGTTGTGAAATGACTCACCATCTGCCAGCAAGATCGGCATTCGCAATAGATAACAAAGACCAGCCAGTGCTGGTCTTTTTATTTCACGCGATCAACACCACGCTCTTCACCTGTGCATACACTTCCATGCCTGCCGCCAGGCCAAGCTGGTCGCGCGAACGGCGCGTGATGCGTGACAGCAGCACATGCTCACCACCAATCACCAGCCGCAGGGTGACACGATCCAGCCCTTCGTCTTGAATCTCGCTGATGCGTGACAAGAGAACGTTGCTGATGCTGGAATGTTGCGGCATCACGGTCGCAATGCTCACATCGCGTGCCAGTAAACGTACCCGCACCGCACCACCGGCATCACGCTCTATCTTGCTCACCCACAAATTGCCGCCGGAAAAATCCAGTCGGGTGAGGTGATAAGTCGCATCGTGAACCGCTATGACGGCATCAATCACGGTACCGGCATCATCCAGATGAGCGGTGGGCAAATCCAGCCGCCCCAGAGTGTCACTCAATGCGCCGCTGGCGATAACGCGTCCTCTTTCCAGCAACACCAGATGATCGGCCAGCCGCGCCACTTCGTCCAGCGCGTGGCTCACATACAACACCGGAATCTCCAGCTCGGTATGCAAACGCTCCAGATAAGGCAATATCTCCTGCTTGCTGGCGCTGTCCAGCGCCGAGAGCGGCTCATCCATCAACAGCAGACGCGGGCTGGTGAGC
>DASRWN010000065.1:0-11535 GCA_035654595.1 Gallionella sp. | reverse complement strand
CAACCTGACTGCCGAGCAACGTCAAGCTGCACGCGAGAAGTACCATGCCTTCAGTAAAGTACCTGCCGACAAGCGCGAACAGGTAAAGGAAATGGTCAGGCAAGAACAGGCCGTGAAAGCTCAACAATCAAACAACGAAAGTCCCGTTTCACCCAACAGAAAATAGTGGCAAAGAGACCTTTGATGGGCCACGCCCGCCAAAAAAACATGCGCTAGCGCCGTTCAGTCCACCACTCTAAAACAATCCACAAACCGCACCATTGTTTGATGTTGTCAATCATAGTACAGGCTGTTACCCCCATAGTTACCCCATCGCCGATTACGCTACCCCCTTATGGGGTTGTTTCATTTCCGGAGTAAACTTCGCCAAGGGAAATGGCCACAAAGGGAAGTCAATTATGTTCTGTGCGCAATGCGGCATAGCTATAAGCGCAAGCGACATGTTTTGTTCAAAGTGCGGTGCTGCGGTTCCTTCTGCTCGTGAAGTGAGCACATCACAACCGAATGCGCCTAAGAGGGCAGACCATTCTGATCAAATTACAACTCCAAAAAAGAAACAATTTTACTTGGACATCATTCCTGGAGCTGCGGCGGCACAGTTGTTTAAGAATTTCTCCTTAACAGTCTTCCACGGATCCCCCGCTGCGACTGCTTTTGTAGTTGGCGTTTCTGCAGCTCTCGGCTTTGTTGTCGGTTTTGCTTTGTGCCATTATGTACGAACGAAAGTCACGAAAAATCGAGTCTCCGGAGTTTTTCTGTCGCTTTCGATTTCTATAGGACTTTCGTTGCCGTTCTTCATGGCGACAGCTTTTGTAACCAATTCAATCTCACAAAGTCAGTACCAAAATCAGGTAGCACAAGACTGGGATTCGGTAGGCACGCCTGTCACACCGCCTGTCAAACAAAACACCGACGCTGATCCAAATTTTAGTAAACAGGCGCTACCTCCTTTGGATTTGACTAAAGAATTTATCCCGCCTGCATCTCGCGGCACGGCGTTACAACAGACTAGGGCTTTGGCCGATCACGGGGATGCCGTAGCGCAGTTCAAGCTGGGCGTTATGTATCAGAATGGTCAAGAAGTGCCGTGGGATCACGCGCAGGCGATGATGTGGTATCTCATCGCAAAGGTCGGCGGCATAACATTAGCAAATCAGAATTTGCAAAAACTTGAGGCCCGATCTACCCCGGCGGAGATCGACGAAGCCCAAAGAATGGCGCGAGAGTGGTTGGCTGCGCATTATCCGGCAAACTGATCGCGCTTTGATATGGACACCTGTCTGCCCGTGCCGCTCGATCAACTCAAACATTTAGCGTCCTTCGCAGCTCCATCGCCCGAACTTGTCCGCATCTAAGAAACTTGCGGATGCTGGCTACAGTCTTTCGGCACTTACCTGACTGAATGGCCTCCTGTAGCGCCGTAACGTGGTCAGCAACAGGGTGAGTAACGCCATCAGTAACGGGTGGCTGGGTGTGGATTTCTTCCGTACCTGTGACAGTAACGCCCTCATCAGTTCGACGCAAAGCCTCGTACCACAACAGCGCCCCAATCAATTCAATCAGGATTGAAAAAGTTATTCCGATTGCCACCGCGACTCCACTTTCACTGTAGCCTGTGACTTCCGCAAGTCGTGCCGTTACCGGATCAGATGATCCCGATACCTGTGCCGTGGTGGAAACGCCTGATAAGCGCACCAGGTCGTCCCGTAGCGCCTCCGTGCGTCGGCCTTCTGCAATCTCCTCGCGGAGTGCCGCACGCTCCCGCCTGTCACTGGTTACGGCCAACTCTGCCGCTACCGTAGCGACCGGCCTTGCTTTGATCTCTGCCATGGCTTCGCGTGTTGTTTTGATCTGGCGCTCTGTACCGACCACAAGGGCGGATTGCTGCGCCCGGATGTCGCCGGCGCGCAGGCTTGCATGAGTGAAAAAGGTGAGGTGCCCGTATATCGCGCAGACTAGGCAGCCAGCCCACACCAGCCAAGCAGCAGGTTGCCGAGACATTGCCAGAAGCAAATGAACAGCCAGGACAATCACGATCGACATTGCCATCAGTAGCGCCTTGTCAACCGCCGTCCCGCCTCTGTCCCACGCGGCCACCGCCGTCATGGCCATAGCGGTCAATGTAACGAAGGACGCTAAGAGTCGAATTGGCAGCCTTGAATCGCTCATTTCATTTTTAAGTTAAGCGCCTGCGTAATTATTTCGTTTAGCACCGTATCCCCACCGCCAGAATTAAGCAGTGCAATCTTGGCCAGCAGATACTCATTCACGTCAGGCCATAGGTCGGCAGGCTGATCCCAGACGTAGCCAATGGCGCAGTTATACGCGGCCAAGCCAGATGCAAAATCAGCAAGCCCAGTGAACTGCAACGTGCCGTTATTATTGTGGTACTTCACGCCATCAGGGAGATTGATGATGGTAGGTGCATCGTTACCATTCTCATCCTTGCGCGGGTTCCAACTAAGCATCGTAATTTTTCCCTGTGCCCAATCGAACAGTAATGATGCCTCGCCATAGTAGGCAATCTGGGTCGCGCCATCCGCATCGGTTGGGTCTGGGAATATGCCGATCGCTTGGCCGTCTGGGGCCGGCCCGAAGAGGCATAGTTCTATCTGCTTGATGCCGTACATGCCGCTGTTGTTCATCACGGTTGATGATTGGGCGGTGTTGCTAACGTACTGTGGTAGGACGGTGTTGTGGTACTGCAAATAGAGCGGGGCGGCGGTGCCAACTAGGGTATTTGATAACACAGGTATTGCGGGCACGAATCCTATGGAATTAAAACCTAGAATGTCATGCAGATCGAAAATATTGATCTCAATAACTTCGATGTCTGACATGTTAGCAGTATAGCCTCCCTCCACCACGCCGTTCCAAAGTAGTCCGACGCCAAAGCCGATGCCGCCAAAGCCGATGCCCAAGTTTGACCGGTCAAGAATGAACTGATGTGGCAACAGTGATTCTAGACCAGGGGCGACATTAGGGGAGATAATGTGCGTATTATTTGGCACGTACCAATTAGCGTATGTGAATTCGATGGTAACAACCAACGCGTTAGCGGAATTATGGTGATGAGTCGCCACCTGCGTCAGTGTCCCATTAACAGTCTCCGTCTGGTTCACACCATTCGCATCCACGTACTGAAACGTTGCGGCGCGCTGCGTTACAATCGTACCCGCTAGGGCCAAGAGCGGACCTATGTCAGTCGACACTATCAGCAAAATATCCAAATCCTGTATGGAAAATCCCGCACTTGTGTCACTCAACACTGTATCCACAGTTGTCACACTCATCACAATCGGCATTTTCGTATGTCGTCCAGCATGTGAACCATCAGCCAATGTGAACGATTCGTAACTATCCCCATACCTAGATTTAATCAGATAATCCCAGCTCGCCGGAAGCGCCCCAGTCTGCAATTCAGCGCGCGTCACGCCTACTGCGCCGGGTTGGAAATTACCCTTGAGCGCAGCCATGAACTCGTTGGAGTTTTTCAGTAACCATGCTTTGCGACGAGCATTGAACATGGATGATGGTGAAACCGGTGGCTCAGGAGAGATACAATCATCAGGCACGGTGAATGTGAGTTGATGATTAAAATTGGCGGGTACTGCCGAGTGCACATACATATTGACGGAGCCTTCGCCGTTCCACACTATATCTGGAACATACTGAGTCTGCCCACCAACAACATTCTGCACTTCGCTAGCCAGCACCGTACCATCGGAGGCCATGACGTAGGTTGATTTGACCCCATCCACTGTCGTCACCACAATACCCACTCCCCGATACGGCACCGGGTTTGGCATCGCCACGCCGACGAAATCGATAACCCTACTTTGTTTTTTGGCAACTTGCTGTGTTTCTGGTTCAGACTCTTCCTCAATG
Organism: Gallionella sp.; assembly: GCA_035654595.1. Taxonomy (GTDB): domain Bacteria; phylum Pseudomonadota; class Gammaproteobacteria; order Burkholderiales; family Gallionellaceae; genus Gallionella. The sequence continues at coordinate 7,647 of DASRWN010000065.1, read as the reverse complement.
ATTGGCACTGTTATGAACACGTCATCCTGACCGAAAATAGACCTGACAATAATAATTGTGCCGTCCGATAATTGAACGGTGCGACGTAGAACTTGCAGGTTATTAAACGACATCTGTTCTTTTAGTATGCCGAGCTCTTTGCGGGCAATATCGACATAACCCTCTGCGGCTTGCCTATCGCCCGCAAAGAACTTTCTGATGACGCCTGTTTCTCTGGCTGCCATTTCAAGTGCCTTCCCTGTAGCCTAAGTAGTAATACGGAGAATGTCTGCCAACTCGGCCTCGCTGACCGGCACCCGTTCCCCGTGCTTACCACGTCGTGATGCGCCTGCGATACTGCCATCAACGTTGACAAACACCCGCACAATGTCCAAGGGTTCACTATTCTGCCTATTCGCGTGACCCTCTAAAATTTCCAACCGCTTAGCCCTGCTGATCGACATGTTCATTTTATTTTCCTCAATTCAAAAGCACCTTTTCCAATGCGGCGATACGGGCATCCAGCTCGGATGCTTCGATGATCCGCGCCTGACTTTGAAGCACAGACATCAATGCGGAAGCCTCGTCGATGCCCAGCTCGCCCTTTCCAATGGCCGCTATCACCGCCTCACCCCGTTCTGCCAGCGTTCCCGTAAAGTTTTCAATCCGCACCGGATTGCTGCGCACAGGTGCGATCAGGCGATCAATGCAGATGCGCAGGGCAGCTCCATCGCCAGCAAGGGCTTTGTCCACGACAAGCTGCACCAATGCCTCACGGTGTGGCTCAAGCAGCAAACGCAGCTCTGTCCTCTTATCCCTCGCGCCCCTGGGCTTACCGGATGGATTTCCGCTCTGTCCTTTTTTGAAAGCCATTGTTGAAAATTCCTTGCAAATTTCAGTTAGTCACCATTTGCTTTAGTCGGCACTGGTGAATTTTATGGTGTCAGATCGGCGCAATACTCTGCTGCTACGTCGATGCTTGCCTCCAACCAGGTATAGAACTCTTGTGCATTGGCGTAGCGCTCAAATAATTCATCTGGCGGCAACACCTTGTAGCATTCGAGGAAACGGTCATAAAGCCAGCGCAGGCGACGCTCCAGTGTCTTGGTACGCTGTACTTCTGGACTTACCTTGGCACCCACCAGAGAACGCGCTATGTGGATCAGTTGGGCTGGGTGTGCGTTAATGACGGTTGCGTCTCCGTTGTCGCGTTGCTCCAGCCGAACAGCGCCTTCTGGTAGCTGTTCAAACTTTAAGTCATAAAATTGCTGTTTCATTACTTTGTCACCTTCACCTCAAGCGTAATTTGAGACTGGCCACATCCGACCACCAGCCGCAACATATAAACTGTGAATGCTGCCCGATTGGTGCAGCGGTTCTCTGGTTGCTGGACGGGTAGAAAACTTGCCCCTACATGGTATTAATTCAATGTCTGCACTTTTGGGGGGGCATGTAGCTGCACTTTTTGCAGTTGCATGGGTAGCCCGTATGCCATTTTTGCAGTGGGTGTCCTGCATTTTTGAGGGGGGTGAATTTTTTTCTTCAGGCTTCCATTCGCGCCACGCGCACGGCTTAAAGCCAGCCAAAAACAACCCTTCCTTGTTGGTGACTGATAGCCAGGTAACGGCATATTGCGCAGCGCCTTGTTGGTATCCGCCAGAGCGTGAACGGTAAATCATGCCCCGGCTGATTAACTCCTTGAGGCACCGGCTTAGCGTGTGCTCGCTGGCAAAGCCAAACCGGTGCATATAGCTGTAGGTAGCCTGCAAATGCCCGTTGTTGGCCTTGCCCAGTTGCCGCGTGATAAGAACAAGCAGGGAGCGCGCAGAGAATGAAAGACTCGCGTAAGCGGGACTGTCGATCACGCGATGCTCGATTGCGGCATACAAGTGCTTTGTCGAGTATTTCGCGGTGGACTTGGTTTTCAAGATGACCGCCTTTCCGCCTCGATGCGCGCGCAATGTTCGGCATAGGATTGTCCCGGCTCGCCGGCGAAGACAATGACTTCGGGATCTAGGAAGTAAACGCCGATTGTCGCCGACCGCCCCGCATCGCTAGTTGTGACCGTCTGCTCGACCATTTGGACAGGCCAGCCGGTGCCACGTAGAATGTAAACATGGTGCGACAGGCGGGCGCTACCAAAGCGTTTCCAGCAGTCTAAGTGTGTTATGCGTTGGCCGCGAAGGAATGCTCCGAGTGTTCTGCCTTTAACACTTGCCGGGTCTGGATAGTTGAAAACCTTGACGGCAGCGGGCTGACCGCTCAGAATTGCACCGTTGTTTTTGTTTTGCCCGATGCCCGGTTGCCGCCGGGCATTTTCATTTTGGGATAGTGGTCCCGTGGTGGTGATTTGCATGATGTTCTCCTTCAAGGGAAATGAACGCCGTTCGGCGTGCTGTTTGTTTTGGTGGTGCCCGTTATACTGCCTTACGTGAAGCTGCGATTCTCGAACTGATCCAAAAATCTACATCGCTGAGGAGCCACGCGACAGACATAGAGCCAAGTCTGGCAGCAGGTTTTGGGAAATCTCCTGTTGACATTAAGGCGTAGATTCTGGAGCGTGAAAGTGACGTTAACTGTTCGACTACTTTGCGACGTACGAGGACTTGCTGGGGTTGTTGACCTTGAACGTGGGGAATTGCTGACAGTTGAGCAGCAGATACAGCTTTACTTTTCATTTCGATCTCCTTCAAATGGGAAAATAACGTCACCTCGACGTGATAGTTTTTTCTACTCCTTTAAAATCGGTTGTCAATACCCAGCTTGTCCAGAGCTTACTCAAAAAGGTTTATGATGCACTCGCATCCAAATTTACCGAGGCACTCGATGAACATGAAAAAAGTAATGAAAGCCGTGGCAATGCGCCTACACTTGGAGAGACTTCAGCGCATGGCCAAGCTGATGAATCCGGCAGCGAAGGAAAGCATCCTGCTGGAATGATGACTTTGACACCCAATCATTCAGAGACTCTAAAGACCAACCCGTTTCTGTCGATACGTTACGAGCCTTATACGGACATGACCGATCAGGAGTGGATGGATCACAGAGAATTGGTGAGGCGACAGCACGTCGCGCTATTTTGCTTAAGTCCCTCTTATCAGAGGGCAGCGAAAAATTACCCGGATGGAGAGCAAGCATATTGGAGCAGATTCTCCGTTGGGGGGATACATCTACTCCCGGAAACCTCCACGCCGTTTTCTCCCGAAGAACTGATGCAGATGAGCTACATGGAAATCGTGGAGAAGGCACAGGCACTGGACAGGCAGAACCCGCCCGCGCCACCTCTGGCTAGGTGCGGAAAACTCGTTTAGTCTGTCTCAATATACCGAGCTCTATCTGCGACCTTCTCTTCATCGGTCATTGCTGCCTGTGGCTTCCAGACATAGGGGTTAGGTGTGCCTGCACTTAGAACCGCGCTGATATATTCTGCTGAGGCTTCAATAAAACCTGTCACGAAATTAGACTGCGCACCGGCTGCATGTAACATACAATCGACTGCAGCTTCCTTATCGTGTAGCGAAGCCTCGTAAGAAGTATCATCGACCGGCCTGTTTTCTATGTGATCGATAATTCTTATGGCACGCAGGCATGCCGTTGCACCTTTACTGCGCTCCTCAACCTTGCTGCGCTCCTCAACCTTGTCGAGTGCCCGCGCCTGATTTATGGCTTCGTCAGCCCATTCTTTGCCAATCTCTGCCGCAGTCTTTAGCGCTATAGCCATATCTGCAAATTCTTTACTTGCTTTGCCGTCTTCACCATTGACAGCCCATTTATGATGATCTGTGTTTGGGTCTGGGTTGTACCAAACAGCAAATGGCCTACAAGTGCGTTGAAATTGCTCTGCGAAATTTTCTGGTGTTGTTGCTATAGAATTGGCATTAGCCATGATGCAATACTCCTATTAAGTTTGCGTTGTGGTTATGGGTAGCCCGGTGTTGTAGCACCAGGTTGCCCAGCTTTCCCTGAACTTACCGCGTCAGGGGTGCGGTTTTATATGCGGCACGTTTCGTCTGTATCAATGATGCTACGCCACCCGCCGCTCTTGAAATTTGTCCGTCCATTCAATTACCTCTCTCGCTTTCCATCTTGGCTGGCCAGTCTTGCCATCGGTCTTAGGCAAGCGTATGGCCTGTGGGAATCCCGGCAGCGCGGCGACGTATTGGCGGAAATGGTTCATGGATACGACCATAAATGCGGCGCACGCTCCACTGTCCCACAACGCGACAGATAGCGGTATGACCAGCCCAACGCGCTCAGCGATAGCGTCCGCAAGTTGCTCAATGGTGATGGTTATTGTACCTACCGGCAGAGGCGAGTTGCCATGCTTATTCATGTTGATCACACATGGAACTCTATGCCGCCATCAATTCAGTCTTGATCGGCTTGATGCTTGCCAGCTTCTCTGGCTTTTGCTCGACTTCCCACAGGTCTACTGCCTGCTGCATGCGCAGCCAGCTTTCCGGCGTGGTGTTGAGCAACTTTGCGATTCGTGCCGCCATCTCTGGAGTCATGACACGCTTTTCGTGCAGCAGATCGGAAACAGATAGGCGGGATACACCAAGCCTCTGCGCAAACTCGGTCTGAGTCATTTCAAGGGCAGGCAGTACGTCCTCGCGCAGTATGGCACCGGGATGCGTCGGGCGGCGCTTCGGGTCTCGTAGTGTCTTCATCAGTGATAATCCTCCAGGTTAACATCGATGGCATCTTTGCCGTCGAATCGAAATGTAATGCGCCAGTTACCGGTCACCGTCACGGCATAGGTTCCCTTGCGGCTTCCAGATAGCGGGTGAAACTTGTATCCGGGAATGTTCATGTCTTCCGGCTTCACGATGGTATCAAGTCGGTCAAGCATGCGCTCAGTCCGCTCCTCAGTCTTGGCGATGATGCCTCGGTGGTCGCCTTTCTTGAAGAACCGTTCAAGACCTTTGTGTTTGAATGTTCGTATCATGGCGACATGTAACTAACCGGAATGTAGTGTAATCAGTTAGATTACAAATGTCAAGCCGCATTGCCACGCAGCGTTATCACTTCCGCACCCGTTTTCAGGCCATCCAAATAATCAGCCCAGTGCTGCATCATGCGCCTGCGCTCAGGTAGATATTCCGCAGCGTTATAGGTGGCACGTACACCGCTCGCCTTGTGTGCCAATTGCCGCTCAATCGCATCCGCATTGAAACCCTGCTCGTTTAATAACGTGCTGGCCATGTGCCGGAAGCCGTGAGCGGTCATTTCGGCGGAGGTGTAGCCCATGCTTCTTATCGCCGCCAATATCGTATTACCTGCCATCGGCAGTGTGCTGGTGCGTACATTGGGAAAGAGGTATTTACCCGCGCCCGTCAATGGGTGCAGTTCGCGCAGAATCGCCACGGCTTGAGTAGGCAACGGGACTATGTGCAGTGCCTTCATTTTCATCTTGTCAGCAGGGATGCGCCATTCCGCCTTGTCGAGATCAATCTCGCTCCATTCTGCGCGGCTCAACTCTATTGGCCGCAGGAATACCATTGGTGCAAGACGTAGCGCACAGCGCACAGTAAACGAGCCTCGATAGCCATCAATATCTCGCATCAATTTACCAATTTTCACGGGATCGGTAATCGCGGCCAGGTGTTTTCCTCTATGGGGTGGCAATGAACCTTTCAAGTCAGCCGAGGGATCGCGCTCTGCCCTACCTGTTGCAATGGCATAACGGAAGACCTGCCCACAGATAGCACTTACACGGTGGGCGGAATCCAATGCACCCCGGCTTTCTATCCGGCGTAATATTGTCAGCAATTCCGGCGCGTTTATCTCCCCAATAGGGCGCGCACCAAGCCACGGAAAAACGTCATTTACAAGCCTTACGCGGATTGTGCTGGTATGCGACTCTTTCCAGTTTTTTGAGAATTTAGAAAGCCACTCACACGCCACAATCTCAAAGCTATTCTCCGCCAGTGCCACGCCTGCGGCTTTTACGGCCTTGCGGTTTTCGCTAGGGTCTACGCTATCAGCTAACAGCTTGCGCGCATCGTCGCGCCGTTGCCGGGCATCCTTGAGGCTTACTTCGGGGTAAGTCCCCAGCGAAAGCAGCTTTTCCTTTCCGCCAAAACGATACTTGAGCCGCCACCATTTACCCCCAGCAGGTGCAACCAGCAGGTACAGTCCTTTTTTGTCTACCAGCTTGGCAGGCTTCGCGCCTGGCTTTGCGTTCTTTATTTTGGTATTGGATAGGGGCATTTTGGGGTAACTCCTCTTGAGCGTAGGTAAGTTACCCCGAATATTACCCCCAGTTACCCCAAGATTGCAATGGAATAATTAGGAACGCTTAGGCAAATAAAAACCCGCTATGCTTTTATAAATGCGGGTTAACTGGACAAGTCAGGAATGCTTAAAACAGCTTTAGCGTCTTTCAGTCCACCATAACATCGCGGAACCAAGCAGCAAAAATAATCCCGTCATGGCGGTAGCACTCAAGAAGGGTTGCCAATTATTAAGCGCGCCCAGGCTGGCGAACAGACGGCCAACAAAATGGAAAAGTAAGCCTAACACGATACCCAGAAATACCTGCGCCCCAATCCCGCCTGCACGGCGCTGGTACCCGGCAAATGGTAATGCCAGCACCATCATGACCAAAACTGCCAGCGGATAAATCAGCTTATTCCACATTGCGATTTCATAACGCGCACTTTGTTGATGGTTCCCGCGCAAATGCAAAGCATATTGATACAAGTTCCATGCTGACATTTGTTCCGGTACAACCAACAGCACGCTTAGAATCTGCGGAGTCAATGCAGAATGCCACTGTTGCGTGGAGCTCGTGCTGATTGATGCTCCTTGATTACTGAAGCGGGTTTCCTGCACACCTCCAAGCCGCCAGAGTCCTGGTTGTAAAAAATCAGCCTGTTTGGCATAGGTAATAGCATCCAGATGATAGGTCTCATCAAACTGATAAATATTAATATCGTTCAGGCTGGTATCCGGCATTACGTTCTTGATGTTAACAAAACTATGCTCGTCTTTGACCCACACTCCGGAGCGGAACTCCTTGAGTGAAACTTGCGTATTGTGTACCTTGAAACGGAGCTGCTGAGCCAAACGCTCACTTGGCGGAGCGATCAATTCGCCCACAATAAAGCTCAACAACACCAAAGGTAGCGCGATTTTGAGTAATGCGGTAATCATTTGCATCAATGATGCACCCGACGCGCGATACACCGTCAATTCGCTGTTCGCCGCCATTTGTACCAAGGCGAAAATCGTTCCAATCAGCACTGCCACAGGAAACAGCTCGTATATGTGTCCCGGGATAGTCAACACCACAAACAATATCACGTAGCCCAGGCTATATTTCCCCTGCCCTACGTCATTCAGCTCGTGGATTAAATCCATGAAAGCGAACAGCGCAATCAGCGCCGCAAATATCAGTGCAATGCTGATATATATTTCCCGCGCCAGATAGCGAGTCAATATCTTCATTTGCCAAGCAACCTACGTAACGAAAACAAGGATATACGCCAGTAAAACATCAATGCAGTAATCACCAACATCGCAGTATGCATACCCAGCAGGCCCACTGCAGGAGATACCCTGCCCTGCCCTACCCAAGTATTAGTGACGCTGATCATATTGCTGTAAAACATATACAAAACAATCGCTATCACCAGATTCAGAGAGCGTCCGGCACGCGGGTTA
>DASRWN010000064.1:0-8919 GCA_035654595.1 Gallionella sp. | reverse complement strand
TTGGTTGGGGCAAGCCCATTAAGGTGAGCAGGCTCGGCGCAATATCGCGCAGGGCGCCGGTTTCAGCCAATTTTGCAGGGCGCCCGACATACAAAAATGGCACCGGGTTAAGTGTGTGCGCGGTGTGCGCCTGGTGGGTGGCGCGATCCAGCATTTGTTCCGCGTTGCCATGATCGGCAGTGATGATGACTTCGCCGCCGATATCCTGCATCGTCTTGACTACCCTGCCAATACAGATGTCCAGCGCCTCAATCGCTCGTGTGGCGGCTGCCATATTGCCGCTGTGTCCCACCATGTCGCCGTTCGCGTAGTTGCAGACGATAGCATGATAGTGACGACTGGTAATGGCGGATTCGAGTTTGTCGGTCACCTCAAACGCACTCATTTCCGGTTGCAAATCGTATGTGGTTACCTTGGGTGACGGAACCAGAATGCGCTCTTCTCCGGGATAAGGTTGCTCTTTGCCGCCATTAAAAAAATAAGTAACGTGGGCATATTTTTCGGTCTCGGCGATGCGTAGTTGCTTGAGCCCAAGTCCGGAAATATATTCGCCGAAGGTATTTTCTATCAATGCCTGGGTATAGGCGCACGGTAGATGAAAATCTTCTCCATAACTGGTCAAGGTTGTCATATTGGCAAGTTTGGGGAAGTAATCGCGCTGGAATCCATTGAAAGTTTTTTCAGTCAAGGCACGCGTAATCTGTCGTGCGCGGTCAGCGCGGAAATTCATGAACACCACGACATCATCATCTTGCATTTGCACCGGCTGTTCATCTCGTGCCGCGATGGTCGTGGCCTGTACGAACTCATCCGTTTCACCACGTGCATAGGCCTGTTGTAGTGCCGCTGCCGCAGAGTCGGCGGTAAATGTGGCTACACCGCGGGCAATCAAATCATATGCGGTATGCACACGTTCCCAGCGATTATCTCGATCCATCGCGAAAAAACGGCCGACGATGGTTGCGATTTTTCCTGCGCCGAGCTCGCTGCAACGCTGTTGTAACTGTTGCAAGGAGGTTGACGCGCTCTTGGGCGGGGTGTCGCGACCATCCAGAAAAACATGCAGATAAATCTTTTTTAAACCTGCGCGTGCAGCCATTTCCAGCATGGCAAAAATATGGTTTTCGTGACTGTGAACGCCGCCGGGAGAAAGCAGCCCCATAATGTGCAGCGCGCTATGCCTTTGTTGCGCAGTCTGGATAGCAGCATTAAGCGCCGTGTTGTCGAAGAAACGACCCTCTTCTATGTCGACATCGACGCGGCTGAGTTCCTGATAGACGACCCGTCCTGCGCCAATATTGAGATGCCCAACCTCGGAATTGCCCATTTGTTTGCTGGGCAGGCCTACCGATTTTTCCGAAGCGTTAATCAAGGCGTGCGGGTAGTTGTGCCATAACCTGTCCCAATTTGGTTTTTTTGCAGCAGCGATGGCGTTGTGGTCGGGGTCTTCACGATAGCCGAAGCCATCCAGAATAATCAGCAAAACAGGAGTAATATTCATCGGGTAGAATATGAGCGGTCAGTGGTTTTCGAGGTGTTGCATTTTAGCCTAGTTCCTGATCCTTCGGACACCTGCGACTACTGGATAGCTAATAATGTGCGGTAACGGCGCAGAAGGAAAGTATGGGCAAAAAGCTGATTGATTGCGAAGCAGACATCCAGCAAACAGCAAAAGCTATTAAAGCGATGGCGCATCCGTTGCGTCTGAAGATTCTGTGCATGCTGGCAGACCAGGAAATCAGCGTACAGGAGCTTGTTGAACGGGTTGGCACTTCACAGAGTAATATTTCGCAGCATCTCGCAATCTTGCGCGACAAAGGTGTTTTAACCACGCGCAAACAAGCGAATTTTGTGTTTTATCGTATCAATGATCATCGCACCCTGAAACTCGTCGCCCTGATGCGTGAGGCATTTTGTCGGACATGAAGTTGTTCCATGAAAAATTTGAGGTTGGGTGTGGTGTCGCAGACGCAGCAGGGTTGCGATACTGAATCAGGGTGAGAAGTATTGCCTGGATTTGGTGAAGCGGGATGTTATAAGCAAAACTGTAGTAGTGATTCATTAACACTTGATTTAAGGAGGGTGAAACGTGGCGCACATAGTCATTATGGGAGCAGGAATCGGCGGCCTGCCGATGGCCTACGAAATGCAGGAGAAAATCGGCAAAGCGGACAAAGTGACCGTGATCTCGGACAAAGAGACTTTTCACTTTGTACCCTCCAACCCCTGGGTTGGTGTGAAATGGCGTAAGCGTGAAGACATTGAATTTCCGCTGCGTCCTTATCTGGAGCGTAAAGGCATCAACTTTATTGCGACCGGGGTGAAGCGGCTGCATCCTGAGGAAAACCAACTGGAGCTCAATGATGGGCAGAGAATCAGCTATGATTTTCTGGCGATTGCGACCGGGCCAAAACTGGCGTTCGATGAAGTGGAAGGACTCGGTCCGCACGGTGGTTTTACGCACTCGGTGTGCAATATCGACCACGCCATGAAAGCGCATGACGAATGGGACGCTTTCACCAGGAATCCGGGGCCGATAATCGTCGGTGCGGTGCAGGGCGCATCTTGCTACGGTCCGGCTTATGAATATGGTTTTATCATGGAGACCGATTTACGACGTCGTAAAATACGCACCAAAGTGCCCATGACTTTTGTCACCTCTGAACCTTACATCGGGCATCTTGGGTTGGGCGGCGTGGGAGATTCAAAAGGCATTCTGGAATCGGCAATGCGCGAGCGCAGTATCAAATGGATATGTAATGCGAAGACCGTCAAAGTAGAAGCCGGAAAAATGTTTGTCATGGAATGCGATGAAGAAGGCAAGGATAAAAAGCTGCATGAATTGCCATTCAGTTACAGCATGATGTTACCGGCATTCAAAGGTGTTGATGCCGTATTCGGTATTGAGGGACTCACCAATCCGCGCGGCTTTATTTTGATCGACGAACATCAGCGCAACTCGAAGTATAAAAATATTTACGCAGTGGGAGTGGCGGTGGCAATTCCGCCGGTGGAAAAGACCCCTTTGCCGGTTGGCACACCAAAAACCGGTTATATGATCGAATCCATGGTGACAGCGGCAGTGCACAATATTCACGCTGAACTTAATGGTGGTCAGCCAACCGCTAAGGCCACTTGGAATGCCTTTTGTCTGGCTGATTTTGGCGATACCGGCGCGGCATTCGTGGCGTTGCCGCAGATCCCGCCGCGCAATGTGAACTGGTTCTCGGAAGGCAAGTGGGTGCATCTGGCCAAGATCGCATTTGAAAAATATTTCATACGCAAGATGAAGCAAGGTACTTCCGAGCCCATGTATGAAAAAATTATTCTCAAGGCATTGGGTATTGCGAAGCTAAAATAACCAGTAGTACGACAAGCTGCTGCGGGCCTAGCTATGCGGCAGCTTGTTCATTTCAGTGGCCATTTGTGGTGCAATTCGGTCTTGTCGGCCAGTTTGACGACAAAACCGCAGGCCAAATCCTGAGAAAATGCATTGGTGTTTCTGGTCAGCGTCCGACATTTCCCGTAAAATTTGCTTCAATCCGTAGTTATTAGAGGAGTTCCAAATCATGAACGCAGACCGTATCGTTCGTATCGTGGCAGGTTCACTCATCCTGCTGACCTTGCTGCTGGGGGTGGAAGGCAGTCCGTTATTCGTGAGTAAAAACTTTTTGTGGCTCAATGTATTCGTTGGCTTGAATCTGCTGCAAAGCGGGTTTACCACATTTTGTCCGATGAATACCATCCTTGCCAAATTTGGCATTAAAAACAGTTCGTGCTAGCGGGCATACTGCAACGGCATCGATTCAAGTCGATTGACCTGTCTGACGTTTGTCTTGCCCTGGTCGGTTTGATGTGGGTTTTCCCCTTTCTGCATTATCGCCATCAATATCCGCTGACCACGTTCGATCAGGAATGGTGGAGTGCATTCATCGGCGTGCTTGCACTCACCTTGCTGGTGACACGCGAGTTTTGGGAGCAACCGCAAATTCCGCGTATCGCGCAATTGCCCGCCACTTTGATCGGCGTCGTGATGGTGCAAATGCTGTTAAACAAAGTAGCCTATTTCGATCAAGGCCTGCTCTATATATTGTATTTATTGTTTGCGACCTTGTTGATGGTGCTTGGGGCGAGGTTGCGTGCCTGTTTTGGCGTTGAGCGGCTGGCGCTGGTGTTGGCGTGGTTCTTGTTGGTGGGGGCAGAACTCAGCGCATTGATTGGTGTATTGCAGCATTTTCGCTGGAACACCGTACTCAATCCGCTGATTGCGCAGAAAGTTTCTGCCAGCGTCTTTGGCAATGTGGCGCAACCCAACCATTTCGCCAGTTATGTGGCGTTGGGTTTGATTTCGCTCGGCCTGCTTGTTCAGTTCGGTAAATTGAATGCACGGGCCGTGGTGCCGTTGGCTATACCGTTGTTGTTCGTGATGACCTTGAGCGGCTCGCGCAGCTCTTGGCTGTATATGTTATTGATGTGCGGATTGGCCTGGTGGTGGACAAAGCGCGATGTGATGATGCGGCCTTTGCTGCGCTATGGCCTGCTGTTAACGGCAGGATTCGGCCTGATGCATCTGGTAGTGCAACTGCCTTTTTTTTCGGCGGGTGCAGCCAGTGTCAACACCGTACAGCGCATGTTCGGTGACGCCGCTTCAGGTTCAATCCGCTTGTATTTGTGGCATGAAGCCTGGTTGATGTTCACCCAGGCTCCCTGGTTAGGCGTGGGCGTAGGGCAATTCGCCAATCATCATTTCCAGTTGCTACCGGTTTTGCGGCCAGAGAACATTTCTGGCCTGTATAACAATGCGCATAATTTGGTTCTTCAGATTGCCGCAGAAATGGGACTTGCGGGACTGCTGGCGTTACTTGCATCGCTGGCTGTCTGGCTGCATGGGTTGCGGCAAAAATATGCAATCGCCAATCAATCAAGCTCGTTGGAGAATATGCCGGCAAATGCAAAGCTGGGCGCAGCGCACTGGTGGGGATATGCCGCATTGGGTGTGCTGGCCATCCACAGCTTGCTTGAATATCCATTGTGGTACAGCTATTTTGTGGCGATCGCAGCGATTTTACTCGGTGCGTTTGATGAAACCCGTTACCGTCTTGAGCTGCGCAATGTCGGGCGGCTGTCAATCGCATTGATTTTATTACTCGGCATGTTGTCGCTGGTGCAATTACGCAGCGGCTATCAGCAACTCAAAGATACCTTGGCGCTGACTACCGGCTCCGGTATCCAGGCAGGTGTGCAACAACGTGTTCGTGACGGTTTGCTGGCGGTATACCAAGGGTCGCTGCTGGCGCCCTATGCTGAGTTGTTTATCAGCTCAGTCACCCAAGTCGATGCCGATCATCTCAAGGAAAAACTTGCGCTGAATACCAATGTGATGCACTTTATTCCAATCGCGCCGGTGGTTTATCGCCAGGCACTTTTTCTCGCGCAGGACGGGCAACTTGAGCAGGCCAAAGTGGTCGTAGAGCAGGCCATTTGGTCATACCCGGGCAACCAGCGCGCGCATGATCAATTGGTCTATCTGGCAGAGAAAGACCCTGCGCATTTTTCGGCTCTGCTAGAATTCGCCGTCCAGAAAGAACAGGAGCGTGTCCGTGCAATTCATCAGCAATAATCTGTTTCCCATACTCATTTGCCTGTTCAGCGGCAGCATGTTGCTGTGGTCGCTGTTTGGCAATCGTTTTCGTGGTGTAAAAGAAGTGGATACGACCGCCGCCTTGCAACTTATCAATCACAAGGATGCGCTGGTGCTGGACGTGCGTCAGCCGGAAGAATTTGAGGCCGGACATCTGTTGAATGCCAAGCTGATTCCGTTGGGCAAACTCAAAGAGCGGATGGGCGAACTGGAAAAATACAAAAATCAGCCCATCGTGGTGGTGTGTCGCAGCGGTAACCGTTCCGGTACGGCCTGTTTCCTGTTGAGAAAACAGGGCTTCAGCCAGACTTATAATCTGGCCGGAGGCGTGCTGGCCTGGCAAAAAAATAAACTCCCATTGGAAAAATAGACATGGCAAAAGTATTGATGTACAGCACTGCAGTGTGCCCGTATTGCATCCGTGCCGAACAGTTTTTGGTCAATAAAGGGATCAGCAGTATCGAAAAGATTCGTGTTGATTTGCAACCTGAGCTGCGCATTGCGATGCTGGAAAAAACCGGACGGCGTACCGTGCCGCAAATTTACATCAACGAGCATCATGTTGGCGGCTATGACGATTTGATTGCGCTGGATCAAGTCGGCGGATTGATGAAACTACTGGCCGTCTGACTGGGCTGCCACGCAAAAGCGACAGCAAGTCTGTGGTTGTGACCACCTTGTTAGCGACATAAAAACCCAAAGGAAATAACATGACCGAACCGGCAGCAGAAGCTAATCGCCCGCTATTCAATATCGATAAAGTGTATGTGAAAGACATTTCACTGGAAATTCCTCATGCGCCACAGGTTTTCCTGGAACGCGAAACCCCGCAGATCGACGTGCAATTGCATACTCAGGCCGGGCCTGTTGAAGAAGGCATCTTTGAGGTATCCGTTACAGCGACAGTTACCGCCAAGGCGGGCGAAAAAATGTTGTTTCTGGTCGAAGCCAAACAGGCCGGAATTTTCCAGATACGTCATGTCCCGAGCGATGAGCTGGAGCCGATTCTGGCGGTCATGTGTCCGAACATACTGTTCCCCTATTTGCGCGAAGTGGTGTCTGACATCGTAGTGCGTGCAGGCTTCGCGCCGGTGTTGCTCAACCCGATCAACTTTGAAGTGATTTACCAGCAACAAAAGCAACAGTCGGAAGCAACCAAGGCAACCACCCACTGAATGAAACATTCAGCCATTCATCTGCTTGGATTATTTGCGCTGCTGTGCGGTGCCACGACGAGCTATGCGGTGGACTATGTTTCGGTGGGGGATAGCAGCGCCATTCTCTACGATGCGCCTTCCAGCAAGGCAAAAAAATTATTCATCGTCAATCGTTATTTGCCGCTGGAGGTCGTCATCACGCTGGACAATTGGGTCAAGGTGCGTGACCGTTCCGGCGGGCTATACTGGATCGAGAAACAGGCGTTAAGCAACCAGCGTTACGTGTTTGCGCTGCTGGCGCTGGTTGATGTGCGCAAACAGCCGGATGCCAACGCAGAACCGGTCTGCCAGGTGCGCCAGCAAGTGGCGCTGGAATGGCTGGAATCTACCGGCACAGGCTGGATCAAAGTGCGCCATCGGGATGGTGAGGTGGGTTATGTGCGCAGCAGCGATGTCTGGGGTGGTTAAGCAATATGAACATCTCCATTGTCGGCGCGGGCGCATGGGGAACAGCGCTCGCCATTAGTCTGGCAACGAATCATCGTGTCACTTTGTGGGCGCGGGACGCAGCACAAATTGCCGAAATGCGCGCGGCACACAGCAATCAACGTTATCTTGCAGGAACCCCCTTTCCGGCCAATCTGAATTTGAGCGCGGATTTGTCAAGCGCATTGATTGATGCTGAGTTGGTCATCATGGCCGTGCCGACTGCGGCATTACGTTCCACGTTGCAACTGATCGCAAAATCAAGTCGTCACCTTGCGGTGGTATGGGTGTGCAAAGGATTTGAGGCAGACACAGCCCTGTTGCCCCATCAAGTGGCTGCCGAAATACTGCCACCCGCATTTCCATGCGGCGTATTGTCCGGGCCGAGTTTTGCGCAGGAAGTAGCGCGAGGCCTGCCCACTGCATTGACCTTGGCCGCGAACGATGAAGAATTTGCGCGCAGCACAGCTCGGCTGTTGCATCATGCCCGGTTACGCATTTATGCCAGCAGTGACGTGATTGGCGTGGAAGTGGGCGGCGCAGTAAAAAACGTGATGGCAATCGCCACCGGTATTTGCGATGGCATGGGGCTGGGCTATAACGCCCGCGCCGCGCTGATGACCCGTGGTCTGGCCGAGATCACGCGACTGGGAATAAAGCTGGGCGGGCGGGCGGAAACACTGGGCGGGCTGTCCGGCGCGGGCGATTTGATACTCACCTGCACCGGCGATTTGTCGCGTAACCGGCAAGTCGGTTTGCTGTTGGCGCAACAACTAAATCTGCCGGAAATCCTGCGCAAGCTCGGGCATGTTGCCGAGGGTGTTTATACGGTGCGTGAAGTGCATCATCTGGCAGAACGTCTGGGCGTTGCAATGCCTATTTGCGAGGCGGTATATCGTGTCCTGTACGAACATATGCCCACCAATGAGGCGCTTACTGATTTGCTCAACCGCTCACCTGATCTCGAGTTTCTCCAATAAATGCGCCATTAAAGCTGCATTGTCGCCATGCTTCGTACACTGCAATCGCAACCGTGTTGGATAAATTCAGGCTGCGATTATCAGGCAGCATAGGCAAGCGCACTCGCTGCTCCGGGTTGAATTGGGCGAGTATCTCGGCAGGCAGGCCACGGCTTTCCGAACCAAACAGAAAAGCATCTCCGGCTGCATAAACCAATTGATGAAAGGGCTGCGAGCCTTTGGTGGTCAGCGCGAAAACCCGCTTGGCGTCAAATGCTGACAAACAGGCTGCCAGCGTGTCGTACACCTTAATGTTGGCGAACTCGTGATAATCTAGTCCGGCACGCAACAGTTGCTTGTCGTCCAGCGCGAAGCCGAGCGGCTTGATGAGATGTAATTGGCAGCCGGTATTTGCGCACAGGCGTATCACGTTGCCGGTATTGGGCGGAATCTCCGGCTGGTAAAGAATCACATGGAACATGAAAAGCTCGGTAAACCTTGTCAGTAGCACCAAAAGAGGCTAACTTCTGCCCCTGCTGGAAGTTGGTTAACGAATAGTCGTTCAAGGAAGAATTATGGCTCGCCCAGAAAAAGTTCGCTTAGGTGATTTGCTTATCCAGCAAAAGCTTATTTCACAAGACCAACTCCAGTTTGCGCTTGAGCAGCAAAAACGCAG
>DASRWN010000063.1:0-13038 GCA_035654595.1 Gallionella sp. | reverse complement strand
GGCAACAAAGCTTTTTTTCCCAGCGTCAACAGCTTAATCGTTGAACTTGAACGAAATAGAGAATTTCTAATTGGACTTGTTGATGATGGGGGTGAGGTTTATCTAAACGTCAACCTAGATGGACGGGCTAATATTGGAGATATTTTTGCCTGGCGGTCATTAGGTTGAATCGCTGATCTCAAGATAAACCTGGGTGTGGAGGTTTTTCCGAACAATCGCGATAAAGGATCAATGGGGTCGGACTCGATTGATAATTGAGTGAGCATAATTACTGTGGTGCCGCCCTCGAATAATTAAAGATTCTAGGCTCGAATCGTTTCAACAATAGGAACAATAGGGGACAGCAACTGTCTTGATGCCACCCACTGAACAAGCAGTTTAGGCGGGGACTGGTGTAAGCGGCCAAGCATCGTTTCGGTTGGTTTGCAAGTAGCGCTCGAACTCAGTTGCTGGCAGGGGTTTGCTCATGTAATAACCTTGATACTCGGCTGCGCCTAGCGAA
Organism: Gallionella sp.; assembly: GCA_035654595.1. Classification (GTDB taxonomy): domain Bacteria; phylum Pseudomonadota; class Gammaproteobacteria; order Burkholderiales; family Gallionellaceae; genus Gallionella. The sequence goes on along the minus strand of DASRWN010000063.1, from coordinate 12,536 downwards.
TGGAGTAATTGTAATTGTTGCTTGGTTTCTACCCCTTCAGCGACTACATTCAGCCTGAGGTTATGCGCGAGTCCAATGATGGAGCGCACGATGGCAGCGTCATCCATGTCCTCCGAAACATCCTGAATGAAAGAGCGATCGATCTTTAATGTATTCATAGGGAACCGTTTAAGATAGCTGAGACTTGAATATCCGGTTCCAAAATCGTCTATTGCAATGTGTACACCCGCACGTCTCAGATGTTCCAGTGTGATGATCGTTTCTGAAGCGTTCTGCATCACGACACTTTCCGTGATTTCGACTTCCAGAAACTTGGGAGCCATGCCGCTGTTGGCTAGCGCCTGGTTAATGGAAGCAAGTAAATCCTTTTGCCTGAACTGAACCCCGGAAATATTTACCGCAACCCGAAGCTTGGGGAGTCCCTTGTCCTGCCATGCCTTGTTCTGGGCGCATGCTTCTTCTATTACCCAACGGCCAATAGGAATGATCAGTCCTGTTTCTTCGGCCAACGGGATAAATTCATTCGGGGGAAGCAGCCCTTTTTCAGGGTGGCGCCATCTTAGCAAGGCCTCCATCCCTACAACCTGATTCTTCTGTATGTCCACCTTAGGCTGGTAATGTAATTCAAATTCTCGGCGCTCAAGTGCGTGTCGTAAATCGTTCTCTAAAGCAAGCCGTTCAGGAAAGAATGTATTCATCTCGGCAGTAAAAAACTGAAAATTATTGCGGCCTGAGTTTTTTGCAGAATACATTGCTGCGTCTGCCATCGTGATCAGAGCTTGTGCAGTATCGCCATTCTCAGGGTACAAGACGATGCCCACACTGGCTGTTACATACAACTCGTGCGCGTGAACGCGGAAGGCGTGCCCTAATGATTCTATGACCTTTTGAGCTACCGCAGCGGCGTTTTCGGGTTGCAGTATCTCCCCTAACATTATTACGAATTCGTCGCCTCCTAGCCGAGAGACTGTATCTTCTTCACGAATGAGCAAACGCAATCTCTCGCCCACGGCGCGTAAAAGTTCATCCCCTACGTAATGCCCGAGGGAATCGTTGACCGTCTTGAATCGATCAATATCCACGAAAAGAACCGCGCACATGTGTCTATTACGCTGGCAATATGAGATCGCTTGGCTAATACGGTCCTCTAGTAGCAGGCGATTTGGAAGCTTCGTCAATGGATCCAGCAAAGCAATCCGCTGTAATTCATCGTTCGCGGATTGCAGTGAAGTGACCATCTTGGCCGTCCTGGATTCCATGCGGGCGTCCATCACTGATATCCCCAGTGTGGTGCACAGGATTAGGGCAGTGATTCCGGTGATCGTTCCGGCCATCCAGGAATTGTCTACAAATGATCCAGCCAGGCACATGCTGTTCGGTGCAAATTGCGCAGCTGCCATGCCGGTATAGTGCATGCCGGTTATGGCAAAACCCATTATGACTGAGCTGCCCAGTTTGGCGTACTTCATCCATGATGTGTCGGTGCGCAGAGTGAATGCGATCCACAGCGCGACACATGACGCGACGACGGCAATCGCAATAGATGCGCTGAATATGGTGAGATCGTATTTGATAGAAGGAGACATCTTCATTGCGGCCATGCCGGTATAGTGCATTGCGCATATTCCTGTGCCCATCAGTACGCCAGACAACAGTAACCTGCGCCAGCTTAAGGTGCTGCGACTGACTATGAACAATGCGAATCCGGATACGACGATTGCGATTCCCATCGACAGGATCGTGACTGCTACGTCATATCCCATCCGAATGGGCAGGCTGAAGGCCAGCATTCCGATGAAGTGCATCGCCCAAATACCGGTGCCCATAGAAACGGCGCCGCCGATCAGCCAGACGCGGGCGGAGTATCCTCTGGAAGCAGTTATGCGAGTGGCAAGATTAAGGGCTGTATACGATGCGAAAATCGCAACGAGCACAGACAGCAATACCATCCAGGAATTGTAGGTTCCAGCCATTTATAAACCCTCCCAGGATAAAGACTATCATACCGCCCGCGTATTCTAAAGACCGCAACGCAACATGGGGCTACCCGCTGCTGTGTTAAGTTAAGACAATATGGCCTGTTCGTGACCGCGAACTGCCATGGGCCATCCGTCCATCGGGTATAATTCGCGCCGCTATGCCGATCTTTCGCGGACTTCATCCCACAGTAGCCAAACCGGTTGGAACAATAGGGGTCAGATCGCGTTATTTTCTACCACGGTAACCACTTCCAGCTATCTGAACCCCCATGCCGAAAAGAAAATAGTAGGGGGCAGAGACCACGACTCCTTCATCAACCCAGATAAAAACTTCCTAAACATTCGGAACCTACTCTGCTGTGGCGGGCCAATCGGTGATGTAATTTAGCACGCCATCGTTACCCTGTTAGTTGGCGGTCTTAATAGTGCTTACCTTTCGCCGTCTACCGGTCTGCATTGAAAGCGCCTGTCCAATCCGTTATAATCGAACGCAAATCAAGGCGGGATGAACAGACTGTTCGTCCCGCTTCTTTGTGTCATGGTTTTACGTCTTAATTTGGGGAGTCATCCGGTGTCGCAAACGAACCCCGCCATTCTGGTGCTTGCTGATGGAACGGTGTTTCGGGGCGTTGCTATCGGAGCGACCGGCAGCAGTGTCGGCGAGGTGGTGTTCAACACTTCCATAACCGGCTACCAGGAAATTCTCACTGACCCTTCCTACTGTAAACAGATCGTCACGCTGACTTATCCGCACATCGGCAATGTGGGCGTGAACTTGGAAGATGTGGAATCGCGTCAGGTGTTCGCCAGTGGTCTGGTGATACGCGATCTGTCGCTGACGGTGAGCAACTGGCGCAGCACACAATCCCTTCCCGAATATCTCAAGGCCAACAAGGTAGTGGCCATCGCCGACATTGACACGCGCAAATTGACGCGCATCTTGCGCGAAAAGGGCGCGCAGAACGGCTGCATCGCTTCAGGCACAGATGAAGTGGCGGCGCTGGCTGCGGCACGCGGTTTTGCCGGGCTGGCGGGCATGGATCTGGCGCAGCATGTCTCATGCGCCAAACCCTACACGTGGCAGCAGCGCGTGTGGGCGCTGGGGCAGGGTTATCGCGAGACACAGCAGGCGAAATTCCATGTGGTGGCGTATGACTTCGGTGTAAAGCACAACATCCTGCGCATGTTGGCCGAGCGCGGCTGCAAAATCACCGTGGTGCCTGCCAAAACTTCTGCAAAAGATGCGCTGGCGCTCAAGCCGGACGGGGTATTTCTGTCCAACGGTCCGGGCGACCCGGAGCCATGTGATTACGCGATCACGGCCACACAGAAACTCATGGAGGCAGATGTGCCGCTATTTGGTATCTGTCTGGGCCATCAGTTGATGGGGCTGGCAGTGGGCGCCAAAACCGTGAAGATGAAATTCGGCCATCGCGGCGCAAATCATCCGGTGCAAAACGTGCAGAGCAAACGCGTAATGATTACCAGCCAGAACCACGGTTTCGCGGTGGATGCGGCGACCCTGCCCAAGCATACTCGCGTGACGCATGTGTCGCTGTTCGACGGCAGCCTGCAAGGCTTCGAGCTGACCGACAAACCCGCGTTCTGTTTTCAGGGGCACCCCGAAGCGAGTCCGGGTCCGCATGACATGGCCGGGTTGTTCGACCGTTTTGTTGCAATGATGCAAGAAAGGAAAACGGGCTAAATACACAAACTTCCGGAAAGCGTAGCGAGCGGCCTGAGTGCAAGGCCGCAGTGAGTGAGCGACGAGACAGTACAAGTTAGTACGGTGAAGGCGCGAACGAAGGAGAACGCAGCAATCTGGTCGCGGAGTAGCTTTACGAATATGACTAAACGTACCGACATAAAATCTATTTTGATCATCGGCGCCGGCCCTATCATCATCGGTCAGGCGTGCGAGTTCGATTATTCCGGTGCGCAGGCCTGCAAGGCGTTGCGTGAGGAAAGCTATCGCGTCATTCTGGTGAACTCGAACCCGGCCACCATCATGACCGATCCGAACATGGCAGATGCCACTTACATTGAGCCAATCACTTGGCAGATGGTGGAGAAAATCATCGCCAAAGAAAAGCCGGATGCAATTTTGCCCACCATGGGCGGGCAGACCGCGTTGAACTGCGCGCTGGACCTGGCCAAGCACGGCGTGTTGGAAAAATACAAAGTGGAGATGATAGGCGCGTCGCGCGAGGCCATCGACATGGCGGAAGATCGCGAGAAATTCAAGCAGGCGATGACGCGCATCGGTCTGGCTTCTGCGCGTTCCGCCATCGCGCACAGCATGGAAGAGGCGTTGCAGGTGCAGCAGGCGATGGGTTATCCCACCGTCATTCGTCCGTCTTTCACTATGGGCGGATCCGGCGGCGGCATTGCCTACAATCGTGAAGAGTTCGTTCAGATTTGCGAGCGCGGGCTGGAAGCAAGCCCGACCAGGGAGTTGTTGATCGAAGAATCGCTGCTCGGCTGGAAAGAGTTTGAGATGGAAGTGGTGCGTGACCGCGCCGATAATTGCATCATCATTTGTTCCATTGAAAATCTGGATCCGATGGGCGTGCATACCGGTGATTCAATCACGGTGGCTCCGGCGCAAACACTGACCGACAAGGAATACCAGATCATGCGCGACGCGAGCATCGCGGTGTTGCGCGAGATCGGCGTGGATACCGGCGGTTCCAACGTGCAATTTGCGGTGAATCCGGACGATGGGCGCATGGTGGTGATTGAGATGAATCCGCGCGTGTCGCGTTCTTCGGCACTGGCTTCCAAAGCGACCGGTTTCCCCATCGCAAAAGTTGCTGCGAAGCTGGCTGTGGGTTATACCCTTGATGAACTGAAAAACGAGATCACCGGCGGGGCGACACCAGCTTCGTTTGAACCAGCTATTGATTACGTGGTGACCAAGATACCGCGCTTTGCTTTCGAGAAATTCCCACAGGCCAATGATCGCCTGACCACGCAGATGAAATCGGTGGGGGAGGTGATGGCAATCGGGCGTACTTTTCAAGAGTCTTTTCAAAAAGCCTTGCGTGGCCTGGAAGTGGGCGTGCATGGGCTGGATGAGAAATTCAGCGACCGTGAAATGATCTGCCCGGAACTGAGCAACCCGGGACCGGAGCGTATCTGGGCTGTAGCAGATGCCTTCCGGCTGGGCATGAGCGTCACTGAGGTATTTTCGCTAAGCAAGATAGATCCCTGGTTTTTGGTGCAAATTGAAGACTTGGTCCGGCAAGAAAAATCACTATCAGGGCGCGCTTTGGCGAGCCTTGGCGCTGACGCGGTGCGCGGGTTGAAGCGGAGTGGTTTTTCCGATGCGCGTTTGGCCGCTTTACTGGAGACAGATGCGACAGCGGTGCGCGCCTATCGTCATACTTTAGGAATACACCCGGTATTCAAGCGGGTAGATACCTGCGCTGCCGAGTTCGCCACCAACACTGCCTATATGTATTCCACTTATGAGGAGGAGTGCGAAGCGCAGCCGACTGACCGGAAGAAGGTGATGGTACTAGGCGGCGGGCCGAACCGTATCGGGCAGGGCATCGAATTCGACTACTGTTGCGTACATGCGGCACTGGCGTTACGTGAGGACGGCTATGAGACGATCATGGTTAACTGTAATCCAGAAACCGTATCTACTGATTACGACACCTCGGATCGTTTGTACTTCGAGCCTTTGACACTGGAAGATGTATTGGAAATCGTGGCGGTGGAAAAACCAATTGGCGTGATTGTCCAATACGGCGGACAGACACCGCTCAAGCTGGCGCATGGCCTGGAGAAGAATGGTGTACCTATCATTGGCACTACACCGGATAGGATTGACTGTGCGGAAGATCGCGCGCGCTTTCAGCAAATGCTGCATGAGTTGAATTTGAAACAGCCGCCTAATCGCACCGCACGTACTGTGGAACAGGGTATCGCGGGCGCTGCAGAAATCGGTTATCCGCTGGTGATGCGTCCTTCCAATGTATTGGGCGGACGGGCGATGGAAATCATCCATGAACAGCCTGATTTGGAACGCTATATGCGCAATGCACAGGCAATGGCGCAAATTTATCCGGAACGTATGCCGATCCTGCTGGACCGCTTCTTGAACGATGCGATTGAAGTGGACGTGGATGCCGTGTCCGATGGCAGGCAAGTCATCATCGGCGGTATCATGGAACACGTCGAACAGGCAGGCGTGCATTCGGGTGATTCAGCCTGTTCGTTGCCGCCATTCAGTCTTGATGCGGAAATAAAAGATGAATTGCGGCGGCAGACCGTGGCAATGGCCACGGCGCTTGATGTGGTCGGGCTGATGAACGTGCAGTTTGCGATTCAGGGTGACACAGTCTATGTGCTGGAAGTGAATCCGCGCGCTTCGCGCACCGTACCTTTCGTATCCAAGGCGACCGGCGTGCCGTTGGCAAAGATCGCGGCGCGCTGTATGGTCGGGCAAAGCTTGGCGCAGCAGGGCATCGGCAAAGAAGTGGTGCCACCCTATTATTCGGTCAAAGAAGCGGTATTTCCGTTTATTAAATTTCCCGGCGTGGACACCATCCTGGGGCCTGAGATGAAATCTACCGGCGAAGTGATGGGTGTCGGAGACACGTTCGCCGAGGCATTTGTAAAGTCACAACTGGCTGCCAGCGTCAAACTGCCTAAAAGCGGTAAAGTGTTCATCAGTGTGCGTGACGCAGATAAAGCGGGTGTTATCGAGATTGCCCGTTCGTTGGCGCAACTGGGATTTACCCTGATTGCAACACGTGGCACGGCTGTGGCGATCAATCAAGCGGACATCGTGGTAACCATGGTGAATAAAGTAGCCGAGGGACGTCCGCATATTGTGGACATGATCAAGAATGCTGAAATCAGCCTGATTATAAACACAGTGGACAGCAGACCATCAGTGATGCGCGATTCGTATGCCATTCGTCACGCCGCCCTGCAAGGGCGAGTCACCTACTACACAACATTGGCGGGCGCGCGTGCCGCCTGTGTCGGAATGCAGCACCTGACCGATTTACAGGTTTACGATTTACAGGGGCAGCATCAACGGTTGATGACTTAAACTTCCCGAAGAAAAATATACCAGAGAAAATATACCTATGAGCACAATTCCATTAACGACAGAAGGCGCGGAAAAATTGCGCCAAGAATTGCATAATCTGAAAACCGTGCAACGTCCGTCAGTAATCAACGCAATTTCCGAGGCGCGAGCACAGGGAGACCTGTCTGAAAATGCCGAGTACGAGGCAGCCAAAGAGCGCCAAGCATTCGTTGAGGGACGCATTGTGGATTTGGAAGCCAAGTTAGGCAGTGCACAAATCATCGATCCCAAAACCATCAATGCCGACGGGCGCTGTGTGTTTGGCGCGACGGTGATGCTGGAGGACATTAACAGTGGCGACAAGGTGACCTACCAGATTGTTGGTGACGACGAAGCGGATATCAGGCATCGCAAGGTCTCTATCAGTTCGCCCATTGCCCGTGCACTGATTGGCAAATACAGCGGAGACATTGCCGAAGTACGGGCGCCAGGCGGAACAAGAGAATATGAGTTGATAGAGGTTCAATATATTTAGCTCGTAGCGGGTGGCTTGTAGTTTGCAACCAGGCCAGGATTTTGCTACCAGCTTCTAGCGATTCCCTAATTGCTTTTTGGTGAGCGGCTTTTTCCCTTTGTGGCGCGGCATTTTCTTGATTTCAATCAGATGTGCCTCAGGACTGGGCTGGTAAACCACCAAGATTTTACCGATATGTTGTACAGGAGCAGCGTTAAGTTGAGCGCAAATAGCTGCCAAGATCGTTTCACGTTGCGCATGATCGCCATCCAGCACACGGATCTTGATTAGCTCGTGACGTTGCAAATTCAGTGCGATTTCTTTTAATACGGATTCGGTCAAACCTGCGTTACCTATCATGACAACAGGATGCAAAGCGTGCGCGCGGCCTTTCAGCGCCAAGCGTTCGGGTACGGTGAGGGATAGCATGCGGACTTTCTGTATTTTTTAAGAGACGAATTCTAAACGATGAAGCCTTCTAAAACCAGCAAACAATGGATGCGTGAGCACGTCAGCGACCCTTTTGTGCAGCTCGCACAAAAAGAGGGTTATCGCTCGCGCGCCGCGTACAAGTTAATTGAGATTGATGCAAAAAATAATATTCTCAAACCGGGCATGGTGGTAGTGGATCTGGGCGCAACACCTGGTGGATGGTCACAAGTGGCCGCGCGCGCGGTGGGGCAGGGCGGCAAAGTGATCGCCTTGGATCTGTTGCCGTTACAGCCTTTATCCGGGGTGGACTTTATTCATGGAGATTTCCGCGCAGAGGCGGTGTTAAAACAGTTGATTTGTTTATTAAATGGCAGGCCGGTGGGGCTTGTAATTTCTGATATGGCACCTAATATAAGCGGTGTCGCATCTGCTGATCAGGCGCGCGCCATGCAATTAGCGGAACTGGCGCTGGAGTTTGCGCTCGAACACCTGCAAACGGATGGTGTTTTTCTGGTAAAAGTCTTTCAGGGAGCTGGGTTTGAGGCGTTTCTCAAGTTGCTGCGCAGCCGTTTTGCCAAAGTGGTTACGCATAAACCGAAAGCTTCGCGTGATCGCAGTAGTGAGTTGTATTTGCTGGGCAGCACCAAGCGCGAGCCAACCAGCTCGGACGCGAAGCCCTGAACCTGATTAGGGCACGTGCTTTTATGATGGGCGTTCTTGAGTAATCGGACAATACATAGTCTAATAACTCACCTTGGGCTGAATGTTCCGGTAGTTTTGAAGGAGTAAATAGTGAAAAATTTTAAAAGTGTAGCGGTATGGTTGGTTGTAGCCCTGATATTGATGACTGTGTTCAATCAATTTAATACGCGCTTACCATCTACGCAGTCACAACTTGATTATTCGCAATTCCTTGAAGAGGTCAAGCAAGGGCACATAGCCAAAGTGACCATAGAGGGGCGCGCTTTGAAAGCGACCACCAATGATGGTAAAAAAATTACCAGTTACGCGCCAAGTGATTTGTGGATGGTTTCTGATTTGCTCAAGAACGGCGTCAAAATTGAAGCCAAGCCGGAAGAAGAGCAATCCTTCCTGATGAATATATTTGTGTCATGGTTTCCAATGCTGCTCCTGATTGGGGTGTGGGTATTCTTTATGCGCCAGATGCAGGGTGGCGGCAAGGGCGGTGCATTCTCGTTTGGCAAGTCGCGCGCGCGCATGCTGGATGAAAATAAAGAACGTATAACTTTTGCCGACGTAGCCGGATGTGATGAGGCAAAAGAAGAAGTTGCCGAGCTGGTGGATTTTTTGCGCGACCCGACCAAATTCCAGAATCTTGGCGGACGTATTCCGCGTGGCGTATTGATGGTGGGCAGCCCGGGTACTGGTAAAACCTTGTTGGCGAAAGCAATTGCCGGCGAGGCAAAAGTACCGTTCTTTTCCATTTCCGGTTCTGATTTTGTCGAAATGTTCGTTGGCGTGGGCGCAGCGCGCGTGCGTGATATGTTCGAGCAGGCTAAAAAGCAATCGCCGTGCATCATATTCATTGATGAAATTGATGCGGTGGGTCGCCACCGTGGCGCAGGGATGGGTGGCGGTAACGATGAACGCGAACAAACACTTAATCAGTTACTGGTTGAACTGGACGGGTTCGAACCGAGTGTGGGTGTGATCGTGATTGCTGCAACCAACCGTCCTGATGTGCTGGACGCAGCCTTGTTGCGTCCGGGACGCTTTGATCGTCAGGTGGTGGTTTCATTGCCGGATATTCGCGGGCGCGAACAGATTTTGTTGGTGCACATGCGCAAAATACCGATGGGCAGCGATGTCAAAGCAGATATTCTGGCGCGCGGTACGCCAGGTTTTTCAGGTGCTGATTTGGCTAACCTGGTCAACGAGGCAGCCTTATTCGCTGCACGTGGCAACAAGCGGTTCGTCGAAATGGATGATTTTGAGCGCGCCAAAGATAAAATCATGATGGGCACCGAGCGTCGCTCTATGGTGATGCCGGAAGAAGAACGGCGCAACACTGCCTATCACGAATCAGGGCACGCAGTTGTTGCCAAGCTATTGCCAAAAACTGATCCGGTGCACAAGGTGACCATTATTCCGCGTGGTCGTGCGCTTGGCTTGACCATGCAGTTGCCTACCGAAGATCGTTACAGCATGGACAAAAATCGTATTCTCGATACGATTGCGGTGTTATTTGGTGGCCGTATTGCCGAAGAAGTTTTCATGAAGCAGATGACCACCGGCGCGTCGAATGATTTTGATCGTGCCACTAAAATGGCGCGCCGCATGGTAACGCAATGGGGTATGTCTGAAGCGCTGGGTACGATGGTGTATAGCGAAGATGAAACGGAAGCTTTCTCCGGGCGTATGTTCACTTCCAGTAAAAGTATTTCTGAGGCGACCATGCAACAGGTCGATGCAGAAGTTCGTCGCATCATTGATCAGCAATATAATTTGGCGCGTAATTTGATCGAAGCGAATAAAGACAAGATCGAAGCCATGACCAAAGCGTTATTGGAATGGGAAACCATTGATGCCGATCAAATCAACGACATCATGGCGGGTAATGCGCCGCGACCACCCAAGCCCAGCCAGTCGGTGCAAACACCACCGCCGCAAGATGCCGCGCCAACAGCGCCGGCCACACCTTCGAACCAGGCCGCTCAAGAAACCTGATCATGCAGGGCGAAATTAAAGGGGCACGGGAAAATATCCCGGCCCCTTTGCTTTTTACCAAATGAAGCTGACCTGCGGCCATTTCACACTTGATCTTGCCCGGCCATTAGTGATGGGCATCGTCAATGTGACGCCGGATTCTTTCTTTGACGGCGGGCAACATGTTGTTCGCGATCGTGCTCTGGCGCATGCCCAACGTCTGATAGATGAAGGTGCTGACATACTTGATATAGGCGGCGAATCAACGCGTCCTGGCGCGCAACCAGTCAGTGCCCAGCAAGAGCTGGATCGTGTCATGCCGGTCATCGAAGGTTTGCGCGGCGCGCCTGTACCTGTCTCCATTGATACGTGCAAGCCGGAAGTGATGCAAAGCGCTATTGCTATGGGTGTACAGATGGTCAATGATATCAGCGCACTGGAAGACGAGGCCGCCATGTATACCATCGCCAGGCAGAATGTCGCGGTATGTTTGATGCATAAACAAGGCAAGCCGCAAACGATGCAAACGCACCCTGAATATCAAAATGTGTTGGATGAAGTCAGAAGATTTTTGTACGAACGTATCGTTGCGGCCAAAAATGCAGGTGTGCAGCAGAATCGTATCGTGATTGATCCGGGTTTTGGTTTTGGCAAGACATTGGCGCATAATCTCGAATTATTGCGACAGTTGGATACATTGTCCGATTTGGACGTTCCAATTTTGGTCGGCTTGTCACGCAAATCCATGTTGGGTACGTTAACCGGAAAAGATGTTGCGCAGCGTCAGTCAGCAAGCGTTGCGGCGGCGTTGATCGCAGTACAGCACGGCGCCGACATCGTGCGTGTGCATGATGTGGCAGAAACAGTGGATGCACTGAAGATATGGAATGCAGTGAATGGGGAATCAGGTGAGTAAACAGTATTTTGGTACTGATGGTGTACGTGGGCGTGTCGGCGAACATCCGATTACGCCGCAGTTCATCATGCATTTGGGCTATGCCGCCGGCAAGGTATTGGCGAGCGCCGACAACGCCGGCAGTGAACGCCCTGGTGTGCTGATCGGCAAAGACACGCGTATCTCCGGCTACATGCTTGAATCAGCTTTGGAAGCGGGCTTGATTGCGGCGGGGGTTGATGTCTATCTGGCCGGACCTGTTCCGACACCTGCGGTTGCCTACCTTACCCGCGCACTACGCTTGCAGGCGGGCATTGTGATATCCGCATCGCATAATCCATTCGACGATAACGGCATAAAATTTTTCTCGGCCAATGGCACCAAGCTGCCAGATGAAACCGAACGCGCCATTGAAGCCGCATTGGACGAGCCGATGCAAACCAATGCTTCCGATACATTAGGCAAGGCTAAACGTATTGATGACGCAATCGGTCGATATATCGAATTCTGCAAAAGCACCTTTCCGGCCAAGCTCGATTTACGCGGCATGAAAATTGTGGTGGATAGCGCTCATGGAGCAGCCTACCGCATTGCGCGACATGTGTTTCACGAGCTGGGCGCCGATGTTGTTGCGATAGGGGCGGAGCCGGATGGCAAAAACATCAATGCCGAATACGGCGCAACAGCGCCACAAAATTTGTGTAAGGCAGTGATTCAATCCCGTGCCGACCTTGGTATTGCTCTGGATGGAGATGGGGATCGATTGGTAATGGTGGATGCAAGCGGCAAACTTCATGACGGAGACCAGTTGTTGTATGTGATTGCCAAGCATCGTCAGACACAGGGCAGGCTACGTGGCGGTGTGGCGGGTACCTTGATGACCAATCTGGCGTTCGAGCCTGCCATGCAGCGCCTGAAAATTCCATTCAAGCGCGTCAAAGTCGGTGATCGTTATGTGATGGAGCTGCTGCAACATGAAAACTGGCAGCTTGGCGGAGAAAA
>DASRWN010000062.1:0-4339 GCA_035654595.1 Gallionella sp. | reverse complement strand
ACCACCGTCATTGCCATGCTCAGCTTCATCGGGTTTTACACCGCAAAACATTTCGCAAATTCTTTAGGCTGGCCGGTCACGCTCGTCCTGATGGGCGTTGCTTTCCTCGGTGTCGGTACAATCGCTCTGAAAGTAAAGCGGCGCATCTAGGCCGCTTCCAGATGAAAGAACTGGTATCGGCTGGCAAAAAAGATCGGTGCGATTGAGCGCGTGTCTCCGCGATCTGCTCTAGGGAACAATGGCGTGAATGCCGCATGACGTTATGAATCTGGATGCCCGCACACTATTGTTTTCGTTAATCATGACCTATGCCTTATCGGTGCTGAGTCTGTTTGCCGCCGCCTATGGCCGCAATGGTCACAGCAAGCACGACGGCATGGAAAAATGGGCAGTGGCGATGCTCCTGGAAACCTTTACCTGGACGCTGATCGCCGTCCGCGGCACCATCCCTGACATCGTCTCTATTATCATCGCCAACGGCTGCAAGGCCACTGCACATGCGCTGATACTCGCGGCCATTTACGAATTCCAGCGCCGCACGGCACCCCGCTGGCAATATTGGGTTCCGGTTGTGTTGACGCTGCTGATGGCAATCATCTTGTTGCATGACACACGCGGACGCTTCATCTGGGGCAGTCTCATCTACGCTTTTCAGATGGTGCTCATCGCGCGCGCTTTGTTGGCTGACAAGGAAGCCCGCGCCGGACGTGCATGGTATCTGCTTTTTGGCGGCATCATCGTGCTCATACTGGTGCTGATGCTGCGCGCCATCGTCTCTCTGGTGAGCTTTGACGAACTGGCGCAACTGCAAAACAATGTGCCCATCCACCCTGTCCAGATCGCCATCTACATCACCGTCATGGGAACTGCGCTGCTCGGTACTATCGGCTTTGTGCTCATGGTCAAGGAACGCGGAGACCGCGAAATCATGCGTCTGGCGATGACCGACAGCCTCACCCAGATTCCCAACCGACGTGCGCTGATGGAATATGCCGAGCGCGCCTTGGCACGACGCAGTGACACGTCGCTGGTGATACTGATGATAGACGTAGATCACTTCAAGGAGATCAACGACACCCACGGTCACCAGATGGGAGACGAAGTTTTGCACAAAATCGCCGAGGTGCTGACGGCGCGACTGCGCAGACATGATTTTCTGGGGCGTTACGGTGGCGAAGAATTTTGCGTAATTGCCCCGGACACCGCCCCTGAAGGCGGATTACTGCTGGCCAAAACCTTGTGCGCAAGCATCGCCGCCACATCGTTTCACACCGCAGGCGGAGAGCTATCTGTCTCGGTGAGTGTCGGTGTCGCGTGCTGTCCGGCGAATGCTTCGCGCAAACTGGATGAGGTGCTGGCAGAGGCCGATGGTGCCTTGTACGCGGCCAAACAAGCGGGCCGCAACAAGGTGGTCTGCTACGAGGCTAAGGCCTGAAGGCAAGCGCGTATCGGTAGTGCTCAACGATCTAAGTACGATAGGGTACAGAGGCACCAGATCGCTTAGTGAACCGGGGGTAATATGCTTGCAATGCTGAATGTGGTACGCTTTTCGCCCTGGGTGTGAGTCTCTGACCCGGAGATGGCTGCTTGGTAGGCTGACAACTTACCTGTGAATCATTCGATCGCTAAACAAGCATTAACCAACCTAAAGGAGTAATTAGATGAATCCACAAAACTCCCCATTCATGCGCTGGGTAAGCCGCATGGTTATTGTATGCATGATGGTCATGGGCATGCCCGTGCAAAATGCCTCTGCCAGTATCGTGGAAACTGACCAGGTCAATTTCCATGAAATGGCGATGCAGGATCGCGCCAAGATCAACTCGTTTCTGGATCGTCAGGACGTGATCGCACAAATGCAGAAAGAAGGCATCACATCCGCTCAAGCGCAGGCACGTATCAGCGCATTGACCGATGAAGAAGCGCATACCATCTCGGGCAAGCTGGATCAGTTGCCAGCAGGCGGCGATGTTATCGGTGTGGTGTTCGCCGTGTTCATCATTCTGCTGATAACGGATATTTTTGGCTTGACCAAGGTATTTCCCTTCACCCGCTCAATCAGGAAATGAAAGTATTGAGTAGAAACGCCCGCTTGTTAGCGGGCGTTTTGCTCTTGTTTCTCGGTGGGTGTGCGAGCACACCGCAGACCAATATGATGTTGGCTGCGCCGCACCCTTCCCTGCCGCGACATGTCGAGTTGACCGAAGTGCCTTATTTTGTGCAGGATTCGTATCAGTGTGGACCGGCATCGCTGGCGATGGCATTGAATGCGGCAAGCATCAAAGTGACGCCTGACGCACTCAAGCCCGAGGTCTATCTGCCTGACCGCCACGGCAGCCTGCAAGTTGAAATGCTTGGCGCCACGCGTCGCCACGGCGCTATTGCCTATCAATTGGCACCTGAATTGAATGATGTCCTGACTGAGGTCGCGTCCGGTACACCTGTCGTCGTGTTACAGAATCTGGCGCTTAGCTGGTATCCGATATGGCATTACGCTGTCGTCATCGGCTACGATCTGGATAGTGCAGACATGATCCTGCGCTCTGGGCCAGAACGCCGCCAGATATTGCCCATGAGGACGTTTGAGAACACTTGGGCGCGCAGCAACTACTGGGCAATGGTCACATTGCAACCGGGGATCATTCCAAAAACCGCAGATGCAACTTCATATGTTTCAGCAGTCACGGCACTGGAGAAAGTGAGTAGCCCTGCGGCAATGCAAAGCTCATATAGTGCCGCGCTGAAACGCTGGCCGGATAATTTGGCCGCGCAAATAGGCGTCGGCAACACAGCTTATCGCATGTATCACCTGCCACAGGCGGAGGCGGCATATCGCCGGGCCACGCAAGATCACCCTGATTCGGCCGCAGCTTTTAACAACCTGGCGCAAACCTTGGCTGACCAGGGGCGCTATAAAGAGGCTTTGATTGCTGCGCATCAGGCGGTGGACATCGGTGGATCTCTATCGCAAGCCGCACAAGAAACACTGACCGAGATCGAAAGCAAAATGCGGCAGTAGTTTGCCAGCATTATGCGCCGAAGCTAAAGAACGGCACGCGATTCCGGCGTCTCCAGACTGATGCGGCCCAGCTTGCCGCCGCGATAATCGGTCAACAATATCATTGCCGCTTTTTCAAAATCCGCTTCGCCGCCTTTACCTTTGAGCAGACAACCACGTTTTTTCGCAATGGCTTCGAGTGCGCCTGTGCCGTCCAGCCCGACCGCGGCAAAACCATATCGCGCGGTGAGCGAGTCGGGATAGTTGGCAAGCAGAAAGCAGGCGAGAAACTCAGCGACCTCTTCATCAATCACGGCGTTGCGCCCAATCGCGTGAATGGCAGCGAGTTTGAGGCCATCGTCCGGATTTTCAATCTTCGGCCATAACAGCCCAGGCGAATCGGTGAGGGTCATGCGTTCGTTCAGCTTATGGCATTGCTGCGATTTGGTGACGGCCGGTTCGTCGCCGACATTCGCAACGCGACGCTTGAGCAGCGCATTCATCAAAGTGGATTTGCCAACGTTGGGAATGCCCATGATCATCATGCGCAACGGCTTATGTGTATTGTCGCGATGGGCGGCAAGCAACTCACATAGCTTGGGGACCTTGGCGGCATCACTGCTATTTTTGCAGCTCAGCGCCACCGCTTTAACACCGGTTTTTTTATTGTAAAAATCAAGCCAGGCTTGCGTTACGGCGGGATCGGCAAGATCGGCTTTGTTGAGGATTTTCAGGCATGGGCGCTGGCGATGCAAACGCAACTCTTCGATGATCGGATTACGACTGGCTTCGGGCATACGCGCATCAAGCACTTCGATGATGACATCGATGAACTCCATTGTCTTGGCTGCTTCTTTGCGCGCCGAGGTCATGTGACCGGGAAACCACTGTATGGACATTGATGGCTGGCTTTGTTGATCAGAGCCCGATTCTACCCTGCGCGGCTTGCCAGGGAAGCATCTAATACAAGCGTACCCTTTGCGCCAACCGGTTTTTACGATTGGATGACACAAGGCGTATGGTAAAATGGCGCGGCCAATTTTTGGCGATTACACCCGTTTTTACTTTGATTTGATCAGCGCTATTTCAACGCTTTGACTTGATCGAATTTCATTTTTTAATACCAAGACAAACGCGCAATGAATAATTTACTTGCTAAAATTCCCCAAAAATACTGGGCTTATCTTGCGCTGATTGTGTGGGGTATTTTAGGCTATCAGCTCCTTAACAAGGGTAATTACGGCGTCAATGAAAGCGCAGCACGAATTTTGTTGCTGGTCTGGTCGGTGGCCGATCATGTGGTCAGTCCTGCTGTAACTTGGGGATTCCCGGATTTCCGCG
>DASRWN010000061.1:0-6007 GCA_035654595.1 Gallionella sp. | reverse complement strand
AATTCGATGAAATCGTAAGTGTAGCCGCGCAGATATTCGTTTTTGCGTATCGCTATACGGGTTGTGCTCGGTTTGAACAGATGTGCGGCATCCAGCATACGCAAATGTTTGTCTCGCCCTGGAATAAAGGCCATGCTGGCGAGTATCCCGACGCCCAATCCCAATTCTACGTAAGTCTTGATGACATCGGCATCGATCGCGGTCAAGGCAATATTCGGCTCAATGTTGGCGGCTTCAAAGGCGGCGTTGATTTTGCCGCGTCCGCTGAATGCAAAATCGTAAGTGATGATGGGATATTGCGCGATCTTCGCCAAGGTCAATTTCTTCTCTTTTAACAAAGGATGACGCAAGGGTGTAATGACGCAATGATTCCATTCGTAACAGGGCAGGGTAACGAGATTGTCGTAGAGCGACAGGCTTTCAGTGGCAATACCAATATCGGCTTCGCCGCTTAAAACCTGCTCGGCGATTTGCGTCGGGTTCCCCTGATGCAAGCCAAGTTTCACATTGGGGTAGCGCTTGATGAAACGGTTTACGACCGATGGCAGGGCATAGCGAGCCTGGGTATGTGTCGTGGCGATGGTTAGATGACCGGTACCCTGTTCGTGAAATTCCTGCCCCACCTGCTTAAGGTTTTCCATATCGTGCAACATGCGCTGGGCAATAGCCAGCACGGCTTTGCCCGGTTCGCTGACAGCGGCAATGCGCTTGCCGTTGCGCACGAAAATATCTATTCCCAATTCCTCTTCCAGCAATTTGATCTGCTTGCTGATACCGGGTTGCGAGGTATATAGCGCAGTAGCGGCATCAGAAATTTTCAGTTTGCGGCGAACGATTTCATTCAGATAACGAAGTTGTTGAAGATTCATGATCTGCCCCTATATGTTAAATAGTTATAAAATACTAACATAAAGGTATTTGGGAATATATCGGTGTTCGACTAGAATCCGCGCCTGGATTTTTATGGGTTGTTGTGCTATGGATAGCTTGTACACACTGTCTGGTTTTTTGGTGGGGCTGATTGTTGGCATCACGGGAGTGGGCGGCGGGTCATTGATGACCCCGCTGCTGATATTGATATTTGGAATATCCCCTGCCACCGCTGTGGGAACCGATTTGTTATATGCCTCTCTGACCAAAACAATGGGCGGGTGGGTGCACGGACGGAGCGGCACGGTCGATTGGAAGATAGTCGGCTTGCTCAGTATGGGCAGTTTGCCCGCTGCGGTGATAACGGTTCTGTCGCTAAAGTATTTCGCTCTGGATGAGAAAACACTGCGCAGCCTGGTAACCGGTGTGTTGAGTGTGGCTTTACTGTTGACGGGCGCTGCTTTACTGTTAAAAGATAACGTCAGGCGGTTTTCGAGGCGCGAGGATGGCGTGCTCTTCGAGTTACATCATCAATATTTACCTGCGGCAACTATTGTCACGGGCATATTGGTGGGCGCTTTGGTGACGCTTTCTTCCGTTGGTGCCGGTGCGCTGGGCATGGTGGTGCTGTTGTTTTTATACCCTCGTCATCAGCCCGTCAAGTTAGTCGGAACGGATATTGTCCATGCCGTGCCACTCACTGCAATAGCGGGAATGGGGCATTTGGCGTTGGGTACGGTGAACTTGGTGTTGTTGGGCAGTTTGTTATTAGGCTCGTTGCCCGGAATTTATATCGGTAGTCATCTGAGCGCTAAAATGCCAGAGAAATTTTTGCGTCTGGTGCTGGCGGGGATGTTGCTGTTGATTGGCCTGAAGATGGTGTTTTACAAGTGAAGGAGACTCAATGATGAGTATCAATACAAAAAATTTATCTGATCTGGAAGAGATCGACAGACTCGAGCAGGCAATTGCAACCTTCAACGCAGGCGGCATAGACCCGGATCGTTTCACGGCAATACGTTTACAGCAGGGTGTATATGGGCAGCGTCAGGAAGGCGTAAATATGCTGCGTATAAAAGTGCCCGGTGGACGCTTGAGTGCGGACCAGGCAGATGCGGTTGCTGATGTGGCGGAAAATTTTTCGCAGCGCGGCTTGGCGCACGTTACCACACGTCAGGCGATACAAGTCCACTTCATCCCGCTGGCAAAAATGCCGAATGCCATGCGCCGCCTGGCGCAGTCAGGGATGACCACGCGAGAGGCTTGTGGTAACACAATTCGCAACATGTCTGCATGTTCACTGTCTGGTGTGTGCCCCAAGCAGCACGTAGATGTCACGACCCATCTGGATGGGGCGGTTGCGCATTTCTTGCGCAATTCATTAAGCCAACAACTGCCGCGCAAATTCAAGATCAGTTTTTCTGCCTGTGAGTCAGACTGCGCACAGTCATTGCTGCATGATGCAGGTGTGGTAGCAGTCAAAAAAGACGGGCAATATGGATTTATGGTCAAGGCGGGTGGTGGTTTGGGACACAAGCCGCGCGAATCCATTGTGGTCGAAGAATTTATACCTGAGCACGAATTATTGTTCTCCCTGGAAGCGCTGGTGACATTGCATAATAAGTACTCTGACCGCACCAAACGGGCAAAATCGCGCATCAAGTTTCTGGTTGAAAAATTTGGTGTCGATGGATTTTTGGCAAAGTACCGCGAAGAATTCGAGCGCACCAAACGAGCCCTTGCTGACCAGTCTTATCCAAAAGGCGAATGGCATGAGCAAACCGGGCAACAAGCACCGGGGCCGGGCGCGCCGCGCAAATTATTTGCGCAACGTCAGACCGGATTGTTTGTGTTTCCCATTGCTTTGCCGATAGGTGATATCACACCAGTGCAGTTGCGCGGTGTCGCTGCTTTGTTGCGTTCACACGACTTGAACGAGGTACGCACTACTCAGGATCAGAATCTGATCATTGTCGACGTGCCGCACGATAAAGTGGCATCGTTACGCAGTGGCTTGGCGGCGGTTGGCCTGCATGAGCCAGTGGTGGGTGACGATGTGGTGGCCTGCCCGGGTACATCTACCTGTCGCTTGGGTATTACTTCCAGCACGGTAGTGGCGCCCAAGTTGTCCGGCGGCCGCGGCGATTTACGTATCCGTGTCTCCGGTTGTCATAACGGTTGCGCGCAGCCTGAAACTGCTGACATTGGCATCTATGGCGAAGGCAAACGTCTGCACGGCAAATTGGTGCCGCATTATCAAATGTATTTTGCCGGTGATGGCATGGGCGGCGGTAAATTGGCGTTGAAAGGACCTTCATTGCCGGTGGCTCGTATCGAACAAGCCGTTACACGCGTGCAGGAAGCGCATCTGTCCAGTGGAGAGAGCAATTTCTTTACTTGGGCGCGCACCCAGGCCCCCGATTATTTCAAGCAACTGTTGGCAGATTTGAGCGAAGTGAAAGCGGAAGAACTGGATACCGTAATACATGACCACGGTGAAAGTGGGGCTGATTTCCGGGTATTGCAACTGGGTGGTGGTGAATGCGCAGGGGCGACGCAAGTATTGATAGGTTCGAATTTCTTCGAGGCCGCACATGAGCGTGAATATCGAAATGCACTGGTATTTCAGCGCAAATACAGCGATGCTTTGTTGTGTAATGAAGCGATACTGCGGCTGTTGGGCTCTGGTGTAGCTCAGCTATTAGGCGGTGCGCGTCAGGATGATTTGAGCCAGCTCGCCGAACAATTACATACCTTGCTGCCGGGCGACATTGCCGGTAAATTTTCCCAAGCAGTCGGCAGCCTGACAAAGCACGATGACATTAGCATTGATGAGCTTGCCGCAATCAGCCGGATGGTGGACGCATGGACTGTGCAAGTCGCTCAATTTGCCACCGAGAAAGATGCGCAACTGGATTTGCTGGAGGCGTTGCCAAAATGAGCATGCCGGAAAAAATCGAACTAACCCGGAAAATCGAATCGACCCTGACTACGTTAAAAAACGCGGTGCGCGATTACGCGCCGGTTTGTTTTTCCAACAGTCTTGGCGCTGAAGATATGGTGCTGACCGATTTGATTGCCAAGCATCAACCTGGCATCACCATGTTCAGTCTGGATACCGGACGCCTGCCGCAAGAAACATACGACTTGATGCAGATTGTGCGTAAGCGTTATGCCGTGCCGCTGAAAATCTATTTTCCGGACAGTAATCTGGTGGAAAAATATGTGGCGCAGAACGGTATAAACGGATTTTACGACAGCGTTGAATTACGCAAAGGCTGCTGCTACATGCGCAAAGTCGAGCCACTCAAGCGTGCATTGAGTGGCTATCGCGCCTGGATCACCGGCATGCGCCGTGATCAGTCGGTGACACGTCATAATCTGGAGATTTCATCTCTTGATGCGGATCATGGCATGCAAAAATTCAATCCCTTGCTGGATTGGACCGAGCAGGAAGTGTGGCAGTACATCAGGCAAAATGATGTGCCATATAACAAATTGCATGATCGCTTCTACCCCAGCATTGGCTGCGAACCCTGCACGCGTGCGGTGACACCCGGCGAAGATATCCGCTCCGGCAGATGGTGGTGGGAGAACACCGAAGACAAGGAGTGTGGCTTGAATGTGAGCCATACTTTGAAGCGAGTGTAATGTGCCTATTTTCGGGATTTCGGCGCAGTACGCAAAGCGTAGTGTCGGGCTAGAGTTTATATTTAATCGTTTTAGAGAAGACAGTGATGAGTAGCCATGTATTAACCCATCTGGAGGTGCTGGAAAGCGAATCCATCCATATCATGCGTGAGGTCGCGGCGGAATGTAAAAACCCGGCGCTGCTGTTTTCCGGCGGTAAAGATTCGATTGTGATGCTGCGCCTGGCGGAAAAAGCTTTTCGTCCGGCGCGCTTTCCATTCCCCCTGGTGCACATCGATACCGAACATAATTTTCCTGAAGTGATTGCTTTCCGCGATAAGCGGGCGGCTGAGCTGGGTGAGCGGCTGATCGTGCGTTCGCTGGAAGACTCCATTAAAAAGGGCAGCGTGGTACTTAAGAGTGCAGCACAAAGCCGCAACGTTTTTCAGTCTGTCACCTTGTTGGAAACAATCGCCGAATTCGGTTTTGATGCATGTATGGGCGGCGCGCGTCGGGATGAAGAAAAAGCGCGTGCCAAGGAACGTATTTTCTCGTTTCGTGACGAGTTCGGCCAATGGGATCCAAAGAATCAGCGCCCGGAGCTGTGGGATATCTACAACACCCGTGTGCACAATGGCGAAAACATCCGCGTGTTTCCGATCAGCAACTGGACAGAAATGGATATTTGGCAATATATCGAGCGCGAAAAACTGGAGATTCCCAGTATTTATTTTGCACATGAACGCGAAGTCATCGAGCGTCCCGGTGGAATCATGCCGGTATCCCACCTGATTCAGCCGCTGCCGGGCGAGAAGGTGGTGAAGAAAGTCGTACGATTCCGCACAGTAGGCGATATTACTTGCACTGCCCCGGTGGAATCTGTCGCAAAAAATGCACTTGAGATCATTGCGGAGACAGCGACCACGCGCATCACCGAGCGTGGCGCAACGCGCATGGACGATCAAACATCTGATGCGTCGATGGAGTTGCGTAAAAAAGAAGGCTATTTTTAATGGATGCCCTCAAAATCCGAAGTTTCGTCGCCATACTTGGTTGCGCTCGAAAAATCTTACTTACATAGTTCTGCCTATGCGGCGCTGCGATTTTTCTCGTGCGCCGCGTCTGGCTTAGAAATTTGAATTTTTAGAGGCATCCATGCATTTTACGGTATCCACATAATGAGTAACGCAACACAACTACTCCGTTTCATCACGGCTGGCAGTGTAGATGATGGCAAGAGCACGCTGATCGGCCGTTTGTTGCACGACTCCAAGTCGATTTTTGAGGATCAACTTTCGGCAATTACCAAAACCAGCACCAAGCGTGGCATGGCGACAGTCGACCTGTCTTTGCTCACCGACGGGCTTCAAGCCGAGCGTGAGCAGGGCATCACCATCGACGTGGCATATCGTTACTTCGCCACGCCCAAGCGTAAATTCATCATCGCCGACACACCCGGACATGAGCAATACACACGCAATATGGTAACTGCCGCTAGCACCGCCAA
>DASRWN010000060.1:0-3593 GCA_035654595.1 Gallionella sp. | reverse complement strand
TCACCATCGGCGTGGCGACAGCGCATCAGCGCCAAGGGTTAGGCAAGTTGATATTGCATGGAATGCTGGATATCGCAAAGGCGGCAAACATACAACGTGTGTTTCTTGAAGTGAGACCTGCAAACGTTGCCGCAATCGCCTTGTATCACCGCAGTGGATTTGGTCAGGTGGGCATACGCAAAGACTATTATAAAAGCGCGAACGGTAATGCAGACGCCGTGGTGATGGCGTGCGAGTTGACAGAGAGTGGTCATGGATAGAGAAGAAGCGATATTGCGTGAATTGAATTTATACCCGCTCTGGAAACGTCGGAACGGTGCTGCGCACAGCGAGGTAGCGACACCTGTTGTGTCGGCAGTCGAGATTGCGCCATTGCGTGAAATGTCTGTTGGGCAAACGGGTACACCCGCAGTGCAGGTGGAAAGTCTGAATTGGGTTGAACTCAAGCAGCGTGTGGGCGCTTGCACAGCTTGCCGGTTACGCGCCGGATGCAAGCAAACGGTGTTCGGTGTCGGTGACGAAAAGGCCGATTGGTTGTTCGTGGGTGAGGGCCCGGGCGCGGATGAAGATGCCCAGGGCGAGCCGTTTGTCGGTCAGGCAGGCAAGCTGCTCGACAGCATGCTGATGTCGATCAAGCTCAAGCGCGGCAGCAATGTATACATCGCCAACATCGTCAAATGTCGCCCGCCGGGTAATCGTGTTCCGGCAGCAGACGAGATTGCGCAGTGCTTGCCTTATCTGCAACGTCAAATTGAGTTGATTCAGCCGAAGCTGATTGTGGCACTGGGCAAAACTGCCGCGACCGCGCTGCTGGGAAAGGAAGCCACGCTGGCCTCACTGCGCGGCAAAGTGCATCACTATCAAACCATCCCGCTGATTGTCACCTATCACCCTGCGTATTTGCTGCGCAGCCCGCTGGAAAAAATGAAGGCATGGCAGGACTTGAATCTTGCCACTCAGCTTGCGGCAAAATTTAACGACTAGAGGCTGACCCGCCAGACGTATTCCGGTCGCGACCTTACAGCTGTCCCTTGTCCTGATCGTGGCTGTGTTTTTTATACAGCAGACCCATCAGGCCGGAAAGCAGCAGGCCAAATGCGGTGATGATGATGTATATGTTGAGGCCCAGTTTTTCCATCAGCGCGTAGAAGCCCAGCAGCAGAAAGATACTCAGGTTTTCATTGAAATTTTGTACCGCGATGGAGTTGCCTGCACCCATCAGTAAATGTCCGCGATATTGCAACAGTGCGTTCATCGGCACCACGAAATATCCACCCATTGCACCTATCGTTATTAACAACAGCGTCGCCAGAGCGCTGTTGGTGACCGGTATCATGATTAACACCACCAAACCCATTGCGATACCGATGGGTAGCACTTTTACCGAGTGCTCCAGTTTGACGAACTTTGCCGCCAGTATCGAACCGATCGCGATTCCGACTGCCACCCAGGCAGTCAAGTTTGCGGCACCGGTAAAATTATAGTGCAATGCCACAGCAGCCCAGCTCAATACGATCAAGCGCAGCGTCGCGCCCGTTCCCCAGAATAAAGTGGTGACGGCCAGAGACACTTGTCCCAACGGATCTTTCCACAGCAGCTTGTTGTTATGCCAGAACATATTGAGCAAGGACCAAGGCTTGCGGCTGAACGGTTTGTGATCGATCGCCACACGGGGAATGTAAAGGTTGAATAAGGCAGCGGCCAGATAAATTATCACGATGATGGCAATGGTTAACTCAGGCGGTGTATCAATGCCGGTGTTGATGAGCGGCATGTCCAGCCACCGCAATATCGGTTCGGCAACAGCCGGATTGGTCAGTATCCCACCGATGATCGCACCCAGGACAATGGCCAGTACCGTCAGGCCTTCTATCCAGCTATTTGCCAGCACCAATTTTTCAGACGGCAGGTATTCGGTCAGAATGCCATATTTGGCCGGGGAGTAGGCTGCCGCACCCAGGCCGACCAAACCATAGGCGAGCAGCGGATTCACGCCAACCAGCATGGCAATGCAACCCAGAATCTTGATGTTGTTGCTGATGAACATCACCCGCCCCTTGGGCCGCGAATCGGCGAACGCGCCGACAAATGGCGCCAATATCACGTAGGAGAAAATAAAGGCTTCTTGCAACACCGGCGTATGCCAATCCGGCGCGTGCAGGTCTTTCAACAAAGCAATGGCAGCAAACAACAGGGCATTGTCCGCAAGCGCTGAAAGGAACTGCGCCGCGAGGATGATATAAAAGCCTATATTCATGCGCAGGAATTTATTTTATGGATTCGTTTTATAACACGAAAGCATTGCCCCTGCTATCATCGCACTCATCTAAAACCGTTGCGACAAGTGAGTTTTCATGGCACGTCCGATACAAGCTTACCTAGATCTGAGCGCGCTGGAAAATAATCTGCAAGTAGCCCGGCGCATGACCACCGCACGCATCATGTCGGTCATCAAGGCCGATGGCTATGGGCATGGTTTGTTGCGCGTGGCCGAGGCTTTGGCGTTGTCCGATGGTTTCGCGCTGCTGGATATTCAGGATGCGACCCATCTGCGCGAAGCCGGATTCCGGCAGCCGATACTGTTGCTGGAAGGATTTTTTGATGCCGAAGATTTGCCTTTGGTCGCCGAATACGATTTGACTTGTGTCATTCACAGCGCACAACAAATCGCGTTGCTTGATGCCTATCCAAAACGCGGCACGCTGAACATCTGGCTCAAGATCAACAGCGGCATGAATCGTCTCGGCTTCGCGCCGCACGCAGTGGCACAAGTGATGGAACAGTTACGCCGCCACCCTGCGCTGCGCGAGATCACCCTGATGAGCCATTTTGCCCACGCCGATGAAGCGCGTGGGATAGCAGCGCAACTGACTGTGTTCAACGATCTGGCAATGTCTTATCGTTTAGCGCGCAGCATGGCGAACTCTGCGGCACTGTTGCGCTATCCGGCCAGCCATGCCGATTGGGTGCGTCCCGGCATCATGTTATACGGTGCATCGCCGTTTGCCCCTGGCGGTGGGGAACAGCTCAGCGCGCAACAACTGGGACTCAGGCCGGTGATGACTTTGGGCAGTCGCATCATTGCAATACAGGCGTTAAAAGCAGGTGATGAGATCGGCTATGGCGGCCTGTTTCGTGCAGAACATCCCATGCGTGTCGGCATCGTCGCGTGTGGCTATGCCGATGGCTATCCGCGCCATGCGCCGAATGGCACACCGATTTTGGTGGATGGTCAACGCACGCAAACATTGGGACGGGTCTCCATGGATATGCTGTATGTGGACTTGAGTAATCTGGCGCAGGCTGATGTGGGCAGTCGCGTGGTGCTATGGGGCGAGGGCATGCCGATTGAAGCGGTGGCGCATGCGGCCGGTACAGTCAGCTACGAGTTGATGTGCGGACTGAGCAAGCGGGTGCCGATTAAAACCTGAATGCCAGCGGCGTTGAACCAACGCCCGTATGACTGCCTCTAAGAGCCGCGTTACCTTCAACCGACCAGCTCGCCAGCGATTGAGAAAGTATATGCAATGACACCTCGGATGGTTACCTTTGCCAGTGGATTGTTGGCGCTGATTTTGCTCCAGGCCAGCTGG
>DASRWN010000059.1:0-4589 GCA_035654595.1 Gallionella sp. | reverse complement strand
AATCCTGCGCCAAGTAGCCATTCTCATCCAGCGCATCAATCAACAGGCCGACAATATCGCGGTCGTTGCTGTCCATCTGGCTGACATTTAACTGGTTATGCAGGTGGTTACGTAAACTGGCGGGTTCGGCGGCTTGCTCCGGATAGCTTTCGTCTTCGGCATCGCTACCATGTGATGTGCTGCCACTGTGGTTCCAGTCCGCCGCATCACCGGCAAAAAAATCTTCGTCGCGCTCATTGTTATGGCTCGCCGCAGATTGTTCATCATTCACCAGGCTGGGCGTACTTTGTGGTGCCACGGAATGTACGCTGGGGGCGAGTTCTTCGCTTAATTCCAGCATGGGGTTCTCCTCGAGCATGCGGGCAACTTCCTGGTGCATATCTTGAGTGGAGAGCTGCAGCAAGCGTATGGCTTGTTGTAACTGCGGAGTGAGCGTCAGCTGCTGGGATAAACGAAGTTGTAGCGCTGGTTTCATTTCTTGGGATTTAGCCTGAAAGTCATTTCCGGGTAATTAAAGTTTGAAATGCTCACCCAGATATACTTTTCTTACGCCTTCATTATAGATGATTTCATCCGGCTTGCCTTCCGCCATGACCGATCCCGCATTAATAATATAAGCACGATCACAGATGCCTAATGTTTCCCGCACGTTATGATCGGTAATCAATACCCCGATATTGCGTTCTTTAAGGAAGCGAATGATTTTTTGAATGTCCAGTACCGCGATTGGATCCACGCCGGCAAAGGGTTCGTCAAGGAGTATGAAGCGCGGGTTGGTGGCCAACGCCCGGGCGATTTCCACGCGGCGGCGCTCCCCGCCGGACAAACTGACGGCCGGATTTCCCTGGATGTGTTCGATATGCAAATCGGTCAACAATTCTTCCAGGCGATTCTGCATGTCTGAATCAGACAGGTTTTGCAGTTCCAGCACTGCTTGAATGTTTTGCGCTACGGTCAAACGACGAAAGATCGAGGCCTCTTGCGGCAGATAACCCAAGCCGATGCGTGCACGGCGATGTATTGGCAGATGGGTGATATTTTTATCATCAATAAAAATCTCCCCGCCATCGGCGGCAATCAATCCGACGATCATGTAGAAAGAAGTGGTTTTCCCCGCACCGTTCGGGCCCAGTAAACCGACCACCTCACCACTGTTTACGGATAACGATGCGTCCTGAACTACGCTACGAGACCCGTATACCTTTTTCAAACCAACTGCGCGTAATTCACTCATGTTTCTGGGGTTGTCATTGTGCGGGCGAAAAACTTTCGCTGGGCTTGATTTCGAGTGCATCTGGCGCAGAGGGGGGTGTTACGGCCTGCTTGGGTTTTGGTTGCAGCACAGCGCGTACGCGCGAAGATGTTTTATCGACTTGGGCAGCCCCGTTGCTGTTGACTGAAAATATCTCGGTTTTGGCGTTATAGGTAATATGCTCACCACGCACATCATCCTGATCACGCTTGATGCGAGCCTGCTCATAAAAATTTACCGTTTCGGCGCGGGTGTCATATTCGATGCGATTGCCATAACCATCCACATATTCATCCAGACCCTCACGTTTTTGTCTGAAACTGGCGGTATGTCCATAAGCGATACCAAGCTTGAAGCCATCCTTGTCCTGACTAACAACGATCTTGTCGCCGCGGATCAACATGGTTCCCTGCGATAGTTGCACATTGCCGATGAAGGTGCTGATCTGACGTGCGTCGTCCACTACCACTTGATCCGCTTCCAGATGCATAGGTTTGTCGCGATCAGCACGTTCGGCATAACAGGCAGGAGCGCAGATTGAGAATAGCAAAAAAAACAGAAGACTATTTTTTGGTGGGAACATATTCGCTTCTTACTTGGGCTAATAATTTCAGGGTACGGGTCTTGTTGTCCATTTCCAGGCCAATTGCATGTGTGGTGGTTTTTGTGTCCACTATGGCGACGGTCCGGTCAGTCTCGGCCAGGTCTTTATCGGGCAGAATATGCAAATATTCGGTAAACAGCTCAAGTTCGCTTTGTTCATTTTGCGGCGCGCGTACGACTCTAACATCTTTATCCAAAAAAATTTCATTGCCTTTGCTCGAAACGATACCATGCTGCGCATAAATGTTGATTGTCGGGTGTTGTGGAGATAGTGTAGTGAAATGTGGCGCTTCAAGTTCGGTGCTGTCATTATCAGAAAAGTGCAGCATTTTTTTTGCCACTAAAATATAACGCGGGAGACCTTGCAGACTCATTTGGGTGGCTGAGAAGTTTTCTATGATGGCGTCAGGAAAATGTTGTTTTTTGTTGTCCGGTTTCAGCGGTTCCGGTTGCATTTTTTGGTTCAGCCAGTAAGTAATGCCCAGCATGCCCAGCAAGGGTAACAACGGCAGCCAGTGGCGAGCGCGGGAGATGAGAGTCATTGCAAATATTGAGCCAATTGCCCATCCAGTGTGCCTTGTGCGGACATGATTAACTCGCAGGTTTCGCGCACCGCACCATGTCCGCCGCGCTGCTTGGTTATATAGGCAGAGTGGGTGTGTACCAGTGACGGTGCATCGGGCACGCTGATAGCCATGCCCACATGACGCATTACAGTGAGGTCTGCCACGTCATCACCCATGTAAGCGGCTGCATCGCGGGGCAGGTTGAGCTTATTCAATAAATCTACCATCGCGCCGAGTTTATGTTCTGCTCCTTGATACACATGCTCGATCCCGAGATTTTGTGCGCGCAGTTCGACACATCTGGAGCGCCGACCGGTAATGATGGCAGTTTGCACGCCGGTTGCCTTGAGCATTTTCAAGCCGTGTCCATCAAGTGTGTTGAAGCGTTTGAACTCTTCCCCCGAATCGGCAAAATATAGTCCGCCATCGGTCATGACGCCATCCACATCAAAAGCAATCACACGAATCAACTTGGCGAGTTCTAATAACATGCCACTCTCCTAAATCACTTTTGCATGCAGCAGGTCATGCATATTCAGGGCTCCGACCAATCGATGTTGATCGTCGGTAACCAGCATCTGGCTGATATTGTATTGCTCCATTATTTGCACCGCCTCGGCTGCCAGACTGTCAGGGCCAATGCAACGAGGCTTGTCAGACATGACGCTGCGTACCGTGGTGCTGGAAAAATCAAGATTTTTTTCCAGGCTGCGGCGCAAATCTCCATCTGTATAAATGCCTATCACGCGCTGTTCAGAGTCCACGATTGCGGTCATGCCCAAGCCTTTTTTTGAGATTTCCAGCACTGCATCTTTCAACATTGCATGATCGTGCACCATCGGCACTTGTCTGCCGCTACGCATGATGTCACGCACATGGGTGAGCAAACGCCGTCCTAAACTACCGCCCGGATGTGACCGTGCAAAATCTTCGCTGCCAAAACCTTTCGCGTCCAAGAGTGCCATTGCAAGCGCGTCGCCCAGCGCCAGTGCCGCAGTGGTGCTGGTGGTGGGTGCCAGGCCCATTGGGCAGGCCTCTTTATCGACCGCAGCATCGAGATGCACATCGGCAAGCTTGGCCAGGCTGGATGAGACATTGCCAGTCATGCTGATGAGTTTGGCTCCATGCCGTTTGATGGCCGGCACGATGGCCAATAGCTCCTGGCTTTCACCTGAATAAGACAATGCGATGATGACGTCATCAGGCGTGATCATGCCCAAATCACCGTGGCTGGCTTCACCCGGGTGAACGAAATAGGCCGGTGTTCCGGTGCTCGACATGGTTGCGGCGATTTTGCGTGCGATATGCCCTGATTTGCCCATGCCGCTGACGACTACGCGTCCCTTGCAGCTTAGAATCACGTTCAGCGCACGCAGAAAATTTTCATCAAGACGATCAGCTAAAGACCGTACGGCGTCTGCTTCAATACGCAAGACTTCGCGGCCTAGATTGAGCGCGTCAGAAGAAGCGGGATAGGATTTACTCATAATGCCCCATTATAGCAGCGCAAAAATATGCAGTGAAATTTTGCAAAGCGTGCGTTAGTGCGGCATCATCGGGGGTGTAAAACACCCGCATGGCAAAATGGATAACCCGCTCTCACTGGTTTTGATTTTATTGGCTACTGCCGTGATGGTGGTGGTGCTGTGCCGTGTGCTGCGTTTGCCGGTGATGTTGGGTTATCTCACGGTGGGAATTCTCATCGGCCCCTATGCGCTGGCATGGATACCGGATGCCCCCGGCACCCGTCATCTTGCCGGATTCGGCGTGGTGTTCTTGATGTTCAGCATCGGCCTTGAGTTCAGTTTAACGCGCTTGAAAAGCATGAAACGCACCGTGTTCGGTTTGGGCGGCGCACAGGTGATTTTTACCATTATATTGGTGATGGCAAGCGCCGCTTTATTTGGACTGGATTGGCGTGCCGGTTTGGCGCTCGGTGGTGTGTTGGCGATGTCATCTACTGCCATCGTCAGCAAAATGCTGGTCGAGCGGGCCGAGCTGAATCTGCCATATGGGCAGCAGATGATGGGCGTGTTGTTGTTCCAGGATCTGGCGGTCATACCGTTGTTAATCGTCATTCCCGCGTTAGCGGTGAATAGCGCTGATTTGTCTACCACGCTATTCCTCGCCACATTGAAAGCGGCTGTGGTACTGGTGGTGTTACTGGT
>DASRWN010000058.1:0-8277 GCA_035654595.1 Gallionella sp. | reverse complement strand
TCGAAGCAGCGACAATTTTTATGTCATTAAATAACGAGTTCAGTTTTTATGGGCAGTTGGCAAGTGATGAATTGGCAAATACTTCATCGCCCGACGTAAAAACAAAAACCTACCAACCCAGCAAAACAGATATTGCCGCTATTACAGCGCTGCCCGGCGCGCAGCGTGCCTTGGCGCTGTATCGGATGGATTTACATGGCGACGCACTCAATGAATGGAACTGGATGACCCGTAATTTTAATGACCGGGAATTGCTCGCTGCTGCGGAAGTCGCACGCCGCAATAAAATGTATGACCACGCCATTGGCACAGCAGATAAAACAACAAATTTGCACGATTTCAATTTGCGCTATCTGGCGCCGTATCGTTATGTCGCGCAGGAATATATCCACACAAATAATCTTGACGAAGCCTGGGTATACGGGCTGATGCGCCAAGAGAGCCGTTTTGTAACACAAGCCAACTCCAGTGTTGGGGCGGCGGGGCTGATGCAAATCATGCCTGGTACAGCCCGTTTAATGGCAAAGAAACTGGGTTTGAAAAACTATCACGACGCACTACTTCACCAGCTCGACACCAACCTGAAACTGGGTATCTATTATATGAAAAGCATTTTGTCCGAGCTTGATAATAATCCGGTGCTGGCCTCCACTGCGTACAATGCCGGCCCCAGACGCGCCGAGCAGTGGCGTGCTGATTATCCGTTGGAAGGCGCCATTTATATTGAAACCATCCCTTTCGACGAAACTCGTAATTACGTTAAAAAAGTGATGAGTAATACCATGTACTACGCCAGACAATTCGGTATGCCGACTCGTTCGCTAAAAACCAGACTGGGCACCATTGCAGGAAAAATAACGGGTACACAACCGGGATTGAACTCAACCATCAGTAAACGAGCCATAGCTCCCGACCCAGCCGAGACCGGGGCAAGCCCTGATGATACTCAGGCCATGTCCATGCCTGATATGCGGCCCTCTGACGAATCTGCCATCCAGCCGGCGCAAACAGGGGCAGAACCAATGCTTGAACCATGACAACAAACCACGCCGAAATCTATTGTGTAGGGGGTGCGGTACGCGATGCCCTGTTGGGTTTGGTGGTACACGATCGTGATTGGGTCGTGGTAGGTAGTACACCGGAAGCCATGCTCGCACAAGGTTTCAAGCCGGTCGGTAAGGATTTCCCGGTATTTTTGCATCCCCATGACCATGAAGAATATGCGTTGGCCAGAACTGAACGCAAAACCGCGCGCGGCTATCAGGGTTTTGCAGTTTATGCCGCGCCGGATGTTACCCTGGAACAAGATTTATTGCGCCGCGATTTTACCATCAACGCCATTGCGCAAGACAGGGATGGCAATCTGATCGATCCATACAACGGCATCGCCGATTTGCATGCCGGCGTGCTGCGTCATGTCAGCGCGGCATTCAGTGAAGACCCGGTGCGCATTCTGCGCGCCGCACGTTTTGCCGCGCGTTTCGGTTTTGTGGTTGCGCCGGAAACGTTACAACTGATGCAAAACATGGTGGCTAACGGCGAGGTGGATGCGCTGATCGCAGAACGCGTCTGGCAAGAACTGGCACGAGGGTTGATGGGAAAGAATCCTTCACGTTTTTTCGAGGTGTTGCGCGATTGTGGCGCGCTCGCAAAAATCCTGCCCGAGGTGGATGCATTGTTTGGTGTACCCCAGCCCGCGCAACATCACCCGGAAATTGATTGCGGTATTCATACCATGCTGGTCATTGACGATGCGGCACGACATGACCACCCATTGGAAACACGCTTTGCCGCGCTGACTCATGATTTGGGTAAAGCTACCACCGCCAAAGAAATATTGCCGCGTCATATCGGTCATGAGCAGCGCAGTGTCGCTTTGGTCAAAGCGCTCTGCCAACGCTTGCGCGTGCCGGGTAGTTGCCGTGATTTAGCCCTGTTAACGGCGCGGTATCACGGCGACATACACAGAGCTTTTGAGCTGGGCGCCGAAACCATCATCAAGTTATTCCAGACTGCTGACGCATGGCGCAGACCGGAACGTTTTACACAATTACTGCAAGCCTGCGCCTCGGACGCGCGCGGACGCACCGGCTTTGCCCAAACAGCCTATCCCCAGGCCGATTATTTGCTGGAGTTGCTGGCAATCGCACGAGCGGTGGATGCAGGCAAAATCGCCCTTGGTGGGGCGGGCAATGAGAGCGCAATTGCCGCGCGTATTCAGCAAGCACGAATTGAGGCGATAGATAAATCCGTTAAAGCACGCTGTAAAGCTTAAATACTACTAACCAGCCCTCTGTCAATCTGATATTCTCAGGCAGCACTGACTTTGCGGCGTATTTGATCCGGTCATGGAAAAGCAAAAATACCTGTTTTTAACTGCGCTTTTGATGGCGGGCGAAGTTTTACTCATCACCTTGCTGGATTATGAGATGGTGGACACGCATTATTCGTTCGATGTGTTGTACTGTCTACCGGTACTACAGGCAGCACGCTTGAACGCGATCCACGCACTGCGCCATTCTGATTCCAAATTACCGGTTTTTATAGGCATCCTCATCGCTGTTATCTGGAGCCTCTCGGAAGCATTTATTTTTATGCCGGATTTTCCTTTAGAGGCATTTGCGTTAAACACATTTACCCGCAGCGTCACCTTTACTGTGCTTGGCCGGGTGGTAACCAAATTATGGCTGGAAAGGAATTACGCCCGAAAAGATGCTTTAACAGACTTGGCAAATCGTCTGGAATTTTTTGAGAAGTTTGAAGCCGAGCAGTTACGTAGCGAGCGCTCTGGTAAAGCCTATTCCCTGCTGTTTATCGATATTGACCAATTCAAAATGCTCAATGATGACTACGGGCATCGCGTTGGTGATGCAGCACTAAAGACGATCTCCGATATCCTGAGGGATAACTCCAGAAAAGTAGACACGCTTGCCCGCATCGGTGGAGATGAGTTCGCGATATTACTCACGGAAACAGACCAGAAATCCTGCGAAGGATTGATAGACCGGATTAAATCAGCCTCTGAGAACGAGTTTCAAAAAATGGGTTGGCAAATATCTTTATCGATAGGCTATGTAACCGAGACCGGCAATAAAAGAAGTCCTGACGAACTGTTACATGAAGCGGACACCATGATGTATGCGGTTAAAAAATCACGATCATAACGGACACCCCGGCATAAATCGTTCAAGCCCCGGTCAGACTGTTGAACGTACCACGATTCAACGTCAATCCCGTTACAACGTCCGGCTTAAATCCCCTGCAGCAAAGCCGGATAACAAGCCCGCGCTTCCTTCGCTTTTTTTCAGTGCGCAATTTTTGCCCAACGCGATCACCTTGAACAACTCGCCCATCTCTGCCGGGCTGGTCAGTTTTTGTAATTGCCCGGAAAGCGGCAAGTAATCGCGCAAATTTTCCGGTGGCGTCTCCTTGAGCAGATCAGTAATACCGCCATTAATCAAAAAAAATGCCTGATTGGTGTAGCCGATCAAATCCAGTCCCGCATCCACGGCGTGCCCTGCGATGTCGCTGAAATTGACGTGCGCGGTAATGTCTTGCAGGCCGGGCCAGAAAAACACATCGTCATGCGCATAATGACGGTAGTGGCACATCAGCGTGCCACGACTGCGCTGGGGATGATAAAACTCCTTTGCGCCAAAGCCGTAATCAATAAACAGCATGGCCCCCTGTTGCAGACATTGCGCGAGACTGTTGATCAAGCCACGCGAGGCAAGACAAATTTCGCTGAGGTATTCGTCCGGCACTTTGATTTGTTGTACTGCTTTTAGTAAGTCCGTATTACGAATGGCGCATTTCTGCCAGACCAAGCCGTCTTTGCCAAGTGCCACACCGCGTTCCTGCTGAGTACCATCGCGCCACCGGACCAGATGCACAGGTAACGCGTCCAGCACTTCGTTGGCGATGACCGCACCGGAAAACCGGTGCGGCAGTTTGTCCAGCCAATGCACGCGCGGCAATAAGTGCGGCAAGCGTTGTTGTAATAATATCTGTTGCCGGGCGCGCAAATCAGCACTCACTTCAAGAATACTGTAGCTGTCCGGCAGGCAACCAAATCGCTCGAATTCTGTGAGCATATCTACCGCCAATTTGCCGCTGCCTGCGCCCAATTCCAGCACATGCGGCGCACTGTGCGCCATGATTTGCGCCGCTGATTTTGCCAATGTGCGTCCAAATAACGGCGAAATTTCAGGGGCAGTGACAAAATCGCCATCCACCCCGAATTTGCGCGCTCCGGCAGTGTAATAACCCAAACCCGGCGCATACAAAGCCAGCTCCATATAGCGTGCAAAAGTTATCCAGCCGCCTTGTTGTGCAATATCGCGCTGGATATATTCAAACACGCGCGCACTATGTTGTGCAGCATCTGAGTCTGGAGCGGGTGGGCGGACGGGCTGGGTGGGCATGGTCAGGTATAATTCGCGGACGTATCAGTTTAGCAGGTTGATTAAAACGTAACGAGGAAGTCAGATGCAAGGCAAGGTGGTGTTGGTGACGGGGGGGGCAAAGCGCATCGGCGCGGCAATTTGCCGCCGCTTGCATACAGCGGGCGCGATGGTTGCGATACATTACCGCAACTCCGGGCAAGAAGCGCGCGCACTGGAAAATGAATTAAATGCCTCGCGTCAACACAGCGCCGCCGCTTTTTCGGCAGACCTGCTTGATCTCAATGTTTTGCCGGAGCTGGTGCGGCAAGTGATAAAAAAATTCGGGCGACTGGACGCGCTGGTAAATAACGCCTCAAGTTTTTATGCGACCCCTCTGGCCGACATCGACGAACAACAATGGCACGATTTGCTGGGCAGCAACCTGCGCGCGCCCTTGTTTCTGGCTCAGGCTACAGCGGATGAATTGCGCCGTCGGCAAGGTTGCATCATTAACATCGCCGACATCCATGCTGATCGTCCGATGCGCGGATACCTGCTATATAGCGTGGCCAAAGCCGGATTGGTTGCGCTCACCCGCGCGCTCGCCCAGGAATTGGCCCCTCAGGTGCGTGTAAACGCGGTTGCGCCAGGAGCCATAATCTGGCCAGAAAGCGGAATCTGGCAAGACGAATCCCAGCGCCGCGAGATCATCGCACACAGCCTGCTTGAACGTGCCGGCGAGCCGGACGATATTGCCAGGACGGTGACTTTTCTGATGCAGGATGCGCCCTATATCACCGGGCAGATAATCGCCGTGGATGGCGGTCGCAGCGTCAACATTTAACACAGTTCGAGATAACCAAATTATGAGTGCAGTCCAAGCCATACAGTTTGACCATCACAGCGAACATTCCAGTAACTTCAACCGCCTTAAAGGCCGGCTCGAACATCAGGTTGGCAAGGCGATTGCCGATTTTAATATGATCGAAGCAGGCGACAGCGTGATGGTGTGCCTGAGCGGCGGGAAAGACTCTTATACGTTGCTGGATATTTTACTCACCCTGCGTAAACGTGCTCCGATCGATTTCCGTATTGTCGCCATGAATCTCGACCAGAAACAGCCCGGCTTTCCCGCTGAGATTCTGCCTGCTTATTTAAAAAATCTCGGCGTGGAATATCACATCGAAACGCAGGATACTTATTCCATTGTTAAAGAAAAAATACCTGAGGGGAAAACCACCTGTTCGCTGTGCTCGCGCCTGCGGCGTGGCATTATCTACCGTGTGGCAAACGAGCTTGGCGCGAATAAAATTGCGCTTGGACATCATCGCGATGACATGATAGAGACCCTATTCCTGAATTTGTTTTTTGCCGGCAAACTTAAAGCCATGCCACCCAAGCTGGTTACCGACAAAGGCGAGCATATCGTGATTCGTCCGCTGGCGTATTGTGTGGAAAAAGATATTGCCCGTTATGCGCGCGGCATGGCATTCCCCATCATCCCGTGCAATCTGTGCGGCGCACAGGAAAATTTGCAACGCCAGAATATCAAGGCCATGCTTGGCGCATGGGAGCACCAATATCCGGGACGCAGCCAGACCATATTTACTGCGATGCAAAATGTCGGCGCTTCGCACCTGCTGGACAGCGGTTTATTCGATTTCAAAAATCTTCAGTTTGGCGTAAAAGATGCGCAAGGCGATATTGCATTCGATAAAGTCTGACAAAAAATAACTTGAGTCACTGCCAAATCAATCAACCGCAGGTAAAATAACCGCTTTAATGTCTGATCAATTTTCGAGGAGCAATAATGTCATCCGGTAATGTAAAGACCTTTATCCCGCCACGCCGTGTATTGATGGGGCCTGGGCCATCTGATGTCCCATCTCGGGTATTGGAGGCTATTTCACGCCCCACGCTTGGACATCTTGATCCGGCATTCGCCGACATGATGGAGGAATTAAAAGGTCTGTTGCGTTATGCCTTTAAAACAAAAAATACTGTGACATTCCCTGTCTCTGGTCCAGGCTCGGTCGGCATGGAAACCTGCTTCGTCAATCTGATCAATCCGGGCGATAAGGTCATCGTATGCCGCAATGGTGTGTTCGGCGGACGCATGATCGAAAACGTCGAGCGTTGTGGAGGCAGCGCTGTCGTTGTAGAGGACGCGTGGGGAACAGCCGTTGATCCAAACAAATTGGCAGACGCGCTGCGCGCCAATCCGGACACAAAAATTGTGGCATTCGTGCATGCAGAAACATCCACCGGTGCGCTGTCAGACGCAAAGACCTTGTGTGAAATCGCCAAGCGTCATAACTGCCTCACCATCGTTGATGCGGTCACTTCGTTGGGCGGCTCGCCACTCAAGGTAGATGAGTGGAATATAGACGCAATTTATTCCGGCAGCCAAAAATGTTTGTCCTGCCCACCCGGTTTATCTCCGGTCAGTTTTTCTGAAGCGGCTATTGCAGCAATCAAAGCGCGTCCGAAAAAGGTGCAAAGCTGGTTCATGGATTTGAATCTGGTGCTCGGCTACTGGGGCGGCGGGAGTGGCGCACCGCGCACTTATCATCACACTGCACCGACTAATTCACTCTATGGCCTGCACGAGTCGCTGGTAATCCTGCAAGAAGAAGGGCTGGAAAATTCCTGGACTCGCCACATGCGCAACCATCTCGCGTTTCGTGCCGGACTGGAAAAATTGGGCCTGAATTTCCTGGTTGCTGAGGCGCATCGCCTGCCACAACTGAATTCAGTATTCATACCGCAAGGCGTAGATGAAAAAGCCATTCGTAAAACGTTGCTCGAGCAGTACCGCCTTGAAATCGGCGCAGGCCTGGGGGATTTTGCCGGTAAAGTTTGGCGTTTTGGGCTAATGGGCTATTCCAACCGGGTTGAAAATGTCGTGTATTGCCTGAATGCGCTGGAAGCCGCATTCGTAGCGAGTGGCATAAAACTGGAACGGGGAGCCGCTGTTACTGCGGCACACCTGGTATACGCAGCGCAAGCAAAAATGCCGACCTGAACCGGCCACAAGCCGGGCTTATATTCAGCAAGGCGACAGCGCAATTTTGAATATCGCCTTGCGAATATTGCCGGAGCTGACCAAGGGTGCGTGGGCATCTTCGGGAAAGAAAATACAAAAAGCCCCGGGAGGCGTAGCAATCCAGCTATCCGGCGTGTCGTGGAAAAACTGGCTGTCCTGTTCTGCGTTGAATGCGCCGATTGGCTTTGTGCAAGCGGGCACCGGCTTCCATCCCATCTCGTCTGTTCCTTCCAGCACCAGTTGAATATCGATGTATTTGCGGTGGCACTCCAGCTTTGCCGCGTCGCGGCTGCGTCCAGCAAGCGCCTCGACAATGACGAACAGCTGCTCGCCTGCGATGGAATGTCGCCCGGGGGTCAGCGCAGCCAAGTCTGTCTCACGTAAATATTGTGCGACGCGTGGAAACAAAACGTGCAAATCAATATAGCGATTAAAATTGGATAGTGTGTCGAAAATCATGTTACGGCTTTAATCCCAGGCGTTGCCAAATTGCTACAGTCGGCGCAGCCTGATTAAGCGTATAGAAATGCAATCCGGGCGCACCCCCCGCCAACAGGCGTTCGCACAATGCACTCACCACATCCAAACCAAATGCCTGAATCGATTGCGCGTCGTCGCCATAACTTTCCAGAGTGCGGCGCATCCAGCGCGGAATTTCTGCACCGCAGGCATCAGAAAAGCGCGCCAATTGTGCGAACTTCATGATAGGCATGATGCCTGGCACGATAGGCACGGTGATACCCAGCTTTAAGCATTGATCGACAAAGTAAAAATAGCTGTCGGCGTTGTAGAAATATTGGGTAATGGCGGAGTTCGCTCCGGCAGCGATTTTACGCTTGAAATTAA
>DASRWN010000057.1:0-3713 GCA_035654595.1 Gallionella sp. | reverse complement strand
AGTTGAGCAGGAGTTTTTGTGAGTGAGGGTTTATCTCACACCACCGTTCTGTTACAGGAAGCAGTTGCAGCACTCGAAATAAAGCCGGATGGCATGTACGTGGACGGCACATTCGGTCGCGGTGGACACAGTGCGCAAATTTTACAGCAACTTGGCAGCAACGGCAGATTGATTGCGCTGGACAAGGATCCGGCGGCGGTGGCGGCAGGCAAGGCCTGGTGCGATGCGCGTTTTCAGATGATACACAGCGGCTTTGCACAGATGGCAAGTGTGCTTGACGAGCTGGGTGTGCGGCGGGTGGATGGCGTGTTGTTTGATTTAGGTGTGTCGTCTCCGCAGCTGGATGATGTCGAGCGTGGGTTTAGTTTTCGTTTTGATGCGCCACTGGATATGCGCATGGATAGCAGTAACGGGATAACTGCAGCGCAGTGGCTGGCGACAGTGGATGAAGGTTTGCTTGCGGAGGTAATACGTGATTACGGCGAAGAACGGTTTGCTAAGCAGATTGCAAGGGCGGTTGTTACGGCGCGAGCAACACAAGCTATCAATACCACGCGGCAGCTCGTCGAGCTGGTTAGCAAAACGGTACGTACCCGTGAAGCCGGGCAGAATCCTGCGACACGTACCTTTCAGGCTATACGGATTTATCTCAACCGGGAGCTCGAAGAGCTTGCGCAGGTATTGCCAGAATGTGTGAAACATCTGAAAACAGGGGGGCGTTTGGCAGTGATTAGCTTTCACTCATTGGAAGACAGAATCGTAAAACACTTCATGCGCGATATGGCCGAGGGTGACAAATTGCCGCGCAGCGTGCCCATCAGGGCGAACGAGGCAACGCGCGGCAAATTAAATCTGGTTGGTAAGGCGGTGCGCGCCAGCGCGGCGGAGATACAGGCTAACCCGCGGGCGCGCAGCGCGGTGTTGCGTGTGGCAGAGCGTAATGATGTGGCGTAACAACAATGCATTAAATGTGTTGTTGTGGGTCGTGGTAATGGTATCTGCTTTAAGCGTGGTGACTTCGCAACACAAGGCGCGCAAATTATTCGTTGCCTTGCAGCATGAGAAGGAACACACCCAGGAGATGGAAGTGGAATGGGGACAGTTGCAACTGGAGCAAAGCACGTGGGCTGCGCCGGTGCGTGTGGAAAAAATCGCCACACGACAACTGCAAATGTTTGTGCCCAACAAGGGGCAGGTGAGATTCGTACGCATAAAATCTAACAGTGGAGCAAACCAGCAACCATGAATTATGCGGCCAGTGCAATTAAACATGGTCCGGCAAAATTGCCCGGATGGCGCGCTACTTTGTTATTCATGTTTTTGCTGATCGGTCTTGCCGGGTTATTTGGCCGTGGTGTCTATCTGCAAGGGATACGCAATGATTTTCTGCAACAAGAGGGTGATGCAAGGTACAGCCGTGTAATTGAAGTCAGCGCACATCGTGGCATGATTTCAGACCGTAATGGCGTGCCACTTGCAGTCAGTACGCCAGTCGAGTCGGTATGGGCCAGCCCGTCTGATGTAGAGGCGGATAATCGGCAAATCAAAAAATTAGCGCAAACTTTGGGTATGCGAGAGGATGAAGTCAAAAACCATTTGTCCGATGTTTCGCGCGATTTTGTCTACCTCAAGCGTTACCTTCCACCTGATCAGGCAGAAAAAATAGTTGGTCTGGATTTGCCCGGCATTTCCCTGCAACGCGAATATCGCCGTTATTACCCCTCGGCCGAGGTGACTGCCCAATTACTTGGCTTTACCGGTCAGGATGATAACGGCCAGGAAGGTCTGGAGCTGGCGCTGCAAGGAGAGCTGGGTGGCAAAACAGGCAGTCAGCGCGTCATCAAGGATAGGCGCGGACACATCGTAGAAGATGTGGCAAACCTGCGCGCGCCCAAGTCCGGCAGTGACGTGATATTGAGTATAGATAGCGAGATTCAGTATCTGGCTTATCGAGAATTAAAAAATGCAGTCAATAAAAATCACGCTAAGGCAGGCGCGGTGGTGGTATTGGACGCGCACAGCGGCGAGGTGTTAGCGCTGACTAATTATCCGGGCTACAACCCCAACAATCGCGACAAGGTAAGCGCACAAGCAATGCGCAATCGTGCCGTCACAGATTTATTCGAACCTGGCTCGACGATGAAGCCGTTCACTGTTGCGACCGCCATTGAGACCGGCAAGGTGCGTCCTGATACGTTGATCAATACCGAACATGGCGTGTTTACTGTTGGTAACAAACAGATACATGACACGCATCCTGAAGCAATGTTGACGCCCGCTCAGGTGATACAAAAATCCAGCAACGTCGGCGCGGCAAAAATGGCTTTGTTGCTTGCGCCACAAGTGTTGTGGCAGGGCTTGTCGGACAGCGGCTTTGGCACACACACCGGCAGTAATTTCCCGGGTGAAGTTACAGGCAAGCTGCGCGATTACAAAACCTGGCGACCGATAGAACAAGCGACCATGGCTTATGGCCACGGTATTTCGGTGAACCTGTTACAACTGGCGCGTGCCTACACCATTTTTGCCAACGACGGCGAATTAAAGCCGATTTCGTTGCTTAAACTGGATACGCCTGCGACTGGTAAACAGATTTTTTCTGCGCGTACTGCGCGGGCACTGCGCGACATGCTGGAATTGGTGGTGTTACCGGGCGGTACTGCCCCGCTGGCGCAAATTGCCGGTTATAGCGCGGCTGGCAAGACGGGTACCGCACATAAACTGGAAGACGGACATTACATCAACCGTTATGTAGCATCGTTTGTCGGTTTGGCACCTGCTTCGGCACCCCGTCTGATTGTTGCGGTGATGATCGATGAACCTGACAACGGCGAATATTACGGTGGCCTGGTGGCGGCGCCGGTGTTCAGCAAAGTGGCTGGCGCAGCATTACATTTATTGAATGTGCCAAATGACGTGCCGCCGGATAATGTGATTGCGCCTCCTGCCGAGATCATCAAGGAGGAAGTGTGACGGGTCAGAAGACCGAGGACAGAGGATCAAGGGCAGAGGTTTTGTCGCTGCTATGCCGCGTCCTTGATATACCGTGCAGTGAAACGGCGCTCAACATATTGTCTTCTGGTGCACGTCTGGTATCGGATAGTCGTGAAATTAAACACGGTGATGTTTTTGTCGCCTATCCCGGTGATAGCACCGATGGTCGGCAATTTATTGCGCAGGCAATAGCACAAGGCGCAAATGCAGTAATCTGGGATGCACCGCATTATGTCTGGAATGCCACATGGCAAGTGCCCAACATTGCGGTGGCTGATTTACGCCATAAGGCTGGGTGGATTGCCGATGTGGTGTATGACAAGCCTTCTGAAAAATTGTGGCTGGTTGGTATCACCGGCACCAATGGAAAAACCTCGAGCAGTCATTGGCTCGCCCATGCGTTGAGCGACACCCAAAAAAAATGCGCCCTGATTGGCACGCTGGGAAACGGCTTTGCCAGTGCACTGCAAGCAACTGCCAATACCACGCCCGATGCGATTCGCATCCACACCCTGCTTGCTGATTATCTGCATGCCGGCGCACAAGCGGTGGCAATGGAAGTTTCTTCTCATGCGTTGACGCAAGGCAGGGTGAACGGTGTGCACTTTGATGTGGCGATGCTGACTAATTTGAGTCGCGATCACCTTGATTACCACGGTGATATGCAGAGCTACGCAACAACCAAACGCAAATTGTTTGATTGGGACTCTTTGAAATAT
>DASRWN010000056.1:0-12072 GCA_035654595.1 Gallionella sp. | reverse complement strand
ATGATGGCGTGATGCCACAAACAAAAGAGGCAATCAGTCATGCCAAGGCTGCAGGGGTGCCGCTGGTCGTGGCAGTGACCAAGGTCGATAAACCTGAAGCCAACATTGAGCGGGTTAAACAAGAGCTGGTCGCTGAAGGTGTTGTCCCGGAAGACTGGGGGGGTGATGTCATGTTCGTTGAAGTTTCTTCCAAATCAGGACAAGGTGTCGATCAATTGCTGGAAGGTGTTTTATTACAGGCTGAAGTACTGGAATTAAAAGCGCCTCGCACCACTCATGCCAAAGGCCTGGTGATCGAGGCGCGTCTGGATAAGGGTAAAGGCCCGGTTGCTACTGTGCTGGTACAGTCCGGTACGATGCAGCGCGGCGACGCGGTATTGGTTGGCTCGGTATTTGGTCGGGTGCGTGCCATGCTGGATGAAAATGGCAAGGTGATTAATTCAGCGGGGCCATCTATTCCGGTAGAAATACAGGGTTTATCTGAAGTGCCTGCAGCAGGTGAAGAATTACTGGTATTGGCAGATGAAAAGCGCGCGCGGGAAATTGCGCTGTTCAGACAAGGAAAGTATCGCGGCGTAAAGCTCGCCAAACAACAAGCGGCCAAACTGGAAAACATGTTTGAACAAATGGCGGAAGGTGAAGTGCGTACTTTATCGTTGATTGTAAAATCCGATGTGCAAGGCTCTGCCGAAGCGATTGCACAATCGTTGCAAAAACTTTCCACCAGTGAAGTTAAAGTCAATCTGATCCACGGCGGCGTGGGTGCGATTTCTGAATCGGACATCAATCTTGCGCTGGCGTCCAAGGCGATCGTGATTGGTTTCAACACGCGCGCAGACGCAGCTGCGCGTAAACTTGCAGAATCTTCCGGTGTAGACATACGTTACTACAACATCATCTATGCGATGGTGGATGAGATCAAAGCGGCTCTGTCGGGCATGCTGGCTCCGGAGAAAAAAGAAAGCTTCCTCGGCATGGTCGAGATACGCCAGGTATTCACCGTTTCG
This sequence comes from Gallionella sp., assembly GCA_035654595.1. Taxonomy (GTDB): domain Bacteria; phylum Pseudomonadota; class Gammaproteobacteria; order Burkholderiales; family Gallionellaceae; genus Gallionella. The sequence continues at coordinate 11,065 of DASRWN010000056.1, read as the reverse complement.
AAGGTCGGTACGATTGCAGGTTGCTATGTGTTGGAAGGCATGGTGAAGCGCGGCTCCAGGGTACGCGTGCTGCGTGATAACGTGGTCATTCATGACGGCGAATTGGATTCGCTGAAACGTTTTAAGGATGATGTGAAAGAAGTGAAGAGTAACTTTGAATGCGGACTGTCAATAAAAAATTACAACGATCTTGTTGTGGGCGACAAGCTTGAAGTGTATGAAATCGTTGAGGTTGCGCGCGCGTTGTAATGCCAAACTTTGCCAGAGTCGAACGTATCGCGCAACAAATTCAACGTGAATTGGCCGAGCTGGTGCGTCTTGAAATCAATGATCCGCGTGTGCGCCTGATAACCATTACTGGCGTGGAAGTGGCGGGCGATTATTCTCACGCAAAGATTTTCTTCACGCGTCTGGATGGCAAGCACGCTGAGGCACAGCAAGGCTTGGAGCATGCCAGCGGATTTTTGCGCCGCCAGTTGGCGCATAGCATCAAACTGCGTGTCATGCCGCAACTGCATTTTGTGTTTGATTCATCTGTCGAGCGCGGCAGCCACTTATCGCAACTCATTGATCAAGCAATCGCCAGCGATAAGCTGCATCCAGATAATTTGTAAGCCACCATGCCACGAATTTCTCACCCATTAGACGGTGTGCTGTTATTCGATAAACCGATAGAATCAAGTTCCAACACTGCACTGCAAAAGGTTCGCCGCTTGTTCCAGGCCGAAAAGGCCGGGCATACCGGGACGCTGGATCCGCTTGCTACCGGTTTGCTGCCAATCTGTTTCGGTGAAGCTACCAAATTTTCCGCCGCACTGCTGAATGCCCATAAAACCTATCGCGCCTTGTTACGTCTCGGGCAAACCACCAGCACCGGTGACGCCGAAGGTGAAATAATCGCTGAGTTTCCTGTCCGTATCGGGTTAGCCGAGGTTGATGCCGTATTGGCGAAGTTTCGTGGCGAAATTCAACAGATTCCACCCATGCACAGCGCCATTAAGCACCAGGGCAAGCCGCTTTACGAATATATCCGTCAGGGCAAAACGATACAACGTGAGCCGCGTAGTGTAGTGATATACGAACTACTATTAAACCATCTCGGCGATCATGAGATGGATATTACCGTGCGCTGCAGCAAGGGTACTTATGTACGCACACTGGCAGAAGATATTGGGGCTGCCTTGGGTTGTGGCGCGCATCTGATCGGATTGCGTCGTACCGCGGTAGCCCATTTTGCTTTGGCGCAGGGGTTTGATTTTCAGCGGCTAGAGGCGATGAGTACGGCAGAGCGTTTGGCCTGTTTGCTACCCATGGAAAGTTTGTTGCCTGATATGCCCAAGCTGTATTTGACTGGAGCGCAGGTCAAACGCCTCGCGCAAGGGCAAAAATTAGGGCTGGATACCACGTTGCTTGATGGCAATGTCAGCTTACATGGTCCGTCCGGATTTATTGGAGTAGGGGTGCTGCAAGGGACTTGCCTGATTCCTGACAGAATGTTGTCCAGCGTGGCAAAACAGGCTGCGCAGGCAGATATGACGGAAAATTTCGGGGTTGAGTAATAGTCCCGTTCAAGAGTAGAATGGCGAACTTTTTAGGAGATTAACACTGATGGCAATGACCGCCGCGCAAAAAGCGCAAATTGTTACTGATTTTCAACGTGCTAAAAGCGACACAGGCTCACCAGAAGTGCAAGTGGCACTGATTACGGCACGTATCAACTACCTGACAGACCATTTCAAGGATAATGTCAAGGATCACCACTCCCGCCGTGGCTTGCTGCGTCTGGTAAGTCGCCGCCGCAAGCTGCTTGATTATCTTAAAAGCAAGAATGACGCGAGCTACCGAACACTGATTCAACGACTGGAAATTCGTAAATAAGCATTTTTAAGCGGGTCGCGAATGCGACCCGTTATTTCATCTTGTCTAAATTTTAGGGTGACGCAACGCGCGTCATGCCGTGTACAGAGAGGTTTATTTTGAGTCACTATAAAAAAACATTAGCCTACGGAAAACATAAACTTACACTGGAAACTGGGGAAATTGCGCGTCAAGCCAGCGGCGCAGTAATGGTCAGCCTGGATGACACCATGGTATTGGTTACCGTGGTTGGCAGAAAAGATGCCAAGCCGGATCAGGACTTTTTTCCGCTGACGGTGGATTATCAAGAAAAGACTTATGCCGCTGGCAAGATACCTGGCGGATTCTTCAAGCGCGAAGGTCGCCCGAGCGAAAAGGAAATTCTGACTTCCCGCTTGATTGATCGACCACTGCGTCCCTTGTTTCCGGAAAGTTTCTATAACGAAGTGCAAATCGTCGCGACGGTCATGTCCTCGGACAGCGAGATCGACTCTGATATCCCCGCCATGATAGGCGCATCTGCCGCGCTGGCCCTGTCTGGCATCCCGTTTGATGGTCCAATAGGCGCGGCTCGCGTTGGCTATGCTAACGGTCAATATTTGCTTAATCCAACCGCTACGGAATTAAAAGCCTCACAAATGGATCTGGTCGTTGCCGGTACTGTGCGTGCGGTACAGATGGTTGAGTCTGAAGCACAGCAACTCTCCGAAGAGGTTATGTTGGGCGCCGTGATGTTTGGTCACGAACAAATGCAAGTCGTCATTCAGGCAATCAATGAAATGGCGGATACTGTTGGCGCAGACGATTGGCAGTGGACTCCACCAGCTAAAAACGAAGCCTTGATTGCCCAGGTTAATGCGCTGGCCGAGGCAGGGCTTGGTCAAGCCTACTCAATTCGCTCCAAACAAGCGCGCACTGATGCAGTCAACGCGATTCGTGACAAGGTGCTAGCGACAATCATTACACCGGAGTCTGCGGATCAGAAGAATCACGTGAATGATTTATTCAGCGCCTTGGAAGCCAAGATCGTGCGCGGACAGATTTTGCGTGGTGAACCGCGCATTGATGGTCGTGATACTCGCACTGTACGGCCGATTACTATACGTAACGGTGTGTTACCGCGTACGCATGGCTCTGCTTTATTTACGCGCGGCGAAACACAAGCCATCGTTGTAACCACGCTGGGTAGTATGCGCGATGCGCAAACGATAGACGCGCTGCAGGGTGAATACTCAGACCGTTTTATGCTGCATTACAACTTTCCGCCTTACTCCACTGGTGAAACTGGTCGTGTCGGTACGCCCAAGCGCCGTGAAATTGGTCATGGTCGTTTAGCCAAGCGCGCGCTGGTAGCGGTGTTGCCTAGTGAAGAAGATTTTGGTTATGCAATGCGTGTGGTGTCAGAAATCACTGAATCCAACGGCTCCAGCTCAATGGCTTCGGTATGTGGCGGATGTTTGTCGCTGATGGATGCCGGCGTGCCACTCAAGGCGCATGTGGCCGGCATTGCCATGGGCTTGATCAAAGAGGATAACCGTTTTGCCGTGCTCACCGACATACTTGGCGACGAGGATCATTTAGGTGATATGGATTTCAAGGTGGCTGGTTCAGAGCAGGGTGTCACTGCATTGCAGATGGACATTAAAATCAATGGAATCACGCGTGAAATCATGCAGGCTGCTTTGATACAGGCTCGCGAAGGTCGTCTGCATATACTTGGTTTAATGAAACAGGCCATGCCGGGTGCGCGCACCGAGGTTTCCGAATTTGCGCCACGCATGATCAAGATGAAAATTCACCCGGAAAAAATCCGTGATGTCATCGGTAAGGGTGGGGCGGTGATACGCGCCTTGACAGAAGAAACCGGCACCACAATAGACATTGATGATACCGGTAATATCACCATTTCTTGCGTCAGCAGCGAGGGTGGTAAGCTCGCTCAACAGCGTATTGAAGCCATTGTTGCCGACGTTGAAGTGGGCAAAATATATGAGGGGCCCGTAGTCAAATTACTCGACTTTGGCGCGCTGATTAATATTCTGCCTGGTAAAGATGGTTTGTTACATATCTCGCAAATTGCCCATGAGCGGGTCAATGCCGTAGCAGATCATCTGAAAGAAGGTCAGGTGGTGCGCGTGAAATTGCTGGAGTTGGATGATAAAGGTCGTATGAAGCTCAGTATGAAAGCCTTGTTGGCACCGCCAGTAGCAGCTCCGGCAGCTGCAGAGTAACTTATCTAAGCCAAGCCTGACAAAACAAAAAGCCCCGTCAATTTGGCGGGGCTTTTTTAATGCCATTCGTCCGATTTAAAGTGCGCTAAAACACATGCACACAAGTTATTTTGCGATTTGTTTTTCGCGAATTTCATCCAGTGTTTTACAATCAATACAAAGTGTTGCAGTTGGCCTTGCTTCTAAACGATTAAGTCCTATTTCGATGCCACAATTGTCGCAATAGCCATAGTCACCCGAGTCAATCTTGGCGAGCATTTCGTCTATTTTTTTAATGAGTTTACGTTCGCGGTCGCGGTTACGCAGCTCCAAGCCGATGTCGGACTCTTGGGTAGCCCGGTCATTCGGGTCGGCAAAGACAGTTGCTTCGTCCTGCATGGTATGCACGGTGCGATCAATATCTTCACCCAGCCCAGCCTTGATGCCATTCAAGATTTGGCGGAAATGGCCTAATTGCTTGGAATTCATATAAGGCTCCCCCTTTTTTGTTTTATAAGGGACGGCAATTTTTTGGGACTGTACCGGCATTGCACTTCTCCAACAGTAAAAATAAAGTCTGCCTTAATACCAGAAACCAGAGTGCTAAGCAAATAAATTTATGGGACGGCAAGCACTAGAAACAGGCTTAGACGCTTGTTAAGCTGGGGCGTTGCCAACGATTTCCACTGGCTAATTGAGCGAGTCAAAATGTGTTCGCCAGGTAATGTAATGTCGGTCGCTACGCACAGCAAAGTTTGTGGGCGGCAGAGCGCGAGCAGTGCCCCGAGCAGCTTGTCGTTGCGATACGGTGTTTCGATGAAGATTTGGGTTTGCTGGCGTTTGGCGGATTCTGTTTCCAGAGCAACGATTGTCTTGTTTCTTTCTACTTGGTCCACGGGAAGATAGCCATGAAAAGCAAAGCACTGTCCATTCAACCCGGAAGCCATTAAAGCCAGCAAAATGGAAGATGGGCCAACCAACGGTGTAACACGCACGCCGTTGCGGTGGGCTAGATCAACCAGTTCTGCGCCAGGGTCAGCGATTCCCGGGCAGCCGGCTTCGGAAATAATGCCTACATCATGCCCAGCCAGCAATGGAGCAAGCAGAGTGGGTAAATCCTGTTTCTGGGTGTGTTCATTAAGCGTGTTTATGTGCAGCGACTGGATGGGCTGCTCATGTTTCAGTGCCGCAAGAAACTGGCGCGCAGTTTTGGGTTGTTCCACTACAAAATGCCGTAGTTTGCGCGCGATATTGATGACGTGTTGCGGCAAGACCTGCTCAGCAGGCATGTCGCCCAGTGGACAGGGGAGTAAATACAAAATGCCCAACGAATTTGCCATAAGTTCAGAATAAACGGACGTTTTCGCGGCGTAACATTTTGCTGAGCAGGATAAGCGGCAGGCCAATCAGGGCATTGGGGTCATCCCCGCTTATTTTACTGATGAGCGCGATGCCCAACCCCTCCGATTTAGCACTTCCGGCACAGTGATAGGGCTGTTCTTTGCGTAAATAATTTTCGATTTCCATGTCACTTAGCTGATGCAGTGTGACAAAATTTTCCGCTACTTCAGTTTGTAAATTTCCGGTTTTGTTGTTCAAGAGTGCCAGTGCCGTATAAAAACACGTGGTTTTCCCACGCATGGCACGCAATTGCTGGGTTGCATTTTCATGGGTGAGCGGCTTGCCAAGCAGCTGTCCCTCCAGCAAGGCAACCTGATCCGAGCCAATAATCAAGGCATCCGGATAATTTCCAGCTACAGAGTAGGATTTTTTCTGTGCAAGACGCAAGGCAGTGTCGTATGCAGACTCGTTTGCCAGAGGCGTTTCGTCTACATCAGGCGCAGCCGTCTCAAAGGGCAGTTGTAACCGTTTGAGAAGTTCGCTGCGGTAAATAGAGGTTGAAGCTAATACAACTAACTGAGAATTCAACAATGAGAAGCCCCTAAATTATTTATGTATGTGGCACTAAGCCGCGTATTTGCTATAGTTTTTTGACATAGAGTGGCGAAAAATATATCATGCGCGCCTCATGTACGTATGCTCTTCAATAGATAGCCTGGATTTTGCCAGAAATAGGCAGAGAATAAGCGGTGAAATACCTGTCGCCCAGTTGCCACGATTACTGGATGTACTGGAAAACCAACAGGGTGTGCTGAGCTATACGATACAAGGTGGAATGGATCATCTGGGTTGCCCATCGTTAGACATCAGCATAGCAGGCGCTTGTCAGTTGCGCTGCCAGCGCTGCATGAATAGCATGGATTATGAGGTGCAAATTGAAACCCGTCTGCTGTTGCGTGACCAAGCCAGTCTGGATGCCTTGAGTGATGAGGAAGAGGAGTTTGACAGCGTCCTGATTGATGCGCAGATGGATGTGCTGGACTTGCTGCAAGATGAGATTGTGTTGGGCATGCCCATCGCGCCCAAGCATCAAATAGGTGATTGTCAGATGGCGGATGGCGAGCAACGGGTTAAGGAGAAACCATATCCTTTTACCGTTTTAGCCGGGTTGAAGCGTAATTAAGTAGTTTACAGGAGTCGTTTATCATGGCAGTTCAACAGAATAAAAAGTCTGCATCCAAGCGTGGCATGCATCGTGCCCACGATTTTTTGGTTAATCCGCCGTTAGCGGTAGAGCCGACCACCGGTGAAACACACTTGCGTCACCACATCAGCCCGAGCGGCTTTTATCGTGGCAAGAAAGTGGTTAAGTCCAAAGGCGAATAGGCTTTAACCTGGGTACTTAAGCCTGCTAACGGGTTAACCTTGTTGGTCAAAGACTAAAAATGTTCATCTACTCGAATATTAAGCGCTTTATTCTTTGTTTTCCGCCGCCACGCCTTACTTTCCTGCACGCCGTTTTCGGCGTCCCGTTAAGCTGCGCAACTAATCGTTGAAGTCGGCTGAGTTTTCGTTTCTCAATTTTTTGCCCAGGATCGCCATATGGACGTGACCTTAGCCATAGATGCGATGGGGGGCGACCATGGTACGACGGTTACCATCCCCGCTGCTGTTGACTATTTACAACGATTTCCAAACGACACCATTATTCTGGTCGGTATTCCGGATGCTATCGACAGTACCTTGCGCTCCTTGCGGGTACAAAGTGGCTTGCATCTTCGCGTTTACCCCGCCAGTGAAGTGGTGGGCATGGATGAATCCCCCCAGGCCGCGCTGCGCGGTAAAAAAAATTCGTCCATGCGTGTCGGTATTAATCTCGTTAAAAACGGCGAAGCGACGGCATTTGTCAGCGCTGGCAATACCGGTGCGTTAATGGCGACAGCACGTTATGTGCTGAAAACCATTGCAGGTATAGATCGTCCTGCAATTGCCTCTTATTTGCCCACCATTAAAGGGCAGGTGTGCATGCTTGATCTTGGCGCTAACACGGATTGTAACGCTGAACATCTACTGCAGTTTGCCTTGATGGGCTCAACGCTGGTCACAGCCTTGGAGCAAAAACCCAACCCCAGTATCGGCTTATTGAATATCGGCAGTGAAGAGATCAAGGGGAATGAGGTGGTCAAGCGTGCGGCCGAATTATTGCAAGCCAGCGATCTCAATTTTTATGGCAACATTGAGGGCAATGATATTTTCAAAGGCACGACTGATGTGGTGGTGTGCGATGGTTTTGTTGGTAACGTTTCACTGAAAACAACTGAAGGACTGGCGCAAATGTTGGGTGGGTTTTTACGTGAGGAGTTTAGCCGTAATATCTTTGCCAAATTTGCTGCGGTAATGGCCATGCCGGTACTTAAGGCCTTCAAGCGCAGAGTGGATCACCGCCGCTACAATGGCGCAAGTTTGCTTGGTCTGAAGGGTATAGTGGTAAAGAGCCATGGTTCTGCCGATGTATTTGCCTTTCGCTGTGCAATCGAGCGCGCAGCTGAAGAAGCGCGTGGCGGTATGTTGCAGCATATCAGTGAGCATATAGAAATGTGGCACTGCCAAAATCGGAATTCAGAGCAAGGAGTGGCCTGATGTATTCACGTGTGATCGGTACAGGCAGTTACTTGCCAAGTAAAGTACTGACCAATTTCGACCTGGAAAAAATCGTTGATACCACTCATGACTGGATTTTGACGCGTAGCGGGATTGTTGAGCGACATATTGCTGCCGATGGTGAATTAACCAGTGATCTGGCCTTACAGGCCGCCCGCCGCGCGATAGAGACGGCAGGTATCAGTACTGCGGAGATTGATTTGATCATTGTCGCAACAACCTCGCCCGACCAGGTTTTCCCCAGTACCGCCTGTATCCTGCAAGACAAGCTCGGCATTAAAAACTGTAGCGCAGCCTTTGATATGCAGGCAGTTTGCAGCGGTTTCGTTTATGCCATGAATATGGCCGATTTATATATACGTGGCGGACAGGCAAAAACCGCATTGGTGGTGGGTGCGGAAATATTGTCGCGGATGCTGGATTGGAGCGATCGCGCAACGTGCGTGTTGTTTGGCGATGGCGCAGGTGCAGTCTTGTTGCGTGCTTCTGATACGCCAGGCATTGTTGCTAGCCGGTTACACGCTGATGGCAGTCATCGCGACATGTTGAAAGTAGAGGGTAATATTCGTAATGGTGTAGTGCAGGGTGAACCCTTTATCAGTATGGACGGGAAAGCAGTTTTTAAATTTGCAGTTAATGTATTAAGTGATGTAGTTGAAGAGATACTCAAAGAAAATAAACTGCAAGGTTCAGACATTGATTGGTTGGTTCCGCATCAGGCTAACATCCGCATCATGGAGGCGACAGCCAAGAAACTGGGTTTGAGTATGGATAATGTAGTGGTGACGGTAGCAAAGCATGGCAACACCTCTGCCGCTTCGATTCCATTGGCGCTGGACACCGCTGTGCGAGATGGGCGCATCAAGTCAGGGCAAAATATTCTGCTGGAGGCTGTAGGCGGGGGGTTTACCTGGGGTGCAGTGCTGATCCGCTGGTGAGTCTTGAGTTTGTATTATTTGAATCAGGTTAAACATGGCTAAATTCGCTTTCGTCTTTCCCGGACAAGGTTCACAGTCGCGCGGCATGATGGCAGGCTACACCGATTTTCCGGTGGTGCATGACACTTTTACTGAGGCGTCCGAGATATTGAAGCAGGACTTATGGGCATTGATCACAAAGGGTAGTGATGCGGATTTAAATGCAACTGCAAATACCCAGCCCATTATGCTGACCGCAGGCATTGCGGTGTATCGCGCCTGGCAAACTCAGCATGGCACGGCTCCGATTATGATGGCAGGTCATAGTCTGGGTGAATACACTGCGTTAGTTGCTGCTGGTGCGCTGCGTTTTGCTGACGCGTTACCGTTAGTACGCTATCGTGCGCAGTGCATGCAGCAAGCTGTGCCGGAAGGGGTGGGTGGCATCGCCGCGATTCTGGGTCTGGAAGATGACATGGTGCGTGCGTTATGTACTGAAGCCAGTGGCGGCGAAGTGCTCGAAGCAGTCAATTTTAATTCACCCGGACAAGTGGTCATTGCGGGTAATCGTGCCGCAGTGGAACGCGGGATGGAGTTGGCTAAACTCAAAGGCGCAAAACGTACCATCATGTTACCCATGAGTGTTCCTTCACATTGCAGTTTGTTGAAGGGTGCGGCACAACAATTGCGGGATTATTTGGGTAATGTCCAAGTGCAGACGCCTGCGATTCCGGTGCTGCACAATGCCGATGTTGCGGCATACAGCGATGGCGCGGCAATCAAGGATGCGCTGGTGCGGCAGTTATATTTGCCGGTGCGCTGGGTAGAAACCGTGCGTGCTTTTGGCATGCAGGGTATTACGCATAATATTGAATGCGGCCCAGGCAAGGTGCTGGCAGGACTGAACAAACGTATTGATACCAACCAACAAGCGTTCGCCATGCACGATGGCGACGCGCTTAAGCAGGCTTTGGCCTTATTCGCATGAGGAGTGCGGCATTGACACTACAAGGACAAGTTGGATTGGTTACTGGAGCCAGCCGTGGCATCGGGCAGGCTATTGCTCTGGAGTTGGGAAATCAGGGTGCAACGATAATTGGCACGGCAACCACCGATAAAGGCGCACGAGCGATCAGCACTTATCTGGACGCGGCAAATATCAAGGGCGTGGGCATGGTATTGAACGTCAATGATGTTACGCAGACCGAACATGTGTTGAACGTGTTGCGCCAGCAATTTGGCGAAATCTCGATATTGGTGAATAACGCCGGTATTACACGCGACAATTTATTGGCGCGTATGACGGACGAAGAATGGGATGATGTATTAACGACTAATTTAAAGTCTGTGTTCCGTCTTAGCCGTGCCGTGCTGCGCGCCATGATGAAGGCCAGAAATGGACGCATCATCAACATTGCTTCGGTGGTGGGTAGTATGGGCAATGCGGGGCAAGCCAACTACGCGGCTTCCAAAGCGGGCATAATGGGTTTCACCAAGTCTCTCGCACAAGAAATCGGCAGCCGCAACATCACGGTGAATTGTGTCGCACCTGGTTTTATCGATACCGATATGACGCATGCACTGAGCAAAGAACAGCGTGCCAAACTGGTTGAACACGTGCCGCTGAAACGCCTGGGACAGCCTGTTGACATCGCTGCGGCAGTCGCCTTTTTGGCGGGTTCCGGAGCTGCATATATCACCGGAGCCACATTACATGTGAACGGTGGAATGTACATGGAGTAGGGTGCTGGTTTGGTTAATACTTGACCGGCACATTGAAAGAGTAGTCTCATCAACATAAAATCGCATATGGCTAAAACAAATTACACCTTCGAAAAACGTAAAAAAGAAATTGCAAAAAAGCAAAAGCAAGAACAAAAACGCTTACGTAAAGTAACGCCTCTGGATGACCCTGCGCACAATGATTTGCCGCAAGCACCTGTTGACGAGATCATACGCACCGACTGACTTCAGGCTTGATGCAGATTCCTATGCACAACACTAATTAACCATTAGACTTGTGCCATGAATAAACTGGGTTCCTTCTCTCCGCAATCGGGCGTGCGCAAGCTGACCCTG
>DASRWN010000055.1:0-8037 GCA_035654595.1 Gallionella sp. | reverse complement strand
AATTTCCGCTGTGCAGCCATTGCTCTCCTGCCACCAGCGCCCATTTAATCCGGGTATTGCCCGCATCAATCAGTAACTTCATTGCTGCATGACTCCAATTTCTCCCGAGTTAAACCAGCGCATGCCTTGCGCTGTCTCCAGATGCAATTCACCGTCTGCGCTGACACCGCGCCCGATGCCATTGATGATATCGCCATTGGGCATGGTTAGCCGAATCGGTAAATTTTGTTGGGCATGATAGCGCTCCCACTCCGTGCGGAATTTTGCAAAACCGGCTTGTGCAAATTCATCCAGCACGTCAGCCTGCGCCTGCAACACAGCAGCCAGTAGCTGGTTACGCGTCGGCACATCGGCACACACCTGATCCAGCGCACTGGCAGGCTGATTGATACGTTGCTCCAGGTAAAGCGGCAGCGAACAATTCAAGCCAACCCCAATCACTACCGCGCAAGGGCCAAGCATATCGCCTTGTGCCTCGATCAACACCCCGCCCAATTTTCCCTGCACAGCCAAAATGTCATTCGGCCATTTCAAACGCAGGCCACTCGCACCGAATTGATTGATGGCGCGCAGTATCGCCACCCCGATCGCCAGACTCAATCCCGACAAGGCATTCAGGCCGCAATCAAAACGCCACAGCAGCGAAAAAGTCAGCGCGTTGCCTAACCCGGAATGCCAGTTGCGCCCGAGGCGTCCGCGTCCGGCAGTCTGTAATTCCACGGCGATTACACGACCACTGGCCGCCCCCTGCGCGGCACGCTGCAACAACAACGCGTTACTGCTGGGTGCTTGCTGCAGGATTTCGACTTGAAAACGACCCGGCTGGACAGCCAGTAATTGCCGGATTATTTCGCCATCCAGCGGCTGCCAGCGCCGATTTAAACGATAGCCGCGCCCGCGTATGCGTTGCAATGCCACACCCCATTGAGCGACATCCGCCAGCGCATTGCACACTGTCGCCCGCGATACTCCCAAACCTTTTGCCAACACCTCGCCGGAATGGAATTCACCGTCCGCAAGTAACGTCAATAATTGCCAGACATGTGAATTGATGGGTGATGCAGTCACTGTGGCATGCCACTATTCAATGGTGCTGATGTGTCCAAAAAATCCAGGATTTCCTGACGGCGTAATAGCGCATCTTGATAACCCAACTCAATCAGCGCGCTACAAAATTTCCTTTCAGAGAGGAGGTAGCTGACCAGCATCGCACCCATCTGTTGTCGTACACCCACTACGCGCAATAACAAGCGTATCGTCCAGGGTAATTCTTTGGTATAGCGTGCAGCAATTTTATCAATCGGCTGACTGGGCAAAATCGACAACACATCAACATGTTTTAAATTGGCCCGTTGACGAGTTTCTTCAGGCATCATCGCGACCAGTTTGTTAACTTGCTGCACCCGTTCCAGATCCACTTCCATGCTGTCGAGAAAAATGCTGTTCAACGCATGTCCGCCAATATGCGCCAAGGACGGGTAAGCACCAATATCGTTACGACTGGAAGCATCATCGGGCGGCATATTGTTCACCCCGATTACTAACACGCGTGTCGCACCAAGATGCAGCGCCGAACTGACTGGTGCGATTTGGCGCATTGAGCCATCGCCAAAGTATTCACGATTGATCAAGGTTGCGGGGAAAAAAAACGGTATCGCAGCAGAAGCCAATAAATGCTTGATCTCGATCTGGGTTGCCACACCGATACGCCGTGCGCGCTGCCACGGGTTAATCTGCTTGGCACCTTGGTAAAATGTGACCGATTGTCCGGAACCGTAGCCCGATGCTGTGATACTCAGTGCATGCAAAAAACCGTTGTCTATACTGGCCTGGATGTTTTCACAGGGTAATATTTTTTCAAGCAATGCGACCAGCGGCGAATTGTCCAGCAGCGCGGTCTGTTTGAGCCTGTCAATTCCCAAGCCCTCCAGCAACAACCCGGCAAACCACAACACGCTATTGTTAAATACGCCGACCACATCAGTCCGGTAAACCTGGTTGGGGTAAAAACTCTTCCATATCTTGTTGAGATAACCCACGCCCTGACGAAAATCCTCTGCATTTATTGCAAGCGCCGCAGCGTTGAGCGCGCCCGCCGATGTCCCACAAATAACCGGAAAAGGATTGTGTGTGCGGCGTGGCAATAATTCAGCGATCGCCTTGAGGACACCAACCTGGTAGGCCGCACGCGCTCCACCACCAGTGAGTACCAACCCTACACGCGCCTCTTCCATATTTGATTTATTCGCTCTCTGCTTGTACCGAATCCAACGCATCTTTGAGCGTTTCTTCCGGTAAGGTATTGATCGCTTCTGACAACATTTCGGCAGCGTTTACCAGTTGCTTGGGAAAGTTTTTGGCATCGCTATTGGCTACCAACACCGCAGCCGCGCCGACCGCCTTGAGCAGGCGTGTCCGCTCTTGCATCAGCAGCTCTATCTCTTCCCGCAACATATCAACTTCCTGCGTGTTCATAGCCATTGTTATTTCTCCTTAATGCACTTTTACGCCAGCCACTGCCAGCGCGCTCATATTCACGATGCGGCGCACCGTTGCGGTCGAGGTCAAAATATGCACCGATTTATTTGCACCCAATAGTATTGAGCCTATGGTGATCCCGTCACCTGCGGTCACCTTGAGCAAATTATAGGCAATGTTTGCCGCATCCAGATTCGGCATGATGAGCAAATTCGCCTCGCCTTTCAAGCGCGAACCGGGAAATATGCCGGCGCGTAAACTGTCCGATAAAGCTGCGTCGCCATGCATCTCGCCTTCCACCTCCAGTTCCGGCGCGTTCTGTCCGAGCAGCTCACGGGCACGGCTCATTTTGCGTGCCGAGGCATGGTCAGAGCTGCCAAAGTTTGAATGCGACAGCAACGCCGCTTTCGGTGTCAGCCCAAAGCGGCGCACTTCATCCGCCGCCAGCAAAGTCATTTCAGCAATCTGTTCGGCAGTCGGATCAAGGTTGACATGCGTATCGCAAATGAACAATGTGTGCCTGGGCAATAACAATATATTCATCGCCGCATAGATACTGGTTCCGGCACGTCGACCGATGACCTGATCAATGTAACGTAAATTATTGAGGGTCTGCGAGATGGTGCCGCACAGCATGGCATCCGCCGCGCCTTTATACACCAGCATCGCCGCAATTAGCGTGCTTTCGCGGCGCATTTCGCTCTTGGCCATTTCTGGCGTAATGCCGTGACGCTGCATCAGTTGATGATATTCACTCCAGTATTCACGGTAGCGTGGATCACTTTCCGGATTAACCAGTTCAAAATGTTCGCCTATCCGAATTCGCAAACCCAGTTTGGTAATGCGCTGCTCGACCACTGCCGGACGCCCCACCAGAACAGGATACGCAATACCCTCATCTACCACGGTTTGCACCGCGTGCAATACACGCGGGTCTTCACCTTCCGCATACACCAAACGTTTCGGGGCGTGCTTGGCGGCATCAAACACCGGCTTCATCAACATGTTGGATTGATACACAAAGCTCGATAATTGCTCGCGATACACGGCCATATCACTGATCGGACACGCGGCGACGCCGCTATCCATTGCCGCTTGCGCCACAGCAGGCGCAATGCGTGTGAGCAAGCGTAAATCGAATGGCTTGGGGATCAGATATTGGGCGCCAAACACCAGATGTTCGTCGCCATACGCTGTTGCTACGATATCCGATTGTTCAACTTGCGCAAGCTCGGCAATCGCTTTAACTGCAGCACGTTTCATCGCCTCGTTAATGGTGGTTGCCCCCACGTCTAGCGCACCTCTGAAAATATACGGGAAGCACAGCGCATTATTGACCTGATTCGGGTAATCAGAACGCCCGGTTGCCAAAATAGCATCCGGACGTACGGCCTTGGCAAGCTCCGGTAAAATCTCCGGCACCGGATTAGCCAATGCAAAAATGAGTGGTTGATGCGCCATCTGTGCGACCATCCCGGCTTGCAACACGCCACCTGCGGACAAGCCCAAAAAGACATCCGCTCCACCTATCACTTCGGCCAACGTGCGCGCAGCAGTCCGCACTGCATAGCGCGCTTTGTTATCATCCATATCTTCTGGGCGCCCTTGGTAGACCACGCCCTTGAGATCGGTAACGATGATATTTTCCTGCCGCACACCGAGGCTGACCAGCATATCCAGACAAGCCAGTGCTGCCGCACCCGCGCCGGACACCACCAGCTTGATGGCCGCGATATCTTTACCCACTATTTTCAGACCATTTAACAACGCCGCGCCGACGATAATGGCCGTGCCATGTTGATCATCATGAAACACCGGGATTTTCATTCGTTCGCGCAGCTTGCGTTCGATGTAAAAACATTCCGGCGCTTTGATGTCTTCCAGATTGATGCCGCCAAAGGTCGGCTCCAATGCAGCGATGATATCGACTAATCTATCCGGGTCACGTTCGGCAATCTCCAGATCGAACACATCTATTCCGGCAAATTTCTTGAACAGCACACCTTTGCCTTCCATCACCGGTTTGGCAGCCAGCGGACCGATCGCCCCCAATCCCAACACTGCCGTACCGTTGGTAATTACCGCGACCAGATTACCGCGCGCGGTGAGGTTATGCACTTCGGCGGGATTCTCCATGATGGCCTCGCACGCCGCTGCCACTCCGGGCGAATACGCCAGTGCCAGATCACGCTGGGTGGTCATCGGTTTGGTGGGGTTAACTGAAATTTTACCGGCGGGAGACTGGCGGTGATATTGCAGCGCAGCTTCGCGCAATTGCTTGTCCATGATTTCTTTCAAATGTGCTGTTCGAATTTCTGTGCGATTATAGCGCAGCGCATGGCACTTCCGATTTTGCTTGAGCCGGATATCATTCTGGAATTGAGCGTACTGCTGAATTTCAGTAACATGTCGATGTCGGATAAGGACACCCCTGATGGCAAAGTAAAACGTGCGAGAAACCGAGTTTACGGGGGCTGTCGTTGCGCGACTTCTGCTCTGGGTCTATTTTTATCCCGTCAGTGCGGCTTTGGTGGGTTTTTAGATGCACCTTAATCGCCATTCGGGAATAAAATCGTAAATCAATCGGTATTGGTACATGGAAGGAAGTTTGGTGGACGGGAAAAGCAAACTTGCGCGATTTGAAGCATGCGCCTTGCCGCATATGGATGCGTCCTACAATTTGGCCCGCTGGCTGGCACGTAACGATCATGATGCTGAAGACATCATGCAAGAAGCTTATCTACGCGCTTTCCGTTTTTTTGATGGTTTTCGCGGTACTGACGCACGCGCCTGGTTACTGGCTATTGTTCGCAACACGTTTTATACATGGCTGACACAAAATGGCGCGCGGGGTTTGCTGATGCCCTTTGACGAAGAAATACATGGGCACACTGCTGAACATGGCGCAATTTCCGTTGCGGTTATCACGAACCCGGAAACGCTCATGTTGCAACAGGCCGATCAAAAATTGCTCAGACAGGCTTTGGAAGCTATTCCAGTCGAGTTTCGTGAGGTAGTGGTACTGCGTGAATTGGAAGATATGTCATACAAACAAATCGCCGAAATCATTAATCTGCCCATCGGGACAGTGATGTCACGCTTGGCGCGCGGACGCAAAAAACTCAGTGAATGCTTGGCGGAAACAATCAAGACAGGAGTATCTCCATGAACTGCAAAGATGCGCAAAACCTCGTGCATGCCTACGCGGACAAAGAGCTGGAGCTGCTCAAGAGTCTGGAGATGGATGAGCATTTGAAATCATGTCCGGTTTGCACTCAGATACTCGACAATACCCTTGAGCTGCGTTCTGCGCTCAAAGTTGCAGACCTTGCTTATCAGCCAGGCAGGGCGTTAAAAAGTCGTATCCATACTGCCCTGAAAAAAGCGGACCGGGCGGAACCAAAACCCAGCCGTTTTCTTCCCTGGGCATGGCTCAACGCGGGCGCCGCCCTGGCAGTCGTTATTGTCTTGACTTGGGCGGTAGTCCCACTGTTATCAACCCACACCGAAGATAACCTGGTGGCGCAGGAAGTTGTTTCAAACCATGTCCGCTCACTCTTGGCCAGCCACCTCACCGATGTTATGTCATCAGACCAGCATACGGTGAAACCCTGGTTCAGCGGCAAGCTCGATTTTTCACCGCCGGTGGAAGACTTTGTGCCACAAGGTTTCCCCTTGATCGGCTGTCGGCTGGACTATCTCAAAAACAAAACGGTCGCAGCACTGGTTTATCAGCATCGCCAGCACTACATCAACCTGTTTGTCTGGCCGGCCGATACGGGTTCGGCCACAGCGCCCAAAGTGTTGTCGCGCCAGGGTTACCAGATGGTCCACTGGACACAATCCGGCATGCACTTCTGGGCGGTGTCCGAATTGAATCAAGACGAGTTGCGGCAATTTGCCAGCTTGGTACAGCAGCCAACGTAAGCGCAATGGGCTGAACCAGACAGCTGGCCAAGCACAGCCGGGCTGTGCTTGGTGCCGCATCACCACTTCTCTACGACGTTACTTCCCGGTGTCAGGATTTTTCTGAGCGTAGCCTTTGGCCGCCATGCAGGCGTCGAATAAACCTTGGTTCGTCACAGTCGAGCTTCCGCCATAACTACCATAGCCGCCATAGCCACTGGATCCCGCCGAGGATTTTTGCTGCTGCGACTCCTTCAGGCATTGTTGGTAGTCTTGATCCGCTTCCTGTTGCGGGACACCCGTTTTTTCCCATTGCACGGCAGCGTCAGCACATCCAGCCATTAGAATGGCCATCGAAATTAGAAAATACTTGAGCATAAGTTCTCCTTTCATTTTTGCACTCCATTAAGTCACTCCACAAACCTCCGTCACGCGCGTGCAATAAGCACATGCAGCCGGAATTCAAAATAGATTATTTGTTCTCGACCATTTTCGCCGGTTTTGGCGGTGGAAGGTCAACGTGAATCGGCGGTATGCTTTTCAGGTAAACCGCCATGGCATGACGATCAGCATCAGTGAGTTTTGAAGTTCCCTGCACCACAGCCCTCATGCCCGAACCGATGAAATCCGACTCGGGTGTCATGCCGGTCTTGAGCAACTGCTCTATGTCGGCGACAGACCAACTACCGATACCTGTCTTGACGTCCGAAGTGATGTTCGGCGCATTCTGCCGATCGGGACCGCCGATATTTCCAGAGAATGACTTACCGAGATTGAGCCCGCCCAGAAAATTACGCGGCGTATGACATTCCTCACAATGCGCAACGGCATGCACCAGATAATTGCCGCGATTCCAGTCTTCCCCCTTGGCCGGTTGGGTGCTGATTGGTCCGGCAGTGAAGAACAATGTACGCCAGAAGATGAGGAGCGGGCGCCAACTGAAAGGTGGCTTCGCCTCATGCGGTTTGTTTTGCAATGGGACCGCTGGCATGCTCATAATGTAGGCGTACATATCGCTCATGTCGCGATCGGTCAACTTGGTAAACGAGGTGTAAGGAAAGACCGGGAAGAGATACTCACCGTGACGCCCGACACCGCTGCGCAGCGCGGTTTTGAACTCCGCTTCAGTCCAATTCCCAATACCATACTGCTTGTCTGGCGTGATGTTGGGAGAACGGAAAGTACCAAAAGGGGTATCGAGCCCGAGGCCGCCCGAAGGGAGTTTGGGGCCAGTCACAGGAACTACATTGGTCTTGGCGGCCCCTCTGGGACCGGAATGGCAGCTATAGCAATCCGCCGCATCAAAAAGATATTTACCGCGTTCGATTGATTCCGCATCGGCAGCACGCACCTC
Source organism: Gallionella sp. (assembly GCA_035654595.1). Classification (GTDB taxonomy): domain Bacteria; phylum Pseudomonadota; class Gammaproteobacteria; order Burkholderiales; family Gallionellaceae; genus Gallionella. The sequence goes on along the minus strand of DASRWN010000055.1, from coordinate 299 downwards.
CGTCGCTGCGACGAAGAGCCCGATCACGAATAGGGGCAGAGTAAAAAATTGAGAAAGTTTCATGACGGCAATTTCCAAAAGGGATGTTAAATGCCGAACGCGGCGGACTCGTCCAGATGTTTCGAGTCCAGCGCGTCCGACACGTGATTTAAGCAATCGATTTGATAGTCGATTTGAGTCCAGTACCTTGCGCATGCACGGAGGTGACGCCCAAACCTTGGAACGGATGGGCCGGATCCCAAGGAACGGGTGTCCTCTTCGGTTGTGAACCTGCGAGTGGGAATGGCCACATCAGCGAC
>DASRWN010000054.1:0-5012 GCA_035654595.1 Gallionella sp. | reverse complement strand
GCATTGAAAAATCAGCTCACTATCAAATTCCTTGGCCAGGCCCAAGAGGCGGCTGCGTACTCGCTCGCCCTGATAAGTAAAGGCCAATTCCGCGCCTTCGCGATGCATGGCCTGTGCAATACCGTAGGCAATGGAGCGGGTACTAATCATGCCGGTAATCAAAATGCGTTTGTTGGTCAAAAATCCCATGTTCTGCCTTTATCTGTAAAATTAATTAAAACTGCATCTGCATTTATTATAACTGCAAACCATTAGCCAGCATCTGGATGATGCAATCGTATATAATCACTGGCTATTTAATTTCAGGTTAGTTCTTCATGCTGGAAGTCAGCAATCTTGCTTGTAGTCGAGGAGACCATCAATTATTTTCCGGTTTGAGCTTTAAGCTGCGGCCCGGGCAAATCATGCAAGTGCAGGGCGAAAATGGGAGCGGGAAAACCAGCTTATTACGTGCTTTGTGCGGGTTCATGATGCCAGCGGAAGGGAAAATTACCTGGCATGGAACTGACATTAGAAATTTAGATGAAGCGTATTACGCCGAGGTGTTGTATCTGGGCCACTTGAATGCCATCAAAGACGACTTGAGCGCATTGGAAAATCTGCGCATTTCTGCCGGATTGTCCGGAACGGAACTAAGCGAGAACGAGGCGCTAACAGCGTTGCGTAGTATGGGGCTGAAAAGGCGTGAGCTATTGCCAACCAAGGTACTATCGCAAGGACAAAAAAGGCGTGTGGCGTTGGCCCGCTTGCTTGTGAGTGGCGCGGCATTATGGATTCTGGATGAACCTTTGGCAGCACTGGATGTCGGAGCGGTGCTGCTGATTCAGGAGTTGGTTACCGATCATTTGCGACGTCAGGGAATGGTGATTTTTACCACTCACCAACCACTGGAAATAGCGGGATTCGAAATGGCCAGGCTGTCATTGCCATGAAGAAATTGGCACTGGGTGAGTTGCTTTTTTTGGTGATATGGCGCGACCTGGTTTTGGCGATGCGGCGGCGCGCCGATATTTTAACTACACTGGTTTTTTTTATGATGGTAGTCAGTTTATTTCCGCTGGGTGTGGGGCCGGAATTAGATATGTTGCGTAAGATGGCTCCGGGTGTTTTGTGGGTTGCGGCTTTGCTGGCATCCATGTTGTCGTTGGGCAGGTTGTTTTCGGCGGACTATCTGGATGGCACGCTGGAGCAGATGATGCTCGCGCCGCAATCCTTATCAGTTTTGGTATTAGGTAAAATGATAGCGCATTGGTTGGTGTCAGGTTTCCCGTTGGTGTTAGTTGCCCCTGTTTTAGGCTTGCAGTTTGACATGTCAGCCCAGTCACTGCTGGTTTTGATCGCCGGTTTGTTGTTAGGCACGCCGATCTTAAGCATGGTTGGCTCGATTGGAGCGGCATTGACATTGGGTTTGCGTGGCGGCGGGGTATTATTGTCGTTACTGGTATTACCGTTATGCATTCCGGTGTTGATCTTCGGAACCAGTGCAGTTGAGGCTGTTAGTAGCGGGTTAAGTGTTGTGTCAAATTTATCGTTATTGGCAGCGTTATTGGTGTTAGCTCTGTTATTCACCCCATGGGTTTCTGCGCAGGCATTACGAATTTCGATGGAGTAGCTTAAGTTGGCAATTAATTGGTTTAAATATTCGGCCCCCAGCGCTTTTTACAATTTAGCAGGTAAAGTGATTCCGTGGTTCGCCGTTCCTGCGACGATATTGTTCGTGGCGGGTATCTACACCGGATTTTTTGTGGCGCCCAGTGATGCACAGCAGGGCGAAGCTTATCGCATCATCTTCATCCATGTGCCGGCATCCATCTTATCCATGTTCCTGTATCTGGTGATGGCGGCTTACGCTGCGCTTGGATTGATTTTCAATACTCGTTTGTCATCGATGATGGCAACTGCGCTGGCTCCGACTGGCGCACTGTTCGCTTTTGTCTCACTGTGGACCGGGGCATTTTGGGGGAAACCAATGTGGGGCGCCTGGTGGGTATGGGATGCGCGGTTGACTTCAGAATTGATATTACTATTTTTGTATTTTGGCTTTATTGCATTGCACGCCTCAATAGATGATGTGCGACGTGCCGATCGTGCCGCAGCATTACTGGCCATCGTCGGGGCGGTTAATGTACCGATCATTTATTTTTCAGTGCGCTGGTGGAACACACTGCATCAGGGCGCTACGATTAAATTTACCGGCACATCCATGCATATCGCCATGCAGCAGGCCATGTTCATGCTGCTGCTGGCAGGCTGGTTATACGCGGTTGCGGTGACCTTATTCAGGGTGCGCAGTATTATTCTGGAACGCGAAAAAAATACCCGCTGGGTCGCAGAATTGGTTGAGGTGCAGCAATGAATTGGGCAGACTTTTTTAACATGGGGGGATATGCGTTTTATGTCTGGGGTGCATACGGCGTGAGTTTGTCAGTGTTTATTATCGAAGTGCTGATGGTCAGGCATAAACGAACGGTAACATTACGGCAAGTACGCCTGTTAAACAGGGCGGGAGAGTAATAATGCAGCTGCGCCAAAAAAGATTCATGTACATCATGATTGCCCTTGTCGGACTTGGTTTGGTGATTGGTCTGGTGCTGTATGGTTTGAAGAACAATGTTAGTTTATATTTCACTCCTACCCAGGTGTTTAACAAAGAGGCGCCTGTCGGGCGCAGCTTTCGTATTGGCGGCTTGGTCGAGGCCGGCAGTATGCAGCGGCTGGACGGGCTGACTGTAAAATTTGTTTTGTCTGATTTGCACAAAAGCATTCCGGTCACTTACAAAGGAATTTTGCCTGACCTGTTCAAAGAGGGGAAAGGTGCTGTTGTGCAAGGTAGAATTGAGGCAGATGGTGTTATGCACGCTCAGGAAGTATTGGCCAAGCATGATGAAAATTATATGCCCCCAGAAGCTGTCGACGCGTTGAAAAAAGGGCAAGCGGCAAACGCTGCTGATAAACCGGCCTACCCGGCCACTGTTCCAGTTACTCAATAAATTATTTGAAGGCATTTATCTATGATTCCAGAAATTGGCCATTTTGCTCTGATTATTGCGTTGCTCTTGTCGATTAGCCTGGGCATATTTCCTATCCTTGGTGCTGCCCGTAATAACGCTGTCTGGATGAGCACTGCTCGACCGCTGGCGTACGGACTTCTGGCCTTCATCGGAATAGCTTTTGCGGCGCTTGCTTATTCCTTCCTCAGTAATGATTTCTCCGTGTTGTATGTTTCTACGCATTCAAATTCTCAGTTGCCGGCGCAGTACCGTTTTGCCGCAATTTGGGGCGGGCATGAAGGGTCGTTGTTGTTATGGGTATTTTTCCTGTCAATTTGGACATCCGCTGTTGCTACTTTCAGTAAGCATTTGCCGAAAGAAATGGTAGCCCGGGTGTTGGGGGTGATGGGCTTGGTCGCAGTGGGTTTTTTGTTATTTACCCTGCTTACTTCAAATCCTTTTAAGCGCCTGCTACCGGCTGCAGCGGATGGTCTGGATTTGAATCCCTTGCTACAGGACCCGGGTCTGGTGATACATCCACCCATGTTATACATGGGCTATGTGGGATTCTCCGTGGCATTTTCCTTTGCGATTGCGGCACTGCTCAGCGGCAAGCTGGACGCCACTTGGGCACGTTGGTCGCGTACCTGGACGACAGTCGCATGGGTGTTCATGACGATCGGCATTGCGCTGGGTAGCGAATGGGCATATTACGTCTTGGGTTGGGGCGGCTGGTGGTTCTGGGACCCGGTCGAAAACGCATCGTTCATGCCCTGGCTGGTGGGTACTGCGCTGATACATTCCCTGGCGGTGACAGAAAAACGTGGCGCATTCAAAAGCTGGACGGTGCTGCTCGCGATTACGGCTTTTTCATTCAGTTTGCTGGGTACCTTTCTGGTTCGCTCCGGCGTATTGACCTCAGTGCATTCCTTCGCTTCAGATCCTACTCGGGGTATTTTCATCTTGAGTTTCCTGGTGGTCGTAATTGGAGCCTCCTTGTTATTGTTTGCATGGCGGGCACCCAAGGTAGGATTGGGTGGAAAATTTGATTTGTTATCACGCGAATCGCTGTTGTTGTCGAACAATGTATTGCTTTCGGTGGCAGCCGCCTCAGTCTTTATTGGTACGCTGTATCCGCTGTTTATGGATGCGCTGGGTTACGGTAAGTTGTCTGTCGGCCCACCCTATTTTGATGCGGTATTTGTGCCGCTGATGCTGGTGATGGTGATCATGATGGGTCTGGGACCACTGGCGCGCTGGAAAAAAATAACGATACAAGATTTATTCATGCGGGTTCGCTGGGGCCTGGTCGTTGCGCTGTTAACGGGCTTGCTGCTGCCCTTGGCTTTGGGCCACTGGTCGCTGCTGATTGCGCTTGGTTTTATGGCGGCATTCTGGATCATTTCCTCGTTGGTTATCAGTTTGCGGCAACGCCTTGCTGGGCAAGGTTCTCTGATACAGCGCGCGCGCAGCCAGGGGTCGAGTTATTTCGGCATGCAACTGGCACATTTTGGTGTGGCTGTATTCATCATAGGCGTGACCACGGTGAAGGGTTACGAAACCGAACGCGATGTGCGCATGAATGTTGGCGATACGGTACAAGTGGCTGGTTATGAGTTTCAATTTGAAGGGACGACCGAATCAACCGGCCCCAACTATTCAGCCATGCTGGGGCGCGTCATCGTGAGCAAAAATGGCAAATTCATACGCGAGATGACCCCGGAAAAACGGATTTATAACGTATCAGGCATGCCAATTACACAAGCTGCCATCGATACGGGTTTCCTGCGTGACTTATATGTGTCGCTTGGCGAGCCGATTCCGGGCAGCCAAGGTGCCTGGGCGGTACGTGTCTACCACAAACCATTCATCGATTGGATCTGGGGTGGATGTTTGTTGATGGCGATGGGCGGAGTGCTTGCCATCAGTGATCGTCGTTACCGCATTCACAGCAAAAAACAACAGGCAGTACAGGAGGTCAATTTAATTCCGGGCATGCTCCCAGAGGGTCAGGTATCGTGA
>DASRWN010000053.1:0-11127 GCA_035654595.1 Gallionella sp. | reverse complement strand
TTGGTAGCCGTAAATGAATACCGGTATATTCCTGAAATCGGTGGCAAGGTTTTTAACTTTCGCGCTATTGATAAGTTCCTGCCCTTTCAGCACGCCGCCCAGCAGGAGTCCGATAATGACCAATACGATGGCAATTTCGATTAGGGTAAAACCGGATTGGCTTCTTTTCATTATTTTCGAACTCCCAAGTTATAAATACCAAAACACTGCGACCTTAATCCTTTGAGGGATCGCAGCAAACATTGTGCCAATGCAATCGCAGAACAACATAAACACCACTATAGCTTAACTATAAGCCGCCAGACAATGTGGAATAGCTGCTTGATTATATATATTTATTCTATATAAGCAAGGGCAGAAAAAGTTGTTGTAGAGAAGTCGAGATCCTGGCCCGAGCAGTTTTAAAGTGCATAATTGGTAAAGTGACTGATGGCTATTTGACGGTATCTCGACGGGGCTATGACTAAATGCTGACACACAGAATGGAAAGCAGGCTGATCAAGAGTCGCTGGTTAATGCTTGCGATGCTTGGGTTGTTGCATGGCGCGCTGCTGGTTGGGGTACATAATGCTTGGGCGTATCCGCTGCTGTTCGCCCATTTGGGACTATTTTTGCTCTGGCAGCCGGTGTGGCGCGGAGAGCGCCGAGTTGGTCGGGAGGTGCTGCTGTTCATTATCGCAATTGTCGCAATTGCGATGTTCTGGCTCAGTTGGTGGGCGGTCGCATTTTGGCTGACCGGGTTATTCGGGCTGGTCGGCTCCAGGGTATTTGCATTTCGTAATCGCTGGTCGCGGCTGCTTTACCTGTTGGTAATGATTTATTTGCTCGCAGTATTGTTGTTATGGGTCGTACCGAATTTATTTTCTGCGCAAGATACCATGGAAGTTGGCCGCATTATGATCTGGTATGTATTGCCATTTTTGCTGCTGCTAATTGTGGTGTTGCCTGCGGGGGTGGCTGTAACAGAAAGCAACCAGACCATGGACTTCATATACAGCTTGTTGCTATTCATGTTGTTGACTTTGGTGGTATTGGGCAGCTTGGCTTTTATGACGCTGGCGCATATCAATTATCTCGAGGGTTTGCTACGCACGCTGTTTTTGATCGGGCTGATTTTACTGGCGTTGGGCGGCCTATGGAGTCCGCGTTTTGGGTTTGATGGTTTGCAGATGATGCTTTCGCGCTATTTGCTGAATGTTGGAACACCATTCGAAAGTTGGCTGGAAGAATTGGCAGATGCTGCCCAGCGCGAGTCGGATGCGCCTCACTATTTGACCCGTGCCATTACGCTACTAGGAAGCTTACCCTGGTTGTCCGGTTTGGCGTGGCAAACGCCCACCAGCGATGGACAAGCGGGTCAATTGAGCGAACATGCTGTGGTGATGCACGAGGCCGATTTGCGTTTGACCCTGTATGCCAGACAGTCGCTCAATCCTGCTGTGCTATTGCATATGCATCTGCTGACCAGATTGGTGGGGTATTTTTATCAGGCAAAACAGCGTGAACAAAGTCTGCGCGACATCACACGCTTGCAAGCTGTTTATGAGATTGGTTCACGCTTGACCCATGATTTGAAAAACATGCTGCAATCATTACTGTCACTTACTGCCATTGCGCAAAGCCGTGAGGAGCGGGCACAACAGTTATTGCAACAACAGCTACCGTTACTCACAAAACGCATTGAGCAAACGCTGAGTAAACTCCAGCAGCCACAAATTGAAAATGAAGCGCCCATGTTGTCGCTGGTGGCGTGGTGGGATGCGGTGCGATTACGGAATCAGCATCAGCAGATTCACTGGAATGCACCGGAAGTGATACCGGATGATGCAGTTCCTGCCGCGCTGTTCGACTGTGTATTGGATAATTTGCTGGCAAATGCGTTAAGAAAACGCCAGTCTCGTGCGGATATCCGTATAACTGTTGGAATCCATATTGAGTCGGCGTCTGACCATAACAAAACGCTGTTGAAAGAAATGGGCCAACCGGTAATACGACTCAGCGTTTGTGACGACGGCGAGCCTGTTCCCGAAGCAATCGCGGCGAAGTTATTGGGCAATGTTGTGGCTTCAAAGCAGGGCTTGGGTATGGGCCTATATCAGGCAGCACGCTGGGCTGAGCAACTTGGCTACCGTTTGCAATTAAGCTGTAATCAAAACGGCAGAGTATGTTTCGAATTATACGGATAATGGTTTTTATATTCCTCGATGAAATGCACTACGCCGGATAAATATAACGGATTGATTTTTTCAAGTGAAGAAATTCTGTTCGGTCATATGGGTAACGACGCGATGTGCCAAAAAAGACATACTGGGAGCAAGTTGTGCAATGATTTTACGTCTGCAGTCGGCGCCGAGTTCGATCAATAGAATGCGGGTTCTTGTACATCATTCGATTTGGATGAATAGATGTCGTAAAGTTTGCTGTAGCACTTTACAGCTTCAATGCGTTTAGGGGTGTTTGTGCGCTTGAGACTTTATCCTGTGGTAAGCTGCACGCCAACTTTAATTTCATTTACATCAGTTTTACTGATTGCAGTATTTGATGCCAACTGTCCCCGCTTATTCTCTGGTCAATGGCTTGGTTCGCCCCGAGATTCTCGATTTGCATGCCTACCATGTACCAGCCAGCAACGGGTTCATCAAGCTGGATGCCATGGAAAATCCGTACCTGCTTCCTGTGGCGATACGGGAGGAAATTGCCGCACTGGTAGCAGGCGCAACCATCAACCGTTATCCCGATCCCAACCCGATTTTGCTGAAGCAGAAAATTTGCAGCGTACTGGCTTTGCCGCAAGGGATGGAAGTACTGTTAGGCAATGGTTCGGATGAGCTAATCCAGTTATTGGCACTCGCGCTAAACAAGCCAGATGCGGTCTTACTGAGTGTCGAACCTTCATTTGCGATGTATAAAATGATTGCCGCATTTACCGAGATGCGCTATGTGGGCGTGCCACTGGCCGCCGATTTTTCACTGGATATGGATACACTGCTTGCGGCGATTCAGCGCGAGCAGCCAGCGCTGGTATTTTTAGCTTACCCAAACAACCCTACCGGCAACTTGTTTGGCGAGCAAGATGTAATTCGTATCATTCAAGCATCGCCAGGCCTGGTGGTGGTTGACGAAGCTTACTACGCGTTCGCCAGTAACAGCTTTATCCCATATTTGGCCGATTACCCCAACTTACTAGTGATGCGTACCTTTTCCAAGCTTGGCATGGCTGGTTTGCGCTTTGGTTTTTTAGTGGGTGGTCGGGCGTGGCTGGAACAGTTGGAAAAGCTGCGATTGCCGTATAATGTCGGCACTCTGCCGCAGTTGGTTGTTGGCAAATTGCTCGAACATCATGCTGTGTTGTTACGACAGGCTGATCAGATCAAGCAGGATCGGGCAAGGCTGTATCAGCAGTTGCGTGACATCAAGGTTGTTCAGGTTTACGCAAGTGAGGCGAATTTTTTGTTATTGCGTGTGGCTGATGCAACCACTGTGTTTAGTGGCTTGAAACAGCGCGGGGTGCTAATCAAAAATCTGCACGGTGCGCATCCAATGCTGAATAATTGCTTGCGTGTAACGGTAGGTACCACTGAAGAAAACGAAAAATTTATTATCGCTTTGCGTGATACTTTAATTTAATCTGTACAAGGCAAATTTCATGCGTAATGCAAAAGTTTCCCGTAACACCCTGGAAACCCAAATTAGCGTTGAGCTGAATCTGGATGGCACGGGTGTAGCCAAATTTGATACAGGTTTGCACTTTCTGGATCACATGTTTGATCAAATTGCGCGGCATGGCATGGTGGATTTGAATATTCTTGCCAAGGGTGACTTGCACATTGACGCACACCATACCGTGGAAGATATCGGGATTACGCTAGGTCAGGCGTTCAATCAGGCGGTTGGCGACAAGAAGGGTTTGCGCCGCTATGGCCACGCTTATGTGCCATTGGATGAGGCATTGACGCGTGTGGTAATGGATATTTCTGGTCGTCCCGGTTTGACATTTAATTGTGAATTTGTCCGTGCCGCTATCGGTGACTTCGACGTCGATTTGATCAATGAGTTTTTCCAGGGTTTTGTTAATCATGCCTTGGTCACATTGCATATTGATAATTTGGCGGGGGATAACGCGCACCATCAGGCGGAGACTATTTTCAAGGCTTTTGGTCGGGCACTGCGCATGGCGCTGGAACTGGATCCCCGTATGCCGGGCGTGATGCCATCTACCAAGGGTACGCTATAAATTCAAATGGTTGATGTAGCTGTTGTTGACTATGGGATGGGCAACCTGCGTTCGGTCGAGCAAGCCTTGCGCAAGGTAGCGCCGACTGCCGAGATCGTGGTGAGCGACAATGCCGAGGTGATTGCAAATGCCGCACGGGTCGTGTTTCCGGGTCAAGGCGCAATGCCGGATTGTATGCGTGAACTGGATGCGCGTGGCCTGCGTGCCGCAGTGCTGGAGGCGGCGCACAGCAAACCCTTCCTTGGTATTTGCATCGGTTTGCAAATGTTGTTTGAACGCAGTGCCGAAGGCAACGTGGCGGGCTTGGGGGTTTTGCATGGTGAAGTTACTCGCTTTTCCAGCCCGCTACATGACGCGCAAGGAAGTAAGCTCAAGGTTCCGCACATGGGTTGGAATCGGGTACGTCACGGTGAGCATGTGCTGTGGCAGGGGATAGAACAGGATGCACGTTTTTATTTCGTGCATAGTTACTACGTGCAGCCGCAAGATAGGGCATTAGTGCAAGCGACTAGCAATTACCCCGAACCGTTTGTTTGTGCAGTGTCTAACGGCAACTTGTTTGCAGTGCAATTTCATCCGGAAAAAAGCCATGTGGCGGGGCTGAAGCTGCTACAAAACTTTATGCAATGGACCCCCTAGTTTTTACCCGTTGACATGTTAATTATTCCTGCGATTGATATAAAAGATGGTCACTGTGTGCGCCTTAAACAAGGCGTGATGGAAGATGCCACAGTGTTTTCTGAAGATCCGGCGGCTACTGCACAACATTGGTTATCTCAGGGTGCGCGACGTTTGCACTTGGTAGATTTAAATGGCGCATTTGCCGGTAAGCCAAAGAATGAAGCGGCCGTACGCAGCGTCATTGAAACACTCGGTACGGATGTGCCGATACAGTTGGGCGGCGGCATACGCGATCTGGAAACCATTGAGCGTTATCTTGATATGGGCGTTACTTACGTCATCATAGGTACTGCCGCAGTCAAGGTGCCAGGATTTTTGCATGAAGCCTGCGACGCTTTTCCTGGACACATTATGGTGGGACTGGATGCCAAGGGCGGTAAGGTGGCGGTCGATGGCTGGTCCAAACTCACCGGGCATGATGTAGCAGACCTGGCGCAACGCTTTGAAGGTTATGGTGTCGAAGCGATCATATACACCGACATTGGGCGCGATGGCATGTTGTCCGGCGTGAATTTGGCCGCGACTGTCGATTTGGCCGGCCCTTTGCATGTGCCCGTCATCGCCAGTGGCGGAATTACTAATCTGGACGATGTGCGTGCTCTGTGTGCGGTACAGGCCGAAGGTATTACTGGTGCGATTACCGGTCGGGCGATTTATGAAGGGACGCTGAACTTCAAAGCCGCCCAGGATTTAGCCGATGAGCTAACCAAAGCGGTACATTGAATGTTGGCAAAACGCATTATTCCCTGTCTGGATGTGGCGGCAGGCAGGGTTGTTAAAGGAATTAGCTTTGTCGAATTGCGCGATGCGGGCGATCCAGTGGAAATTGCACGGAGATACGATGAACAAGGCGCAGATGAACTTACCTTCTTGGATATTACTGCAAGCTCGGACAACCGGGGTATTATTTTTCACGTTATTGAGCAGGTTGCTTCACAGGTATTTATCCCGCTTACCGTGGGTGGCGGAGTCCGCGAAGTTGGAGATGTGCGTAATTTGCTCAATGCCGGAGCAGATAAAGTCAGCGTCAATACCTCTGCAGTCCTTAATCCACAATTGGTGGCCGATGCCGCAGGTCGTTATGGTTCGCAATGTATTGTGGTCGCCATTGATGCTAAACAAGTCGAACCGCATCGTTGGGAAGTGTTTACTCATGGCGGGCGCAAGGCTACAGGCCTGGATGTAATTGAGTGGGCAAAAAAAATGCAAAGCTTGGGCGCAGGTGAAATATTATTGACCAGTATGGATAAAGACGGGCAGAAAAACGGTTTTGATTTGGAATTGACCTGCGCTGTGACAGACGCGTTGGAGATTCCCTTGATTTGCAGCGGCGGGGCAGGTAACTTGCAGCATCTGGTTGATGGCATAAAACAAGGTGGCGCAGATGCTGTATTGGCGGCAAGTATTTTTCACTTTGGTGAATATACTGTGCAACAGGCCAAGCAATTCATGGCGCAACAGGGTGTCGAGGTAAGGTTATGAGCGAAACATGGCTGAATAAAGTTAACTGGTCTGAAGACGGCTTGATCACTGCCATTGCTCAGGATGCATCCAGTGGTCGGGTGTTGATGGTGGCGTGGATGAACCGTGACGCCTTGAAACTCACGTGGCAAAAAAATGAGGCAGTGTATTGGTCGCGCACGCGAAAAAAATTATGGCATAAAGGGGAAGAATCAGGGCACTTCCAAAAAGTGAAAGAAATCCGTCTCGATTGCGACGGGGACGTGGTTCTGCTGCAAGTGGAGCAACAGGGCGGAATAGCTTGTCATACCGGGCGGGCCAGTTGTTTTTTCAGCCGTTTGGAGCAAGGCAACTGGGTGGAAATTGAGACTGTACTTAAACCGCCGAGTGAAATATACAAAAAAATACCCGGAAATTCAAAATAATGAGCTCTGATAAAAACAATCAGGATATCCTGCAACGATTGACGCAAACATTGGAGGCGTGTAAACATGCGTCTCCCGAAACGTCATATGTCGCCAAGCTGTATAGTAAGGGTGAAGACGCGATTCTTAAAAAAATTGGTGAAGAAGCGACCGAGTTGATTCTTGCCAGTAAAGAGCGAGATAAGACTCGCTTGGTATATGAAACGGCAGATTTGTGGTTTCACTGCATGGTGTTGCTGGCTCAATATGGATTGAGCGCAAATGATGTTTTAATCGAATTGGCTCGCCGCGAAGGTACGTCAGGCCTGGTTGAAAAGGCGGCCAGGCAGAAGTGATGAGCGCGCATAATTGTTTGTTTTGCAAAATAGTGCAAGGGGAGATACCCAGTAAAAAAGTGTATGAAGATGAAGATATGCTTGCATTTCATGACATACACCCGGCAGCGCCGGTCCATTTTTTACTGATTCCCAAGCAGCATATTGATTCGCTGGTGCAGGCAGGACAGGCACACATGGCATTACTCGGAAAAATGCTGCTTTTGATACCAAAATTGGCGCGAGAGCACGGCTTGGAAGGCGGTTTTCGTATTGTAATTAATACCGGCCAGGGTGGCGGACAAGAGGTATCTCATCTACATTTACACGTCATTGGCGGTGGGAAACTGCCAGTGATGGTGAGGCGTAATTAACTATTTTAAGGAGAGCATGATGGGTTCATTTAGCATTTGGCATTGGCTGATTGTTTTGTTGGTAGTAGTAATGATCTTTGGTACAAAAAAATTGCGTAATATGGGCAGCGACTTGGGCAGCGCAGTGAAGGGATTCAAGGAAGGCATGCGCACCGACGAAGAAGTAGCCGCTAAACAGATTAAGGACAGCGGACAAACCATAGAAGGCGAAGTTAAGGAAAAGACCCATAATAATGTGTAATGCAAGGCTAACGGATGTTGCCCAGGTATGTTCAGCCACATGACTGGTCAATTAAATTTTCTATTCAGGTTGTTTTTTGTTTGTGATGCGGCATGTTTGACGTAAATTTTTCAGAAATCATGGTTATTCTGGTGGTAGCTCTGGTTGTAATTGGTCCGGAGCGCCTGCCAAAAGTGGCGCGTACCTTGGGGCATCTGTGGGGACGCGGGCAACGCTATATTAATGGTATAAAAGCTGACATTGAGCGTGATATGTCCGTCGCTGATTTTCGTAAATTGCAGCAAGATGTGCAAGCTGAAGCAAGTGCGATGGGGGAATCGATCAAGAAATCCACGCTGACGGTAGAGCAACAATTACAGCAAATCAACGAGCGGGTTGCACAACTAGCCAGTGAAGCGACCGCGAAAGCGCAAATATCCGGGGCTGTTACATCAGAAGCCGAGTTGGCAAAACCTCTGGCAGCTGCTGCGGTCGTTGAATCAACTGAACAGGTACTGTCAAATCCTGAAACCCGTCCACCCGAATCGACTGATGAGCAGCCGGTTCGGCTAACACTTGAACAATCGGCGATCATGCCTATCAAGCCCTCCACGCTTAAGTCTTCTATTGAGCATTCTTCAGAGCCCTCTAAATCCAAATGAATACAGGTGAAAGTTTTATAGCGCACCTGATTGAGTTGCGCAATCGGTTGCTGCGTTCCTTTGTCGCTTTGCTCTTGGTGTTCATATGCCTGTTTCCCTGGGCATCCAGTCTCTATACTTTGCTGGCAAAACCACTGCTGAGCAAGCTGCCCAAAGGCGGGCAAATGATTGCCACCGATGTAATGACTCCATTTTTCGTGCCGCTCAAGGTGGCGATGATGGCGTCATTTTTAATTACGTTACCTTATATCCTTTATCAAATATGGCGGTTTGTTGCTCCCGGTTTGTACGCTCACGAAAAGCGTTTGGTGTGGCCGTTAATTACTACTAGCACATTACTGTTTTTCTGTGGCATGGCATTTGCCTACTTTGCAGTGTTTCCAGTGGTATTTGGTTTTATAACGTCCACGGCGCCTCACGGTGTTGCAGTAATGACGGATATCGATAAATATCTGAGTTTTGTTTTGACCATGTTTATGGCTTTCGGCATCACCTTTGAAGTGCCTGTCGCAGTAGTGGTATTGGTTCGCATGGGTTTCGTCAGTATCGAAAAGCTGCGTGAGATTCGCCCCTATATGATAGTTGGCGCATTCGTAGTTGGTGCGCTATTCACTCCGCCAGACGTGGTGTCGCAGTTCATGCTGGCAACGCCATTGTGGTTGCTATACGAAGCAGGCATCATCGTGGCAAGTTGGCTTAAACCTGTTGAAAAACCTGCAGAAACTGAAGTCACATAGAGTAGTGATTTCTAACAACTACCACAAAAGCGGTACCGGCAGCTTGCCTTGTGCCACGGGACTGTTACTGGGCTTTTTGCTTTGGGCGCCTGCCGATTTTTACTTGAAGTAATTTTTGCGCGCCATCCCGCATCAACTGTATCGGAACTACTTTACCGGGAGCGATATTCGCTACGGTTTCCAGCATACTGCTCCAATCGCTGATGACGTGGTTGTCGATAGTGAGTAAAATGTCACCTGTTTTTATCCCGGATTGTTCTGCCGGGCTGCCGCGCACGATGTCAGTAATCAACACTCCTTTGGTGTCCCCCAATTTGAACGACTCGGCTAATTCTGGTGTGAGTTCCTGAACGCCTGCACCTATCCAGCCACGTGTGACAGAGCCGTGCTGGATGATCTGCTCCATGGTCTTTTTGGCAGTACTGACTGGAATAGCGAAACCGATTCCCAGCGAACCGCCATTCGGTGAGTAAATCGCACTATTGATGCCAATCAAGTTACCGTTCGTATCTACCAAAGCGCCGCCAGAATTACCGGGATTGATTGCAGCATCAGTCTGGATAAAGTTTTCAAATGTACTCAGTCCCAAGTGATCGCGCTTGAGCGCGCTGACGATACCCATCGTTACCGTTTCACCCACACCAAATGGATTGCCGATCGCGAGGACAAAATCACCAATGCGAGCTTGTTCTGAATGGCCGAAGGTAATTGCCGGAAATTTACCGGCCAACTCAATTTTAATGACTGCCAAATCGGTTTCCGGATCAGAACCAATCACGTGTGCCGCAGCTTTACGCCCATCAGACAGTGCGACTTCGATTTGATCCGCAGCCTCAACGACGTGGTGGTTGGTCAGTATGTAGCCATCCGAACTGACGATGACGCCGGAACCCAAGCTCGAGCTGCTCTGCGGTTCAGTATCATCCTGTTCACCGAAGAAAAATTTGAAGCGCGGGTCATCCATGAATGGGTTTACCTGAGTTTTAATTTCGGTACGGGTAAACACATTCACTACTGAAGGCATAGCTTTTGAGGCCGCCGCGCTCAATCCGGTTCCGGGCATTGAACTGTCGCCGGACGGCAGCACGCTTTCATGAAGAGTGACCACGCCACTGCTTACAGCATTGGGCAGCAGCTCGGGCTTAAGAGTGTGAATAACGAACAACACGGCCAACACGACGGTGATGGTTTGAGAAAATAAAAGCCAATGTTTACGCATGATATGATGGTCTGAACTGATTCAAGGTGAGCCTGTTGATGCAACTTGACGAGTTACGCGATTATAACGCAAGCCTGCTGCAAGTCATGCTGTTTAAGGATTATTGCCCGAATGGCTTGCAGGTTGAGGGTCGTGCCGAAATTGGGCGGATTGCCACTGCTGTGACCGCCTCTCAGCATGTCCTGGATGAGGCCATTCGCTGGGGTGCAGATGCGATATTGGTGCATCACGGATATTTTTGGCGCAATGAAGATGCATCGCTCGTTGGCGTTAAAAAACGACGGATTGCGCAACTGCTAAATAATGACGTCAGTTTGCTGGCCTATCATCTTCCTCTGGATGCACATGCAGAGTTGGGCAACAACACACAGCTTGGCAAACGGCTGGGACTGCAACAGCTTGGCAGGTTTGGGGAACAGAATATCATTTGCTTGGGCGCCTCTGAGCAACCAGAAGTGCTGGAACAATTTACTCAGCGTATTGCTCGCCAGTTGCAACGAGAACCTCAAGTAATTGGCGCCGGTGCAAAGGTCATACGTCGTGTTGCCTGGTGCACTGGGGCTGCGCAGGGTTATTTTGAACAAGCCATTGCGCAAGGTGTGGATGCCTATATCACCGGGGAAATTTCAGAACAGAACTTTCACCTTGCCAACGAATCAGGCGTGGCATTTATTGCCGCAGGACATCACGCTACCGAGCGCTATGGTATACAGGCATTGGGTGTACATTTGGCCCGACATTTCGGTTTGGAACATCGTTTTTTCGACCAGGATAATCCGGTTTAATTTTTGCGTTTACTG
>DASRWN010000052.1:0-17611 GCA_035654595.1 Gallionella sp. | reverse complement strand
TCGGCCACTGGACCGGGATTGCAGCTGTTATACCTGCCGTCATTTTAGCCGTGCTTATTTACACCACCTGCAGCGTATCAATGAAATACTCGGCGCACGGCTCAATACTATCCATAACCTGCATTACTACCAGCAATTAATGAGCGAGATTCGCAATGCGATCGAAGCCGATGCCTATGCGGCCTTTACGGCGCGTTTTGAGCAAAATCGGGTTGCGCAGACATAAAACCGTCACCTGCTTCGTGCTAAAATGGGCGCTTTGATTGATCACGGAGAAAGTCATGTTTATCAGCAATGCTTACGCGGAAGCAGGCGCTACGGTGCAAGGTAGCATCATGCAGTTCCTCCCGCTAATTGTTTTGATCGGGGTGTTTTATTTTTTAATATTACGTCCGCAGTTCAAGCGTACCAAAGAACAAAAAGCAATGATGGAAGCATTGCAGCGTGGTGATGAGGTGGTGACCATCGGCGGTGAAGTAGGGCGTGTCAGTAAAGTCTATGAGCAGTACGTCGGTGTGGAAATTGCCGAAAATACCGAAGTTACCGTGCAGAAATCGGCTATTCAAAGTGTCTTGCCCAAAGGGACTATCAAGTCAATCAAATAAAGGTTGGCGGCTTGGGTGCAGAGATCAGACATGCCAGCAATAATCCCTGATCACACAGCGCCAGCTTCCAACCGAGCGCTCATTTAAGAGGTTTCAATGAATCGTTATCCATTATGGAAAAACCTGCTGGTTCTGGCTGTGTTGTTGGCAGGGTTGATTTATACCTTACCCAACTTTTTCGGCGAGTCGCCCGCCGTACAGGTGTCTCCGTTACGTGCCAGTTTGAAAGCAGATACCGGGTTGTTGAGCCAGGTGCAATCCATACTCAAGGATGCCAACCTTAGTCCGGAAATAATGACGCTGGACGGCAATAGTATCAAGGCGCGCTTTGCTGATACCGATACGCAGCTCAAGGCTAAAGACTCGCTGCATAATCAACTGGGCGATGACTATGTGGTCGCGCTCAATTTATTGCCCCGCTCACCACAATGGTTGACTCATCTGCATGCCCTGCCGATGTACCTTGGTCTGGATTTGCGTGGCGGCGTACATTTTCTGTTGCAGGTAGACATGAATGCGGCCTTGGCTAAAAATTTGGAAAGCGTTACGGGCGATATACGCAGCGCGCTGCGCGAGAAAAATATCGCTTATTCGGGGGTGAGCAAAGACAACCAGCTGGTGCTGGTCAGGTTTCGTGATGCTGAAGCGCGCAACAAGGGAGAAGCGGAAATAAGCCAGCGTTTTCCTGATTACATATTGAGCGAGCGGGATGAAGGCGGCGAGTATGTGTTGGTGGCCGGTCTTAAACCTGAGGCTGAGCAGCGTATCCAGGAATCCGCCGTACAGCAAAATTTGCTGACACTGCGTAACCGCGTCAACGAACTGGGGGTAGCCGAGCCGGTCATTCAGCAACAAGGCGCAGACCGGGTAGTAGTGCAATTACCCGGTGTGCAGGATACGGCGCGCGCCAAAGACATACTGGGACGTACTGCAACACTGGAAGTGCGCATGGTGGATGATGAGCATCAAGTTACCGCGGGTTCAGTTGCGCCGTTTGGCACAGAAATATTCAAGGATCGGGAAGGCAATACTCTGCTGGTAAAAAAGCAGGTGATATTGACTGGCGAACGTATCAACGATGCACAACCCGGCTTTGATAATCGCGACAATGAACCTGCAGTACACATCAATCTGGATGGAATCGGCGCACGCAAGTTCAAGGAAGCGACGCGCGAAAATGTGGGTAAACGCATGGCCATCATTTTATTCGAAAAGGGCAAGGGCGAAGTCATCACGGCACCCGTTATTCGTGAAGAAATTGGCGGTGGTCGCGTTCAAATTAGCGGCAGGATGAGCACCGAAGAAGCGCAGGATACTTCGTTGCTGTTGCGCGCTGGTGCATTGGCCGCGCCGATGGAGATTATCGAAGAGCGAACTGTCGGCCCAAGCCTGGGCGCAGACAATATTGCACGGGGCTTCAATTCCACCAAAATCGGCTTCATCCTGATTGCGGTTTTCATGATGGTCTACTATTTACTGTTTGGAACGATTTCCGTGCTGGCTTTGGCTGTAAATTTATTATTGTTGATTGCGTTATTGTCCATGTTGCAAGCCACCCTCACGCTACCCGGCATGGCGGGTATCGCTTTGACACTGGGCATGGCGATCGACGCAAACGTGCTGATTAATGAGCGTATCCGCGAAGAGTTGCGCAATGGTGTTACGCCACAGGCCGCAATTCATGCGGGATATGAACATGCATTTGCCACGATCGTTGACTCTAACATCACCAATTTGATTGCCGGTATTGCTTTGTTCCTGTTCGGCTCCGGACCCATCAAGGGTTTTGCAGTCGTGCTGTGTCTGGGCATTCTGACATCAATGTTCAGCGCAGTATTAGTGTCACGCGCAATGGTGAATTTGATCTATGGGCGCAAGGCCAGACTTGCCAAAGTCGCCATCGGCTAAGGGAAAATATAATGGAATTTTTCAGGATCAAACAGGATATTCCGTTCATGAGCTACGGACGTTATACCACCGCGATTTCGCTGGTAACATTTTTGTTTGCGGTATTTTTTCTCGCCACCAAGGGACTAAATTTCGGCGTGGATTTTACCGGCGGCACGGTGCTGGAAGTGCACTATGCGCAATCGGCTGATCTGGCCAAGGTACGGGAACAACTTGCTAAAAATGGCTGGCCGGAAGTGCTGGTACAAAATTTTGGGTCCAGTCACGACGTATTGATTCAAGTACCGCTCAAGCAGAATACTGCCGGTGCAAAATTGAGTGAGCAAGTGCTGGAGGCGTTACATCAGCAAGACGGCAGTGTGGAAATGCGCCGTGTCGAATTTGTCGGTCCACAAGTCGGCAAGGATCTGGTAGAAAATGGCGCACTGGCCCTGCTGCTGGTATCGTTGGGCATCGTGGGCTACTTGTGGATACGCTTCGAGTGGAAATTTGGTTTGTCTGCCATCATCGCCAATCTCCACGATGTGGTTATTATTTTGGGATTCTTCGCTTTTTTCCAATGGGAATTTTCATTGTCGGTATTGGCTGCGGTGTTGGCCGTACTAGGCTATTCGGTGAATGAGTCCGTCGTGGTATTCGACCGAATCCGGGAAAACTTTCGCAAAATGCGCAAGACTGCGGTGGCAGAAATTATTGATAATGCGATCACCCGTACCGTATCGCGAACTATTATCACCCACGGCTGCACACAAATGATGGTTGGCGCAATGTTGTTTTTAGGCGGTGAAACGCTGCACTACTTTGCCATGGCACTGACCATCGGCATTCTGTTCAGTATTTATTCCTCAGTGCTGGTTGCCAGCCCGATCTTGATGTGGCTGGGCGTATCACGTGCGGATTTCATCAAACCGGAAAAAACCGAAGACCAAGTACTTCCATAAGCTGATTGCTCTGTCTACTGCTGTTATTCATGAGCAATAGCCCGGCATCACTCATAGTGAAGTTAACATTAGAAATGGGAAAATTATAAATGGTGAGCCTGTTTTTACTCGATGTCGTGTTACATCTTGATGTTCATTTACTGGCCCTGGTTCATGACTATGGTGGTTGGGTGTACGCCATTCTGTTCCTGATTATTTTTGCCGAAACCGGCTTGGTGGTAACGCCATTTTTGCCGGGCGATTCACTGCTGTTTGTGGCGGGCACGCTGTGCGGACTAGGCGCTTTGGAAGTGAGCTGGCTGATACCATTGTTAATTTTGGCGGCGTTCAGCGGCGACAACACCAACTACTGGATAGGGCGCACACTGGGGCTGAGTCTGTTCGAGCGTTTGGGCGGGAAATATATCAAGCGTGAATATCTGGAAAGGACGAATGCCTTTTATCAAAAACATGGTGGCAAGACCATCCTGTTTGCCCGGTTTTTACCCATCATCCGCACTTTTACGCCATTCGTTGCCGGTATTGGCTTGATGCGTTATCAGCTATTTGTTTTGTATAGCGGGTTGGGCGGTTTAGCGTGGATCAGCTCATTAGTTCTGGCTGGATATTTCTTTGGCAATATTCCTGCTGTGCGGGATCATCTCAGCCTGATCATTCTCGCTATTATTTTCATCCCCATCATAGCGATATTGCGTGGATACTTGCGCCATCACAAAAAAAATAAATCCGGTTTATCCGATTAAACCGGTCCGCATAGGTCGCTTAACCGAAGCGGCCTGTTATGTAGTCTTCTGTTTCTTTACGTTTCGGATTGGTGAACACCGCGCTGGTTTCACCGAATTCAATCAGGTCTCCCAGATACATGTAAGCGGTGTAATCAGATACCCGCGCAGCCTGCTGCATGTTGTGCGTCACGATGACAATCGTGAAATCTTCCTTAAGTTCGTCGATCAATTTCTCGATATGCGCTGTAGAAATAGGGTCGAGTGCCGAGGTGGGTTCGTCCAATAGCAACACTTGCGGCTTGACGGCAATGGCGCGAGCGATGCACAAACGTTGTTGCTGCCCGCCAGAAAGTCCGGTGCCGCTTTGTTTAAGCTTATCTTTCACCTCGCCCCACAGCGCCGCTTTGCGTAACGCCCATTCCACACGCGCTTCCATGTCATGTTTGTTGAGGCTTTCGTACAGCTTTACGCCAAACGCGATATTGTCGTAAATGGACATGGGAAACGGTGTGGGCTTCTGGAACACCATGCCGATTTTGGCGCGCAGCGTGTTCAAATCCTGTTTGCTATCCAGTATATTGGCGCCATCCAGCATGATTTCTCCGGTGGCTTTTTGCTTCGGATAAAGTTGGTACATCCGGTTAAAAGTCCGCAGTAGCGTAGATTTGCCACAGCCGGACGGACCAATAAATGCGGTCACCATCTTTTCGGCGATACTTAAATTGATATCCTTGAGTGCACGGTAATTACCATAATAAAAATTCAGGTCTTTGACGGTAACTTTTGGATTAACAATGTTTTCAGCGTTCATTTTCAGGCCTTGTCTAATGAGTGGTGGCGCTTTGCCGGAACAGCACACGCGCCAAGATATTCAGCGTAAGAACACTGAGCGTGATGAGCAGTGCACCGGCCCAGGCAAGCCGCTGCCAATCTGCGTAAGGACTCATGGCAAACTGGAAAATTACCACTGGCAAATTCGCCATCGGCTTATCCATGTTGCTGCTCCAGAACTGGTTGTTGAGCGCGGTGAATAGCAGCGGTGCAGTTTCGCCGCTGATACGTGCGACGGCCAGCAATACGCCGGTGATAATGCCTGCACGTGCTGCGCGTAAAGTAACGAAATTGATAATTTTCCACTGTGGTGCACCCAGCGCGGCAGCGGCTTCGCGCAAGGTGCTGGGCACCAAGCGCAACATGTTTTCAGTAGTGCGAATCACAATCGGGATGACCAGTATGGATAACGCCAGCGCACCCGCCCAACCGGAAAAATGTTTGACGCGAATCACATACACTTCGTATACGAAAAGACCGATCACGATGGAAGGGGCAGAGAGCAACACGTCATTGATGAAGCGTGTAACCGGTGCCATCCAGCCGCGTTGCCCAAATTCTGCCAGATAAGTTCCGGCCAGAATGCCTATCGGCGTGCCTATCATCGTACCCAGCAGGGTCATCATCAAACTGCCGGTGATCGCGTTCAGTAATCCGCCGGAGCTGCCGGGTGGTGGGGTCATTTGTGCGAACACGACCGGTGTAAGCGCCGGCAATCCAAAGTCCAATAACGTGAACAATATCCAGCATAGCCAGAATAGGCCAAACAGCATGGCCAGAACCGATACTGCCAAACCAATGGCATTGATGATGCGGCGACGCGTGTATAGATTGATTCGCATGGTGTTCAGGTAATTTGGCCTTCTCGTTGTCCGAGTCTGTAGAGCATGAAGCGTGCGATGGACAACACAACAAAGGTGATGAAAAATAAAATCAGACCCAGCTCGATCAAGGACGAGGTGTAGAGATCGCCGATTGCCTCAGTGAATTCATTGGCCAAGGCTGATGAAATACTATTGCCCGGCATGAGCAAAGATTTGCCCATCTCATGGGCATTACCAATCACGAACGTGACCGCCATGGTCTCGCCGAGCGCACGACCCAGCCCCAGCATGATGCCGCCGGCCACGCCGACCTTGGTGTAAGGCAATACGACATTCCACATCACTTCCCAAGTGGTTGCGCCCAGGCCATAGGCAGATTCCTTGAGCAGGGTGGGCACAACATCAAATACATCGCGCATCACTGATGCAATGAACGGAATGACCATGATGGAAAGGATGATGCTGGCCGTGAGCAAGCCTATCCCCATCGACGGGCCGGAAAAGAATGGCCCAATATATGCCAAGCTGCCTAAATGATCGTTGATCCACGGCTCGATATGGTCGGCAAAGAATGGCGCAAATATGAACAGTCCCCACATGCCGTAAATGATGCTGGGAATGCCTGCCAGTAACTCGATGGCGATACCGAGTGGCCGGCGCAAAATACGTGGCGATAATTCAGTCAGAAAAATGGCAATGCCAAAACTGACCGGAATGGCGATGAATAAAGCGATGCCTGAAGTCACCAGCGTACCGATAATTGGAATCAGCGCGCCAAATTTGTCATTAACCGGATCCCATTCTGAACTGGCCAGGAAGCCGAGGCCAAACGTATGGATGGCAGGCATGCTGCCTATAATCAGCGAGCCAATGATGGCGGCCAGCAAGATCAATACGCCAAATGCGGATACGCGGGTTACATTGCTGAACAACAAATCAAAGATGGCTTGTCGCTTAAGGCGTGCTTGTTGTGAAAACATCGACATAATTTATCAGGCCTGTGTAGCGGTAGAATTTTGGATAAAAATAACGGGGGCATCAAGCCCCCGCGATTATAGCCTAGGGGTGGGTTCTGCCTGCCACCCCGAGCGACTTATTTCCAGATCGCTTTACCTTCTGGGTCTTTAAGATTTGCCTGCCAGTGCGCACGAATTAATTGCACCACTTTTTCTGGTAGTGGCACGTAGTCGAGATCAGCAGCCATTTGCCCACCGTTTTTATAAGCCCAGTCGAAAAACTTCAGCACTTCCTTGCCGGTCGCAGGATGTTCTTGTGCGACATGCATCAGAATGAATGTCGCGCCGCTGATGGGCCAGCTTTCCTCGCCTGACTCATCGGTCAAGATTTCGTAGAAACCTGGGGCTTTTGCCCATTGTGCACCAGCCGCTGCGGCCTTGAATGAATCAGCGTTAGGCGATACAAACTGCCCGTCGTGATTTTTCATTTGCGTATAGGCCATCTTGTTTTGCAGCGCATAGGCATATTCTACATAACCGATAGAGCCCTTGATACGCTGTACGTAAGAAGCCACGCCTTCATTGCCCTTGCCACCGGTGCCAGCCTTCCACGATACCGAGGCGCCTTCGCCGACCGAGGATTTCCAATCACTGTTGACTTTGGACAGGTAGTTGGTAAAGATGAACGAGGTGCCTGAACCATCTGAGCGGTGTACTACGGTGATGTTGTCATCGGGCAATTTGAGATCCGCATTGAGTGCAGCGATTGCGGGATCGTTCCACTTGGTTATTTTTCCCAAGAAAATGTCGGCCAGCGTTACGCCATCCAGCTTCAGCTTGCCGGGCTCAATGCCATTGACGTTGATCACGGGAACCACGCCGCCGACCACAGTGGGGAATTGCATCAGGCCAGCCTTACTGAGTTCTTCCGGAGTCAGTGGCTTATCAGATGCGCCAAAGTCAACTGTTTTTGCGTTGATTTGTTTGATGCCGCCGCCAGAACCGATGGATTGATAATTCAAGCCGATAGTAGTTTTTGTTTTATAAGCATCAGCCCATTTAGCATAAATTGGATAAGGGAAAGTTGCGCCCGCGCCGGTAATGTCGATCGCCTGACTGGCAGATACGCAAGTCAGGGCAGTGACTGCCGTGATGCTGATAATCAGTTGCTTTAGTTTGCTGTTCATGGATGTCTCCCTTTTGGATTAAGTTATTACTTGCGCTGACTGCTGTTTCGATTACTTAATGCTCTGTTACGGAAGGCATACTAGTTTTGTTGTGTGACAGGAGTATTACAATTTTACGGCGCTGAACATTCGGATTTGGCGCACCCCAAAATTTCCCCCGTACCCGTCTTGTATGCCCATAAAGGGCGTGCTTTAATGGCAGCCATTATTTTAATAATTATTTAATCATGGAAATATAAAGTGATGAAATCAGCTCAAGTAGTAAAAGCCTTGGCTGCCTTGGCGCAGCCTACTCGATTAGCGATATATCGTTTACTGGTGGAATGCGGGCCGCAGGGCATGGCAGCCGGGCAGCTGGCTGAAAAACTGAAAGTGGCGCCGGCAACCATGTCGTTCCATTTCAAAACGCTTGACCATGCGGGATTGATAGAGAGCCGACAGACAGGGCGTTTTGTTTATTACGCAACCAATTTCAAGGTGATGAATGAGATGGTGGCGTACTTGACAGAGAACTGTTGTAGCGGAAATAAAGACCTCTGTGCAACTACTGCGCTTAACGATACCGGATTAAAAAATAGCTCAAACGTAAACCAGAAAAAATGATTATTTTAAGGAGGCAGTCGTGCAGGACAAAAAATACAGTGTGCTGATTTTATGCACCGGAAATTCGGCGCGCAGCATATTGGGCGAAGTGTTGTTCAATGTCATGGGCAAAGGGAAATTTATTGCGCACAGTGCGGGTAGTCAGCCGGCGGGCAGAGTCAATCCATACGCACTGGAATTATTGCAACAGCAGGGACATGACGTTGCCACACTACGCAGTAAAAGCTGGGACGAGTTTGCCGCACCAGACGCGCCGGAAATTGATTTCATTTTTACCGTTTGCGATAACGCAGCCGGAGAAACCTGTCCGATCTGGCCGGGTAAACCCTTCACCGCACATTGGGGCATCCCTGATCCGGTGGCGGTTCAAGGCGATGAGGCCGTGCGGCGCGCGGCCTTCAAAACGGCATATCAGCAGTTGGCCCGACGCATCCAGTTGTTCATGAGCTTGCCATTTGAATCGCTGGACAAGCTCACGCTGCAGCAGAAACTCGCCGAAATCGGCCGCAGCAAGGATTAGCAAAAATGAATATTTTTGAGCGCTATCTGTCGGTTTGGGTTGGGCTGTGCATGATTATCGGTGTGTTACTCGGACACGCTTTCCCGGGGTTGTTCCAAACGATTGCCAGTCTGGAAATTGCTAAAGTAAACATTCCGGTGGGGGTGCTGGTGTGGGTGATGATTATTCCGATGCTGCTCAAGATCGACTTCGGTGCGCTGCATCAGGTCAGGGCGCATGGTCGCGGAATCGCCGCTACGCTGATTATCAATTGGGCCGTCAAGCCATTTTCCATGGCTTTTCTCGGTTGGTTGTTCATTCGCCATGTGTTTGCCGATTATTTGCCTACAGATCAACACGACAGCTATATCGCTGGGCTGATATTGCTTGCCGCAGCGCCGTGTACCGCGATGGTGTTCGTGTGGAGCAATCTGGTAAAAGGTGATCCTTATTTCACCCTGTCGCAGGTGGCGCTTAACGATACCATCATGATTTTTGCCTTTGCGCCATTGGTGGGATTATTGCTTGGCATCGCAAGTATTTCTGTGCCCTGGGACACGCTGTTTATTGCGGTGGTTTTTTATATTGTGATTCCGGTGCTATCCGCGCAACGTTGGCGCCGTTCGTTGCTGGCCAAGGGTGAAGATGCATTCAAACACGCCCTGGAAAGGATTACGCCGTTATCAATCAGTGCGCTATTGTTGACTCTGGCACTGCTGTTCGCCCTGCAAGGCACGGCCATCGTCGCGCAACCGTTAATTATCGCCATGCTTGCGGTACCGATTCTGATACAGGTATTTTTTAATGCCGGTCTGGCCTATTGGTTGAATCGTCGTCTTGGGGTGATACATTGCGTCGCTGCGCCATCCGCACTGATCGGGGCAAGCAATTTTTTTGAGCTGGCAGTGGCCACAGCGATCAGCTTGTTCGGCTTTCAATCAGGCGCCGCACTGGCCACTGTGGTCGGCGTGCTGGTCGAAGTGCCAGTGATGTTGCTGGTGGTGAAAATTGCCAATGGCTCAAAAAATTGGTACGAACTGGGCGCAAAAAATACCTGACGCGGGCAGGAGATTATTGCGGAACACGTTCTGCAATATATGCCTTGAGTTGCGCTACTTGCGGGGGGAGAGTATCAAAGCGTTGCGGCAGACTTTCGATATTCTGATACCCCGCTGGACGTTCGGGGTCTAATCCCAATGCCTCGCGGATAGTTTCCTCAAACTTGGCGGGTAATGCAGTCTCAAGACAGACCAGTGGAACGCCTGCTTCACAATGCTCCAGACCTGCCTTCAACCCATCAGCAGTATGCGGGTCGATCACCACAGCGTATTGCCGATACACGTTGCGGATGGTGGCGATACGATGGGCATGATTGCTTGATCCGGAGGCCAAGCCGAATTCCTGCACGCGAGCGAAATAAGGTGTTTGGCTGAGATCGAAGTGCCCCGTTGTTTCAAGTTGCCGCCACAAGTTGCTGAGTACCTGAGGGTCGCGGCCAACCAGGTCATACACAAAACGCTCAAAGTTTGAGGCTTTGGTGATATCCATCGACGGGCTGCTGGTGTGCAGCGTTTCCGCACGGGGGCGATAAATGCCGGTCTTGAAAAATTCGTCCAGCACGTCATTTTCATTGGTTGCCACGATCAGCTTGCGAATCGGCAAACCCATCTGGCGTGCAATATGTCCGGCACACACGTTGCCAAAATTACCGGACGGTATGGCGAAAGAAACCTGCTCATTGTCATTCTTGGTCAACGCAAAATAGGTCTGGAAATAATAAACCGTCTGCGCCACGACCCGCGCCCAGTTGATCGAATTAACGGTACCGATTTTGTACTTTTCCTTGAAAGCATGATCATTGGAGACAGCCTTGACCATGTCCTGACAGACATCAAATGGGGCGGTGACAGCGATATTGAAAATGTTCGGATCTTGCAGGGTAAACATTTGCGCGGTCTGGAACGGACTCATCTTGCCCAGCGGGGAAAGCATGAACACGCGAATGCCGCGCTTGCCACGCATCGCATATTCGGCGGCGCTGCCAGTATCGCCTGAAGTAGCGCCGAGAATGTTCAGCTCGGCATGATCTTTAGCCAGTGCATACTCGAACAAATTACCGAGCAGCTGCATCGCAACATCCTTGAATGCCAGTGTCGGTCCGTAAGACAAACCAAGAATGTGCAAACCGGGCGCCAGTGTTTTCAGTGGTGTGATTTCGTTGCTGCCAAAGATTTTTGCGCTATAGGTTTTGTTGATGATGGCTTTGAGATCGGCCGCCGGAATATCGGTCGCGAAGCGGCTGATCACCTCGAACGCGAGTTCGCAATAACTCATGTTGCGCATTGCGCCGAGTTCAGATTGGCTTAATTTTGGATAGTGTTCGGGAACCGCCAGACCGCCATCGGTGGCGAGACCGCCCAGCAAAATTTCGGTAAAGGGCTTGGCGGTCATGCCGCCGCGTGTGCTGGTGTATTTCATGGCTACTTAACCGAGCATTTCCAGGCGCAAGCGCGTCACCTTCCCCGCCACTACAGGGAGGGCTTCAATCCGGCCGATTGCCGCGTTGATGTATTTTTCGCAAGTTTGGTGGGTGAGCAGAACCAGATCAGTTTGCGTTTCACCTTCGCTCGGCTCTTTTTGCATCATTGCATCAATGGAAATTTTTTGGTCCGCCAGAATGCGGGTGATTTCAGCCAACACACCGGGTTTGTCCTGAATGCGCAGGC
This sequence comes from Gallionella sp., assembly GCA_035654595.1. GTDB lineage: Bacteria > Pseudomonadota > Gammaproteobacteria > Burkholderiales > Gallionellaceae > Gallionella. Next base: position 5,806 of record DASRWN010000052.1, on the reverse strand, counting down.
GCAAATAGTAACTGGTGACAACATCATCTATAGGCACAATCGACAGGTCTGCCAATTGATCCGGTTGAAAGGCCAGATGGGGCACCCGATGCTCCGGGTCGGCTGTATGCATGCGGGTGACATCCACCAAATCGGCAATCACCGCACTGGCAGTGGGCTCTGCGCCCGCACCCTTGCCGTAGTACAAGGTAGAGCCAACCGCATCGCCTTGCACCAGCACCGCATTCATTGCGCCTTCCACATTGGCGATGAGACGTTTCGCCGGTATCAGCGTAGGGTGGACACGCAGTTCGATGCCTGTTTCGGTACGTTTGGTGATGCCCAATAATTTGATGCGGTAGCCAAGTTGTTCAGCATAGCGAATATCGGTCGCATCGAGTTTGCTAATACCCTCGATATGCGCTTTATCAAACTGCATCGGAATACCAAACGCGAGTGCGGACAGAATAGTGATTTTGTGCGCCGCATCCACTCCTTCTATATCAAATGTCGGGTCGGCCTCGGCATAACCCAGACGCTGTGCCTCTTTCAATACAGCATCAAAACTCAGACCTTTGTCGCGCATTTCGGACAGAATGAAATTGGTCGTTCCATTGATGATACCGGCGATGCACTGAATACGGTTTGCCGTCAAACCTTCACGAACCGCTTTGATGATGGGAATGCCGCCTGCCACTGCCGCTTCAAATGCGACCATCACGCCCTTGCGTTGCGCAGCCGCAAAAATCTCGTTGCCATGTATCGCCAGCAGCGCCTTGTTGGCGGTTACGACGTGTTTACCATTTTCTATGGCGCTTAATACCAGGTCTTTGGCCACACCGCAGCCGCCGATCAATTCGACCACAATATCCACGCCTGCATCGGCAACCACTGCGTGCGCGTCATCAGTCAAACGGCAAGTGCCGCCGGTCACTTTTTTAGCCAGTTCCAAATCACGGTCTGCAACCACGGTAATGCAGATCGGACGTCCGGCACGGCGGCTGATTTCTTCGGCATTGCGGCGCAACACGGTGAAAGTGCCGCCGCCCACTGTGCCGATACCCAACAGCCCCACGTTGATTGGTTTCGCGCTCATTATTTTTATCCGTTAGTTTGTACTATGTCGCTTACGATAGTTTTCGAGAAAGCGTGCGATGCGCCCGATTGCGTCGGTCAGATCATCTCCCACCGGCAGGAATACCACGCGGAAGTGATCCGGGTTTACCCAGTTGAAACCTGAGCCTTGCACGACCAATACTTTTTCGGTTTCCAATAATTCCAGAATGAATTTTTGGTCGTCCTTGATGGGATATATTTTCGGATTGAGACGCGGGAATAAATACAACGCAGCCTTGGGTTTGACGCACGTCACGCCAGGAATCGCGGTGAGTAATGTGTAAGCGAGATCGCGCTGCTTGCACAGGCGCCCGGTCGGTGCGACCAGATCGTTAATACTTTGATAACCACCCAACGCAGTCTGGATGGCAAATTGCCCGGGCACGTTCGAGCACAGTCGCATCGAAGCCAAAATGGTCAAGCCGTTTATGTAGTCCTGCGCGTGTTTCTTTTCGCCGGATACCACCATCCAGCCGGCGCGGTAGCCGCAGGCGCGATAGTTTTTCGATAACCCGTTCAACGTGACGAATAACACATCATCTGCCAGCGAAGCAATGGCGGTATGTGTTGCGCCGTCATACAGCATCTTGTCGTAGATTTCATCGGCGAAAATGATGAGCTGATGCTGGCGTGCAATTTCGACTACTTCGCGCAACAACGCGTCAGAGTAAAGTGCGCCGGTTGGATTGTTCGGGTTGATGATAACGATGGCACGCGTGTTGGGCGTGATCTTGCTGCGCAGATCAGCGAGATCCGGCATCCAGTCGGACTGTTCATCGCACAGATAATGACGTGCTGTGCCGCCGGCCAAAGTGACTGCCGCAGTCCACAGCGGGTAATCCGGTGTGGGAATCAATACTTCGTCGCCGGTGTTGAGCAAGCCTTGCATTGCCATGACGATCAATTCAGACACGCCATTCCCGACATAAATATCTTCCAGGCTCACGCCGCCAATTTTTTTGGATTGGCAGTAGTGCATGATCGCCTTGCGTGCCGCGAACATACCTTTGGAGTCCGAATAGCCGGAAGAATTCGGCAGATTGAGAATCACGTCCCGTTGTATCTCTTCCGGCGCTTCAAAGCCGAACGGCGCGAGATTGCCGATATTTAACTTGATGATGCGCTGGCCTTCCTCTTCCATCTGCTTGGCGCGTTCCATCACCGGTCCACGAATGTCGTAGCATACGTTGGCAAGTTTGGTAGACTTTAAAATTGGTTTCACGCTCATCCGCTCAATAATAATTCAAACATCGCCCCATACAGTTTAACTATCGCCCAATGATAGAATTAAGTGCGGAACAGGAAAGGGCGCGATTTTACCCGTGCGGCGGCGGCACAGCAAATCGGATAACACGGCATAAGGTCTGCAATGAAATTACATCTTGCCAATTTGGGCGATACCAAAATGTTCACGGCTCATGAAACCGACCATGTCATGGTCAATCGTGAACGTTTCGACAGCAGCATCGTGGTACTCGCCGATCAGGTTCGCCCCGATTGGGCGGTCGCGAGTTTCGAGCAATTGAACGAAGCGCATTTCGCTTATTTCCTGCCGCTCAAACCAGAGGTGTTACTATTTGGCACCGGTGCACAGCAGCGTTTTCCGCATCCACGCCTTTATCGCGCTTTGACCGATGCCGGTATCGCGGTGGAGTGTATGGACACCCCTGCGGCTTGCCGTACTTACAACATATTGGTCGCAGAAGATCGTAAAGTCATTGCAGCCATTCTGATTCAGGTAACCAAATGAGCCATTCGCTAAAGAACATTCTGCACCAGACTGAGCAAATTATTCTCGGTAAACCGCAGCAAATTCGTCTGGCGCTTGCCTGCCTGCTGGCGCGCGGACATTTGCTCATCGAGGATTTACCCGGGGTCGGTAAAACCACCCTGGCACATGTTCTGGCGCGCACCCTCGGGTTGCAATTCCAGCGTATCCAGTTCACCAGTGATCTGCTGCCGGCAGACATTCTGGGCGTGTCCGTTTATCAGCGCGACAGCAGTGAATTCAAATTCCATCCCGGTCCGATTTTTGCGCAAATGATTTTGGCGGACGAAATAAATCGCGCCACACCCAAGGCACAGAGCGCTTTGCTGGAGGCGATGGAAGAACAACAGGTGACCATAGAAGGAACAACACGTAAATTGTCCGATCCGTTCTTTGTGATTGCCACACAAAACCCGACTCACCATCTGGGCACGTTCCCGCTGCCCGAATCACAGCTGGATCGTTTTCTGTTGCGCATTCAGATGGGTTATCCCGATGCGCACGCGGAGCGTGGACTGCTATCAGGTCTGGACAGACGCGAGATGATTGCAAAACTCAGTCCGCAGATGGAGAGCGCAGAGTTACTTTCTTTGCAGCAACGCGCTAAACGAGGCTTCGTTTCTCCCGCATTGCTCGACTATGTGCAAGCCATATTGCGCCATACACGTGAAGCGGCGCGCTATAAGCATGGCCTGTCGCCGCGCGCGGGGCTGGCATTGCTTGCTGCGGCACGAGCTTGGGCATTGCTGGACGAGCGCGATGCAGTTTTACCCGAAGATGTGCAGGCGGTACTGCCCGGTGTGGTCAATCATCGTCTGCAAGTAATTGGCGAACAGCAAATGCAGAGCGGCGACCTATTGGCCCGGGAATTAATCCAGGCAGTCCCCATCCCTTAGCCGCATGACCAGCCAGTATCAGCGGTTGCTCGAACATCCTCGGGTGTTGAATTTATTGTGCTGCAACGCAAACCCGGTTACGTCCGGCACGTTTCGCATCGTAGAGGGCCTGATCCGCGAAATTAAGAATACTATCCATGTTGTGCTCTGTGGCATTACGGGAAGCACACCCGATGGATACCGAGAAATGAAGCAGGGAATGCCCTAAAAACACGTCTGTTTTCTCAATGGCACTCCTCAAGCGCTCTGCCACTTGAGGCGCTATCACAGACGGCGTATCCGGCAGCAGTATCGCAAATTCCTCGCCACCCCATCGCCCAACAATATCAACCTCACGCAGAACAATTTTGCATGTTTCGCATAAAGCCTGCAGGACAATATCTCCCGCTGGATGGCCGTGAACGTCGTTGACTGCCTTGAAGTGGTCTATATCCATCATCAGTATCGAAAGCGGTTTGCCATAACGCAATGAACGAGCCATTTCCGCCTCCACCATCTCGACAAAATAGCGACGGTTTGCAACGCCGGTAAGAAGATCAAAACGTGCGGAGTATTCCAGCTCTTGATAGTACTGGCTGATGGCCTCGAATAAGTTGCGCATTTTCCCATCCGTTACGACAAAATCTTTGCCTAGATAGCGCCGCAATTGCCAATTTAACAAGGGATGCATGACATTGAATCTGAATAGCGTGCCATATTCTACTTTTAGTTACTTTTAAAAACAACTGATAGTTACCATCAAAATGTTAGTTTTCATTCATGAGCCTGATGAATGAAAAAGAAGCTTTTAGCAAGCGTTTGACGCGTCTGCTCAACGATGCCGGAATCGGTATTGCCAGCCCCACTTTGGTTGCGCGTGAATTCAATAGGCGCTATTCCGGCAAGCCGGTTACTGTGCAAGCCGTGCGCAAGTGGCTCAACGGCGAAGCTATTCCTGCAGGCGATAAAATCCGCGTTTTGGCGAAATGGCTGAAAGCCGCTGCTCATTGGTTGCACTACGGAGAGAACGAACAAAATACGGCAGGACTAAAGGTCGAGCAGGAGAGGCGCGTTTATGGTGACGAGACGATTGCCCTGCTGGAAGATTTTCAACGTCTGGCACCCAAACAAAAGATCATGGTGTGCGAAATCGTGCGCGCCCTAGCCTTGTTGCGTACAGCTGAATAATAACGGGCAGGTAACGAGTTGCCCACCCGCGGCATGCGCCCGGACATGGTCAGGCATCGGGTGATGCTAAAATGGGCTCCATGCCCTGTCGAAAAATTGACCATGAATCCAATTCCGATTGTTGTCGAAAAAACGCATGAGAGCGGATTGATTTTGCGCGCCTTGGGTAAACTTGTTCCCCCTGCAGCGGAAGATGTGGGAAATTTGCCTCAGCAAATCCGGTGCACTCGGCCTTGCCATGTTGAGCAAGGCTACGTCCCACAAAAAATTACCCTGTGCTGACCACACTCAAACAACATTTCAAAAGCTGGTTGTTTCGCCCGAAGATAGAGCAGGGGAGCATCGTGCTCACGCAGCGGCGCATCTTCATTTTGCCAACCAGACAGGGGCTGGCATTGGGGTTTGTGTTGGTGCTGATGTTGCTGGGTGATATCAATTACAACTTGAGCCTCGGTTATGCGCTGACTTTTTTGCTGGCGATGATGGCCGTCATGTCCATGCTGCATGCCTTTCGCAATCTTGTGCAACTTGAAATCAGCACAGGTCGTGTAGGCCCTGTGTTTGCCGGTGATACGGCTGGATTTTTATTGTATTTCCGCAATCGCAACGACTTATCCCGCTACCAGCTCAGCTTGCGTGACGATAGCGGCAGCAAGATAAATTTCGATGTTTCTGGACGGCAAAATACCGAAGTATTTTTCCCGTTGCTTGCCAAGCGGCGCGGTTGGTTGAACGTGGGCAGGTTGACGCTGTATAGCGAATTTCCACTGGGTTTGTTTCATGCATGGTCTTATCTGCACTTTGATGCGCGCTGTCTGGTTTATCCCCAGCCGCTGGCCGAGGCAGAGTTGCCGCTGGGCAAAACGCCCGATGGTACGGG
>DASRWN010000051.1:0-6353 GCA_035654595.1 Gallionella sp. | reverse complement strand
GGCAAACTCTCAAACTTCCCTAATAATTCGTTGCGAGCCTGCTCGTTATACCAGGTAATTTCGAAATTGTAGTTAACCATATAGGCCGCGAAGGGAATGTGGTCTATGGTGAGCTGGAGCGAACTTGAGGACGTGAAATATTGAGCTGCCGATTTTCCGCCCGCCATGACCGGTTGCATAACCGACTCCGAAAAAGCGGTGGGGGTGACAACGGCTTCTTGTGAAACCACCTCAGGCGCATCCTTATCAAGCTGTTGAGCTATTTCTAACATGGCGTAACCTTCCTTTTTCAGTTTTCGGATGCGCTCCAGTCGCGCCAAGACCTCTTCGGGAAAGTACCCTATCTGGCGTGCGCTGGTTGCAGCACCCGGCCCGGGATTTTTTACCAGCGGGCGGGGCAGCAGCCCCAACGCAATGTAGTTGTTGAGGGTGGCGCGAGAAATGTTTGCAGCTTGCATCACTTCATAACTGGTCAACATGATTTGAGCAGATGGACTGTATAAATAGACAATCAACATATACATCAGTTAATCTGTCTATGTCAAGTGAAATAACACATTAAATATATTAATTACCTATATGTTATAAATTAAATTATTATAATATTCGTGTGGCTTAAATAGGCTATTTTAACTGTCTATATGGCGGGCCGTCTGCTTTAGTGAATGCGGCTACCGAGTGCCGGGAAAATATTTGGGCGGCCTGCTTTACAAAGAAGTTTTGCTTGGATTGAATTGTTCAAACCGCGATTATCTGCGCCTGTATAATTTTTCTGGTTAACGTCTTTATTCAAATGACATGTCTACCCGCACAAACAAACTGAGCATTGGTACTCCACTGTCTCCTTCTGCCCTACGTGTCATGCTGTTGGGCAGCGGAGAATTGGGCAAGGAAGTCATTATTGCGCTACAGCGGTTTGGCGTCGAAACCATTGCGGTGGATCGCTACGCCGATGCGCCCGGGCATCAGGTCGCGCATCGTGCGCATGTCATCAATATGGCCGACGGCGTGCAACTGCGCGCCCTGATTGAGCGGGAACGTCCACACCTTATCGTGCCAGAAATAGAAGCAATCGCCACCGACATGCTGGAACAGATTGAAAACGAGGGCTTGGCGCAGGTTATTCCCACTGCGCGTGCCGTCCGTTTGACCATGAATCGCGAGGGAATACGCCGGCTGGCTGCGGAAACATTGGGGCTGGCAACCTCCCCCTATCGGTTTGCAGATAGCCTGGATGGGTTGCATGCCGCGATAGCCGCGATCGGTTACCCGTGCATCGTCAAGCCGGTGATGTCCTCGTCCGGCAAAGGGCAATCCAGAGTTGACGGCGCAGATCAGGTGGCGACGGCATGGGATTACGCCGCCAGCGCCAGTCGCGTCAATCAGGGCAGGGTGATTGTAGAAGGGTTGATTCGTTTCGATTATGAAATAACGCAACTCACTGTGCGTGCAATCGATGCGGACGGAAATACAGCAACGTATTTTTGCGAGCCTATTGGCCATGTTCAAGTGCATGGTGATTATGTGGAAAGCTGGCAGCCGCAAGCCATGTCGCCGCTGGCCTTGCAGCGCACCCGCGAGATTGCCAAAAAAGTCACGGATGACTTAGGCGGTTTGGGCATTTTCGGTGTTGAACTGTTCGTCAAAGGTGACGAAGTCTGGTTCAGCGAAGTCAGTCCGCGTCCGCACGACACCGGTATGGTGACGATGTGCTCACAGGTGCAGAATGAATTCGAGCTGCACACCCGCGCTATTCTCGGTTTACCAGTAGATACTAGCCTGCGCGCACCGGGTGCGAGTGCGGTGATTTATGGGCAACTGGAAGAAAAAGGCATTGCCTTCACCGGTGTGGACGAAGCCTTGCGTGTGCCGCAAAGCGATATACGTCTGTTCGGCAAGCCAGAATCCTTTGCGCGCCGCCGTATGGGTGTGGCACTGGCTAACGGCAAAGATACTGATGAGGCACGCAGCAGGGCCAAACTGGTAGCCGGGCGGGTTAAGCCTGTCAAACTTTAATGCTTTGCTCTGTTTCCTTCGCAAGACTTATCGCGCAACATAAAATATATAAAAATCATAAAATTATGTATTTTCTTTAATGTATTTGTTGTCAATGCGCACCGCAAGTGCACCGATGGCTATCAGCAAAAGCCAGCCAGTAGGAGGCCGATGGGCGCCGCGAGGTTGTGTGCAAAATGCGGCAGCGGGTACGTGTAGCGAAGTACGACACTTTTCGCAGTAAGCAGCGTTCACCCAGAGGAAAAACATGATCACCGGAATTCTGCACACAACTTTTCTGACTACAGACCTACCTAAAGCACGGGCCTTTTATGAGGACATCTTGGGGTTGCAGCCCAATCTGAAACGTCCAGCGATGAGTTATGACGGCATGTGGTATGACGTGGCAGCCAACCAGCAAATCCATTTGATGTTGTTGCCAAATCCGGAGTTTGGCTTGCAGCGTCCCGCGCATGGTGGGCGCGACCGCCATGTTGCGTTGGCGGTGGTCGATTTTGAAAAATTGATTGAGCGTTTGAATCAAGCGGGAGTTGCTTACACCCTCAGCCAATCCGGTCGCCGCGCGCTGTTTTGCCGCGATCCGGATGGCAATGCGCTGGAGTTTATCGGGAGCGTTTAACGTTGGAGTTCAGTCGCCGCCGGAGGTGGTCGGCTGTAACGACGGGTTAGCCGTCACTGGGCGCGGGGGTAGGTTCGCTGCAACCTGATGCAAGGCGGACACTAACGCATGGCGGTTCGTTGGCGAGCGGTTCACGAACATTGGACTGGGATGCGGGATGGCGTACAACCTCACCTCTGGAGCCAGAGCCGATACGGCATTGCGCGCAGAGGCAGCCTTGCCTCCAACGAGAACGATTGAGTGCAAATGCGGCAGCAAAGAGAGCAAAGCGGTAAGTGCCGGCGCAGCAGCTGAAATATCGAGTGCGTTGGCGGGCCGAATCTTTGTTGCTGACCCGACGTACCAAGGAACGATGTTCCAGACGACCGTGCGTTCTCTATCTATGCCTGCCTCACGGTTGAGCAAGAAGAAGTTCTTTGCACTTTCATCGGGATTGTCTCGGGAGACGAAGCCTGACTTGACTGCTTTCGGGCCAGGCGCCTCAAGCAGGAACAGACAGTCCGCGTGAACACCTCCGTCTGCTGGGTCGAAGTACGGCACGTCGTAATTTGGTCCCATACACGCTCGCAAATCGCGCACAAAAACGGAAAGCGGCTCCACATGTGGCAGCTCAAGCGCCAAAACTCTGGCATCGCGAACCGCGGTGACGCCGAGCGACTTGGGTTCATCCATAGGCGTTCTGTGATGGCTAACGTAATTTAGGCATCAAAAAAGCCACATATTTCGGGGCGGCTTTCTGAATAATCTGAAACATCGTTTTATCCCCTGCGCTACAAACATGGCGAGCATCCTAGCACGGCATCACGGCGCCGGATTGGGATACACCTTATGCACCGCCTCGATTTGTTCGAGCACGTCTGCCGACAACACCAGCTCGGCGCTGTCCAGATTTTCTTTTAACTGATGCAGACTTGTTGCGCCGAGTATCACGCTGCTGGTGAACCAGCGCGTGCGCGCGAAAGCCAGTGCCATCTGCGTCGGGCTGAGTCCGGCCTGCTGTGCGATGCGCACATATTCCTTGCTGGCCGCAGGCACGTTTGGTTTGGCGTAGCGTTGCCCGAAGCCGGGGAATAAAGAGATGCGTCCTTTCACGTTCGGGTCAATGAGATATTTTCCGGACAAATGCCCAAAAGCCAGTGAGCTGTAAGCCAATAAGCCAACTTGAGCATGGCGGCAAACTTCTGCCAGCCCGGTCTCGAAGCTACGGTTCATCAGGTGATAGGCGTTTTGTATGGAAATAATTTTTGGCAGTCCGAGCTTTTCTGCGCACCGCACAAATTCGCTCACGCCCCACGGCGTTTCGTTACTCAGCCCGATGTAGCGTACCTTGCCGGCCTTGGCCAAATCCGCCAAGGCTGCCAGTTGCTCGGCAATCGGCACCGTTTCATGTTCCTGGCTAATGTCATAACCGGTTGTGCCGAACATTGGCACATAACGGTCCGGCCAATGAATCTGGTACAGGTCGACATAATCGGTCTGCAACCGTTTCAGGCTGCCGTCTATTGCTGCTTCAAGATGCTGGCGATTGACGCGCGGGCTGTTGCGTATCCAGGAAAACCCACGCGAAGGCCCGGCAATTTTGGTGGCGATCACCAGTTTGTCGCGCTGCTGGTGTTTCAGCCATGAGCCGATGTAGCGCTCGGTGAGCCCTTGTGTTTCGGCACGTGGCGGGACAGGGTACATTTCGGCGCTGTCAATAAAGTTCACCCCGTGCGCAATGGCCAGATCAAGCTGTGCGTGGGCGTCGGCCTCGCTGTTTTGCTCGCCAAAGGTCATGGTGCCCAGGCTTAGTGCCGACACCCGCAAATCACTTTCACCTAATCGCTTGAGTTCCATTTGTTCATCCTCCGTGTCTCCGTCCCCGCCATTTTAATCAATAATGTTCGATCGGTTCCATGACTTCTTCGTGCTAGCATAGGGCACATCATGATGCCGGTTATATTTGTTTCGCATGGCGCGCCCACCTTGCCGCTTGAGCCCGGCGAGACCGGGGTTGCGTGGCAGAAACTGGGCGCACAGTTGCCCAGACCAACGGCGATTTTAGTGATTTCCGCACACTGGGAAACACATATTCCAGCCATTAGTCGTGCTGCTGAACCTAAAACCATCCATGATTTTTCCGGGTTCCCCCAAGCGCTTTACCAGTTGCGTTATCCCGCACCCGGTGCGCCGGATATGGCGCAAGCCGCAGCCATTGCGCTGCAACAAGCGGGAATTCCGGTGCAACTGGATGACACGCGCGGGCTGGATCACGGTGCGTGGGTGCCGCTCAGTTTTTTGTTTCCTCAGGCTGATATTCCGGTCGCACAACTGTCGTTGCAACCGGCGCAGAATCCAGCCTGGCATATTGCCTTGGGTCGTGCGCTACGCCCACTGCGCGAACAGGGCGTGTTGATCATCGGCAGCGGCTCCATCACCCATAATCTGGCGGCTACATTCAGGCACCCACGGGGAGAGCCGGTGCCAATATGGGTGAGCGCATTCTGCGACTGGATGGCGCAGCAGATTAAAGCGGGCGATCTGGACGCGCTCAGCGCATATCGGACGCTAGCGCCTTATGCAGCGCAAAACCATCCAACCGAAGAACATCTGCTGCCATTATTTGTTGCGCTCGGCGCGGCAACGCATATCGACAACGCACGGCACCTGAACCGGGTAGTAACTTTTGGCCTGTTGGTGATGGATGCCTGGCTGTTCGATGCAGAAAACTAGCTGTTTCTCAGCACCGGCTTTACCCCCCATATTTTCTGGGTGTATTCATTAATGGTGCGATCACTGGAAAATTTCCCCATGCCCGCAACATTCAGAATCGCCCGGCGCGCCCATTGTTGTGGGTCACGGTACAGCTTCTCCACTTGTTCTTGAGCGGCAATATAGGACGCATAATCGGCCAGTAACAGATAGCGATCGCCATCACGAGTCAGCGTGTCGAAGATGGCCTGGAAGCGGTCAGTTTGGCCAAGGGAGAAATATCCTGAGGCAATCATGTCCAACGCCATTTTTAGGTCATTATTGGCGTGATAATAGTTCCACGGAGCGTACCCAGAGTTTTTCAGCGCAGCCACTTCCTGCGTGTTCAGGCCGAACATGAAGATGTTTTCCTTACCGACTTCTTCCATGATTTCAATGTTGGCGCCATCCAGCGTGCCTATGGTCAGCGCTCCATTCAGCGCCAGCTTCATATTTCCCGTTCCGGAGGCTTCCGTGCCGGCAGTGGAAATTTGCTCGGATAGATCTGCCGCTGGGATAATGTCACTGGCAGTAGACACATCATAGTTGGGAATAAACACCAGTTTAAGCAAACCACGAACCGCAGGATCGTTATTAACAATATCAGCTACACTATTGATAAATTTTATAATTAACTTTGCCATTGCGTATCCAGGGGCGGCTTTGCCGGCAATAATGACCGTCCGCGGCGTCACATCCAGAGCCGGGTTCAAGCGGATACGGTTGTACAGTGTGATGACGTGCAGTACGTTCAGTAATTGCCGTTTATATTCGTGTATGCGCTTTACTTGTACGTCAAACAGGGAATCCGGATTGATGGCCAGAGAAAGTTTACTCATCGTCAAGCTGGCCAAATATTCTTTGTTGGCGCGTTTGACTGCTAAAAATTCGGCCTGAAAGTCGGCATCATCTGCCAACCCGGTGAGTTGACGTAACTGCGTTAAATCCGTTATCCAGCCTTTACCGATGCGGGTAGTAATCAGGCTGG
>DASRWN010000050.1:0-20493 GCA_035654595.1 Gallionella sp. | reverse complement strand
CCTGGCGATGGTCGGCCTCTATTACAGCACCGGTAAGCTGCCGGTACGTTTTCCGCTGTATATCGGCATGGTGGCGCTGGCACGTTACTTGATTCTGGATATGAAAGCGATGGATGACTGGCGTCTGCTTGCGGTAACGGGTTCCGTTCTTATCCTTGCGACGGCAGTATTGGTCATTCGTTACGGGCACAACCGGTTCCCCTATCCTGGAGATGAAACGGCATCGAATGCGCCCAGGAAAAAAACTGCTCAAGAACAAGCTTCAACCAACTAAGCGCAGCTCCCCATCTTCACTATCGACAGGGAATTTAAACCCATCCATCTTGACCAATGCCGCATGTGCAATTTGCATTGATTTGCTGTAAATCCAGTAATAAAAAACTATTTTAATGAGGAAATTATGAACAGATTTTTGACGTTGTTGGCCATTGCACTGACCTGCCTGAGCCTGTTTACCACAACCGCGGAAGCCAAGCGTTTTGGCGGGGGCGGCAGTTTTGGCAAGCAACGGACGATGGCTCCACAACAGACGCAGCCAGCGCCCGTAACCACACCCGTTACAGCACCTGCGCCAGCCGGCAACAGATGGCTTGGTCCGCTGGCCGGTCTGGCAATTGGTGCCGGACTGGGCGCACTGTTTGCTGGTGGCGGTTTAGGCGGGGCGATGGGCAACGTCTTGCTGGCACTGCTTGCCGCAGGCGTGGTGATGTTCCTCATTTCTAAATTCCGCAAGCCTCAGCCCATGCAGTATGCCGCTGCGGGCGCACCTTACAACGAGCCCCTGCAAACCGCGCCCTACACCATCACTGGCAGCGCAGGCGCTGCAACACCCTTGTTGCATAGCGCTATCCCGGCAGATTTTCCGGCAGAAACTTTTTTGCGCAGCGCAAAAACAACTTTCATCCGTTTGCAGGCGGCCAATGATCGCAAGGATTTGAACGACATCCGCGAATACACCAGCCCCGAGATGTTCGCGGAAGTCTCCATGCAAATACAGGAGCGCGACAACACCCTGCAAAAAACTGATGTGATTGTCATCAACGCTGAGTTGCTTGAAGTGGCCAATGAAGGCGATTTTGCCATCGCCAGCGTGCGCTTTACCGGACAACTTTCCGAGAACAACGGAATGCCTGAAAACGTGGATGAAATCTGGCATGTGCAAAAGAATCTGCGCGACGAAAAATCGGTCTGGCTGTTGGCCGGCATACAACAAACCGTTTTGCATTGAGCATCGTGGCCACGCCCCGCAATAAATAACGCTACCAGCGGGGCTGTGGCACCCTCAAATGCTATACTCCATATCGTCAAATTCGACGATTTGAACGATGTCTTTTTCTCCAACCTGCGCGGCACTCAATCACCTGCTCAAGCAAAATAGTTGGGCAATGCCACGGCTTGCGCGCTTTGCGGGGAAAACAGCGTGCTTCGACATAACACCGTTTTCCTACGCCTATACGATACTTGATAACGGTCTGCTGAGCAGCGCCGAGGCGACGGCCAGCGTAGACGCATTATGTGTGCTTACCCCTTTGTTGTTGGTCCGCCTTGGACTGCATGATGAAAATGCACACAACGAAATTCACAGTGAAGGCGACGACGCCTTGCTCACAGAAATCTTTTTCCTTTCGCGCAACCTACGCTGGGACGTTGCCGAAGACCTGAGTCATGTAACCGGCGACATTGCCGCAGAACACATCGTGCAAACCGTGCAGGGTATGCAACAACAGTCTCGTGAAGCATTAGAGAATTTTTCCCGGGCAGCCGCAGAATATTGGACCGAGGAACGCCCGCTGCTCGCCAAACCGCAGCACGTCACCACATTTATACAACAGGTGAACACGCTACGCGATGACGTGGTACGACTGGAAATACGCATCACCCGCCTGCTTGCTGCACATAAAAATTGACCATGCGTCTCTTCCGCCTGATCAAAATCATTTTTGTTGTGCTGCGTTTTGGGCTGGATGAGTTCCTGCTCGCACATAGCCGGGTGCGCTGGTTACGCCAATTGCTCAACGGTTTGTTGTTCATGCGTAACATCTCCGAACCACGCGCAGTACGTCTGCGCTGCGCACTGGAAAATCTCGGCCCGATCTTCGTCAAATTTGGACAGTTGTTGTCCACGCGGCGTGACTTGATGCCGACTGACATCGCCGATGAATTGGCAAAGCTGCAGGATCAAGTGCCGCCTTTCCCTTCCGTGCAAGCCGTTGCACTCCTCGAATCCAGTTATCACCAACCACTGAGCAAGGTATTCAGCAGTTTTGACGAACTGCCTGTCGCCAGCGCGTCGGTCGCGCAAGTGCACTTTGCCGTGTTGCCGAATGGTCAACAAGCCGCGGTCAAAATTCTGCGCCCCGGTATTAAAAAAATTATCGCGCATGATGTCGCGCTGATCAAAGTGGCGGCTGATCTAATCGAAACGCTGTGGGCCGATGGTCGTCGTCTGAAGCCGCGCAAAGTCGTCAAGGAATTTGAAAAATATCTGGATGATGAGCTGGACCTGACCCGCGAAGCCGCCAATGCCAGCCAGCTCAAACGCAACTTCAACACCTCAAAATTATTGCTGGTGCCGGAAATCTACTGGGACTTTTGCACTCCGGAAGTCATGGTCATGGAACGCATGTATGGCATACCGGTCAGCCAGGTGGACAGCCTGCGCAAAGCTGGCGTCAACATACCAAAACTGGCCGCCGATGGTGTGGAAATTTTCTACACGCAAGTGTTTCGTGATGGTTTTTTTCATGCCGACATGCATCCGGGCAATGTGCAGGTTGCCGCCGATGGCCGTTATATCGCACTGGATTTCGGCATCATGGGCACGCTCACCGATAGCGACAAACATTATCTCGCGCAGAACTTCATCGCGTTTTTCCGCCGTGATTACAAGCGTGTCGCAGAGATGCATATCGAATCCGGCTGGGCGCCCAAACAGACCCGCGTAGATGAACTGGAATCGGCCATTCGTGCGGTGTGCGAACCGATCTTCGACAAACCGTTGCGCGAAGTATCGTTCGGCAAAGTGTTACTGCGCCTGTTTCAAACCTCGCGTCGCTTCGGCATCGAAATACAACCGCAACTGGTGTTGTTGCAAAAAACCTTGCTGAACATCGAGGGGCTAGGCTTGCAACTCGACCCCGAACTGGATTTATGGAAAACCGCCAAGCCCTGGCTGGAACGCTGGATGAGCGAACAAGTCGGCTGGCGCGGATTTTTCAAAACGTTGCGGGAAGAAGCGCCGCACTACGCCACGCTGTTGCCACAATTACCACGCCTGCTGCATCAACGGCTGCACGAAAACCAAACGATGAACCTGGACATCACATTGCAACAATTACTGGTGCAGCAAAAACGCCGCAACACCTTGCTGACAATCATCATGGCAATACTGCTGGTGCAGGCAGCGTGGATATTGCTTGTGTAAGTTGGCTGTCATTTAATTACATCAGAAAAATTCAGTAATCGCAGGTAGCCATAAGTAACATAGAGCCGCTCTCCCTCACTCACTTGATCCGAGCCGTCACACACCTTACCGCTAAGGGACAGGCTGGTTATTCAAGATGGGGTATCATTCAACTATGAATGCTCTCCTCATAATTGACCAACGTCGAATGAAAATCGCCAGCGAAACACCCGCAGAACGGAAGTCCGAGCTCGGCCAGTTCATGACCCCAACGGCCATTGCCCACTTCATGGCTTCACTTTTTGCCCCTCTTGGGAAACAAAGGATCCACCTTTTAGATGCAGGGGCGGGAATCGGCTCATTGACGGCGGCCTTTGCAGCTAAAGCCCTCCACAAGGCCAAATCCCTAGACGCTGAAGCTTGGGAGATTGATTCAGCCCTTCATGCTCCATTGACTGAAACCCTCTACAGATGCCAAGACGCATTCCAGAAAGCAAATGTCCCATTTCATTTCAACTTGAAGACCGAAGACTTCATTCAAGCAGCACCAGCCCAAGTCTTCACTCATGCAATCCTAAATCCGCCTTACAAGAAAATTAGTTCGAATTCGCAACATCGAAAATCGTTGAGGCAGGTTGGGATTGAAACAACCAATCTTTACTCTGCCTTCGTTGCACTGGCTCTTCTCTCACTCAAAGACGGGGGAGAACTTGTGGCGATCACTCCACGCAGCTTTTGCAATGGAACTTACTTCAAGCCGTTTCGCAAATTAATCCTTGAACAAGCTGCCTTAACTCGTATCCATGTCTTCGAGTCCCGCGACCACGCTTTCAAGGGCGATGACGTACTTCAAGAGAATATAATCTTCCACCTCGTCAAAGGTAAGCCACAAGGTGAGGTCGTAATCTCATCTTGTCTCAATGCTTCATTCCAAGACCTAACTAAGAGAACGGTTCCTTTCTCAAGCGTGGTGATGCCCAAGGATCCAGATAACGTCTTTTACCTCGTTCCAGAAGGCGAAGATCCGATGATCGAAGTAGGGACCAAGACTTACATGCACACGCTTGAAGACCTTGGACTTACTGTATCCACTGGCCCCGTGGTGGATTTTCGAATGCGCTCTGTCTTACGACAAGACATGGAAGAGGGCTGTGTTCCCTTGGTTTATCCGTTCCATTTCGTGAACGGGTTTGTCTCTCACCCTAGGGCCGATTCGAAGAAACCAAACGCCATTCTCGACAACAAAGAGACGTTGAAGTGGCTGATGCCTTCGGGAAACTATGTGATTGTTCGACGGCTTACCTCGAAGGAAGAAAAACGGCGAATCGTTCCCGCTGTCTTCGATCCAAAGAAAATTCACGGAGAACGAATTGGGTTTGAAAATCACTTGAACGTTTTCCACGCAAAGAAGCACGGTCTGCCTCCGAAGGTTGCAAAAGGTTTGGCCGTTTACTTGGGCTCAACTTTAGCCGACCAATGGTTCAGACGTTTCAATGGACACACTCAAGTCAACGCTGGAGACCTAAGGGCGATACGATACCCAGACTTAGAGACACTCAGAGAGTGGGGCTCTCAGGTTAAGAATGCTTTACCGTCTCAACAACAGATCGACTCAATGGTAGAAGGGAAGTTTAATGTCCAAGCTTGACGAAGCTATTTCCATCATCACAGCACTTGGCTTCCCTAGAGCTCAACAAAACGAACGATCCGCTCTTTCCCTTCTAGCCCTGATTCAACTCCATGAGAAAGGCTCTTGGCAAAGACTCCAAGAACCCATGCTTGGAGTTCGTGCTATCTTGGACTTTTGCCGCAATGACTACGACAAGCCTTACGCAGAAAACTCGCGCGAGTCCTTCCGCAAAGAGACACTTCATCAATTCGTCGCCGGGGGCTTAGCCCTTCAGAATCCAGACGATCCCGCCCGTTCTCCTAACTCTCCCAAATGGTGTTATCAAATCTCACCCGAAGCCAAAGCTTTACTCACAACCTTTGGGACAAAGGCTTGGGAACCCACCTTGAGAAAATATCTAGCTGCCGTGGAAACGCTAGCCGACCGATACAAGAAAGCACGGGACATGAATCTCGTCCCTTGCACGATGCCGGATGGCAAAGTTCTGCAGCTTTCCCCTGGCAAACATAGCGAACTCATTCGAGACATTATTGAACAATTTGCCCCTCGCTTTGCTCCTGGAGGAAAAATCGTTTACATCGGAGACACTGGAAACAAAGGCGTAGTGTTCGACGAAGCCAGCCTTGCAGCTCTTGGTATCGCCCTACATGAACGTGGGAAGATGCCAGATGTGGTTATCCATGATACGAAACACAACTGGCTTCTCTTAATCGAATCCGTGATCAGCTCTGGGCCGATGGATGGCAAACGCCACGAAGAACTCACCGAACTTTTGAAACACTCGAAAGCGGGTTTGGTGTTCATTACCGCTTTCCCAAATCGAACTCGTGCGGCAAAGTCCCTCCCCGTTCTGGCGTGGGAAACCGAAGTCTGGATTGCAGATAACCCCGATCATCTAATCCACTTCAACGGCAACCGATACCTAGGACCACATACTAAATAAGTGTCCTCATTATTAGGAAATAGCCATGTCAGAATCTACAAGTATTTTGCCCTCGCTGATTGGAACCTTCACAGGTGCTGGGCTCGCTTTTCTATCGAACTGGTGGTTTCAGCACAAGACTCAGACTCGGGATGAACTATGCGCGGGTCGTCTCGCTTTGTTTACGATCAGATCTCAAATGGACGATTTTCTCAATTATAGATATGCGATTCGGCACTCGATCAATCAAATACACCAAGCTCTAGGCGACTCTCCAGAATGGGCCTTGGCGCGTCCAATGGGATTCAGCATAACGGAGTCAAACACGTTTGACTTCAAATCCCTAGCATTTTTACTGTCAACTGAAACAGGTAGAGAGGCTTTTGTTCATCTTCAATTTGCGGAGCAAACTTACCTAGATTTTATTGGGAGGCTCACAGATTTCAATCAAAGTGCTCAAGAGATTCAACGGACGCTGGCTCCCTTTCATCAGACACATGGCAACGCCACTCTAGGGGTAATGGAAGTTCATCTTGGGCCCGAGCTATGCGTTCGGATGCGAGACCATCAGCGAGCCATTGTGCTTCGCTTGGATCGGGATGAAAATCGGTATCGAAAAACATTTCAATTGCTGAGAGATGAAATGACAAAAAGGTTTGACAGTAAAGCGGCCGTACTTAATCTGGACGTCCTCGAAAGACTTACCCCGGAGAAGCTTCCTCCCCTACCTATAGCCCTGACTGAATATTTAAAAACAGTTCCAAACGCTGATTTGTGAAAGGCTTGAATCGTGTGTGCCGTATTAACCAAACGTGAAGCGGCTCATCGTCAACTGACAACGGCGATTCGTATGTATTTCGCGGACGGTGATTTAGTTGCGATACACACTCTTGCTTGCGCTGCCCGTGAGATCTATGAGAAACACTGCGAGAAAGAAAGTATTGATCGAATGTTCAACCACATTCGGGCAACTCACACCGAGACCGATAAAGAGCTATGGGCAATACTCAACGGCGCACGAAACTTCTTCAAGCATCCTGGGGATTCGCTTGATGACGCTATTGAGTTGCGGGACAGCGACAACAAGGCCGTGTTATTCATAGCTTGCCACGATTGCGCAATGCTTTGTGGGAGTGAACAACCTATTGAAGTTCAGGTTTTCAATATATGGTTTCTAGCGACCGAGTTTCCATCTGACATTCAATCAGATGAGAGAGAAAAAGAAAAAGCCGCGGAGATTTTGGGTCTCCTAAATTCAGAGTTTCCTGGCCTTAAAACTGCGCTACCCGCAGAACAAAAGCAAATCGGACTTCACTTTCTTACCGAGGCGGATGCAGGACGTCTTCCCTCACTCCCTCGTAATACAAACTAAAACTCACCTCAACACTATGCGTCACTTTATCCGGCTAGCAGCTCGGTTAATTTCCAATACTGTTGATACATAAAGGGCGCCAAGCCGAAATTTGAGGAAGAGCGCAACAACGGCGATTGGGTTAGAGCTTGGGACATTGTTCTCAACGAGTTAGACAGACGCTCCGATTAAACCGCTAGTTGATATACACCGTTACGAATGCTCCCATTGGGGATTAATACATCCACACTGGTGTTAAGTAGCTTAGCTATTTCCACTTAATATCTTGGCGGTATCCATCAATAACGATGGCTACGACCCAGCGTCGAATCGCCATCCTGTGGGATAATTGCAGCATGAATTCCACTCTGCTTTCCGGTCTCAACCCTCCCCAACTTCAAGCTGTCACTCTGCCGCACCAGTCTGCGCTGATTCTGGCCGGTGCAGGCAGCGGCAAGACGCGCGTGTTGACCACGCGCATTGCTTGGTTGATCAGCAGCGGTGCGGTCAGCCCGCACGGGATATTGGCCGTTACTTTCACCAACAAAGCCGCCAGGGAAATGCTCACGCGCCTGTCGGCGATGCTGCCAATCAACACACGTGGTTTATGGATTGGCACGTTTCATGGCTTGTGCAACCGCATGTTGCGCGCACATCACCGTGAGGCGAATCTGCCGCAAACCTTTCAGATTCTGGACAGCGGCGATCAGCTCTCTGCCATCAAACGTTTGATGAAGGCGATGAATGTGGACGATGAGAAATTTCCGCCGCGCGATGTGCAGAATTTCATCAGCGGCAGCAAAGAGCAAGGGCTGCGCGCGAATGAAGTGGAAGCCTACGACCCATACACACGGCGCAAGGTGGAAGTGTTCGCGGAATATGACGCGCAATGTCAGCGTGAGGGGGTGGTGGATTTTTCCGAGTTGTTGTTGCGCTGTTATGAATTGCTGTCGCGCAATGCCGCGTTGCGTGAACATTACCAGGAACGTTTCAAACACATACTGGTGGATGAGTTTCAGGATACCAACCGTTTGCAATATCAGTGGTTGAAGCTGCTGGCAGGCAAGCAAAATGCGCTGTTCGCGGTGGGCGATGACGATCAGTCCATCTATGCCTTCCGTGGCGCGAATGTAGGCAACATGCAGGAGCTGACGCGTGATTTTCATGTTGAGTCGGTCATCAAGCTGGAGCAAAATTATCGCTCGCACGGCAACATCCTTGAAGCTGCCAATGTGTTGATCAGCAATAACCGCAGCCGTCTCGGCAAGAATCTGTGGACTTCGGAAAACGGCGGTGAGCCATTGCGCGTGTATGAAGCACCGACCGATGTGGAAGAGGCGGGCTTTGTCGTCAGCGAAATCCGGCAGTTGCACTCCGAGGGAATCCATCTCAAGGAGATCGCTCTGCTGTACCGCTCCAATGCGCAATCACGGGTGTTGGAACATGCGCTGGTTTCCGCCGGATTATCCTATCGCGTGTATGGCGGACTGCGCTTTTTTGAGCGCCAGGAAATCAAACACGCGCTGGCTTATCTGCGTCTGATGGAGAACACTGACGATGACAGTGCGCTGCTGCGTATTATCAATTTCCCGGCACGCGGCATCGGCGCACGCAGCATTGAGCAGTTGCAGAAAGCGGCAAAGCAGAACAACACCACACTGTGGGACGCGGCTGCGCGTGCGGGTGGCAAAGTGTCGGTATTCGTCGCGCTCATCGAATCGTTGCGCAACGCGACACGCGAATTACCGCTCCCCGAGATACTGGACCATGTGCTGCAACACAGCGACCTGGTGGCGCATTATCAAAATGAAACCGGCGCAAAGCGGCGCGAGGCGGAGGAACGGCTGGAAAATCTGAACGAGCTGGTGACTGCGGCAACCTTGTTCGTGCATGAGAACGAAGATGATAGCCTGACTTCATTTCTCACCCACGCTTCGCTAGAGGCGGGCGAACACCAGGCGGGCGAACAGGATGATGCGCTGCATCTGATGACGGTTCATTCGGCCAAGGGACTGGAGTTTCACACGGTGTTTATCACCGGCCTGGAAGAAGGCTTGTTTCCGCATCAGAACAGTCAGCGTGAAGATGGTGGGCTGGATGAAGAACGCCGCTTGATGTACGTGGCGATCACCCGCGCACGGCGCAGATTGTATTTGAGTTTTGCGCAAAGCCGCATGTTGCACGGGCAAGTGAGTTACGGCAGGGCATCCAGTTTTTTACGCGAACTGCCGGATAATTTATTGCATTGGATTACTCCGCGTGTGGCGCAACGTAATACGTTCACGACAAATTCTTTAACCGCTCCATCCCCCTTTGCCAGGGGGACGCAGTTTTCCTCTGTCCCCGGCGGAAGAGCGGAACGCAGCAGCTCGGGCGAGGGTAATCATGGTGCACGCAGTTCGCCCTGGCGCACCGGTCAGGCGGTATTTCACACCAAATTCGGCGAAGGGATGATCGTGAATCTGGAAGGCAGCGGAGCGGACGCGCGCGTGCAAGTTAATTTTCGCAGGGCCGGAGTGAAATGGCTGGCACTGGAATACGCCAAGCTGACCGCAGTGTAGCTTAAAAATGCGCCTGGTCGTCCCGGCTGATTACCTCGCCTTCCAGCACTGCGCCGTCCGCCTGTGTGGGCGATGGAAAAATATCGCAGTAGGCAGCGTAAATCGAGGTGACGATAACCGGCAGAAGCACCAGCCAGCCAAGCATCAACGGAATACTGGCAAGTATCGCCAGTAAAATTAAAGTGACACCATACACCAGCATTGCGCCGATATTGTTAATGAAGGCGCGCAAACTGAGTTTCATCGCCGCCAGCGGGGCGACGTTGTTGAAAAACGCCAGCATCGGCGCAAATTGCATGCCCATGATCAACGCGCTGAACAATGTGATGCCCAGAATGACCGCTAGGCCGGCACCGGCAAGCGCTTGCTGGATGATTTCCGGGTCTTCGGGAGGCTGCCCACTCATTAAAATGCTGACCAGCGTCGCCCCACCGACCATCATCATGACGCCAAAAATCAAAAATTGCGCCACCAGTGCGATGCCCCCCAATGTGATCAATTGCGCAGTGCGTTTGCTGAAGCCGCTGAATAGATGCGCCAGTTCCAACTCTTCGCCTTGAGTCAGGGCACGGCAGCCGTCCATCAACCCCACCAGTATCACCGGCAACAACAGGCTGGCAAGCGGCTGGCCTATGATCGGTATGATAGACAATACTGTCACTGCGAAGAAGCAGATCAACAGCAGCACCAGCCATAGCAGTGGCGCTTTCATGAACAGCGCGTAGCCTTGCTTGATCCAGTCCCAGCCGCGATTTGCCGCCAATTTTTGTGCTTCCATCGTTACTCCTGCAGCCAGACAGTTTGAGCTGCCGTAATGTGATTCTTCAAGATACGTTCAAAATGTTGCGGGTCGTGCTGATTAATCAACTCGCTGTTGCGCGGCAAATGCAGATCGAATAAACGCGACAGCCAAAACCGCAGCGCAGCCAGGCGCAGCACGCGCGGCCAGGCGACACGCTCACTTTCCAATAGCGGCCGCACCTCGTGATAGGCGCGCAGCAAAACTTGAGCAAGTCTCCAGTCCAGCGTGTTGTCGCTATTCATGCACCAGTCGTTGACGGTGATTGCCACGTCGTACAGCAAGGCATCGCTACAGGCGAAATAAAAATCGATCAAGCCGCTGATACGATTTTCTTCCATCAGCACATTGTCACGGAACAAGTCAGCATGTATTACCCCCTGCGGCAAGTGCGCCAAACTCTGCTGCGCCTGTAGTGCCACTTCACTGTCCAGCAACGCCGCCTGTGCCGCCGTAAGGAAAGGCCGTACTTGCAAAGCGGCAGCGGCACGCCATGTTGCGCCGCGCGGGTTGGGCATGACCTGGCTGAAACTTT
Source organism: Gallionella sp. (assembly GCA_035654595.1). GTDB lineage: Bacteria > Pseudomonadota > Gammaproteobacteria > Burkholderiales > Gallionellaceae > Gallionella. The sequence goes on along the minus strand of DASRWN010000050.1, from coordinate 9,292 downwards.
GCCCGGCAATGTGCATTTGCCCAAGCATCGCACCAATAGCCGCGCACTGCGCGCTGCTCGGCGCGCGGCTAAATTTGCCGTTCAGGCGGCTGACGATACAGGCAGGTTTGCCGTTGAGCTGACCCAGAAATTGATTGGAGCGATTCGCCACCGGACTGGGGCAGGGAATGCCATGACGTGCCAGATGCGCCATCAGATTGAGATAAAACGGCAATTCGCTCGGGCTCAGCTTTTCGAACAAGGTGAGCACGAAATGACCATTGCTGGTGGTGACAAAATAATTGGTGTTCTCTATGCCGGACGGGATGCCATGCAATTCCAGCAACTGTCCAAGAGAATAATCTCCCAACCAGGCCGACAATTCTGCCTCAGAGACCGAAGTAAAAACCGCCATATGCTAAAAAGTATGGATAACCCAACGCGGTGGGCGCACACCTGAGTCAAGACCTTCCTGGCGGGAAAATTTGCCGTCCCCTTTGTCGTCGACCAGAAAATAGGGCGCTCCCTTTTTAGGGGTGACCTTGATCATGTAAAGTCTGCCGCCGATGCGATATTCCTCTACGGTTTGGTCGGCCTTTTTGATGATGGTTACCTGCGGCTCTTCACCCTGCGCAGCATCAAAAGCGGGTGGCGGCGTCAATGGCTGCAAGTTGCCGGGGCGGGGCTCGGCAGCATAGGCGCTGAGCGCAAAACCACCGACAAGCAAGGAAAGATAAAGGCGCATGGCTGGAATCCTGCTGGATTGGAATGCAGTCATTCTAGCTGATGTCGGCAGCTGCTGCGTGAATTGCTACAGTCCGCTTGGCGCACAATATTGTCTTGCGTCCGCTGCCCAAAATCAGCGTTAAATGCTGTTGTTTGTAAGGAATCAGGGACTGCACCGACTAATCGTCGCTGACATCATAAAGCCACACCCGGAACACCGGATGTGGCTTTGGTTCGGTACGTACGTATATTTTTAATCTTAAATTTAGGAGAATCAAGATGAATGTTCAATCAACACGTTCTTTTGCTTTGGCTGCGGCAGCTGCGGCACTTTTGATAGCTGGCTGTGCCCAAGCAGGCGGCGAGAAAGTGGCAGAAGCCAAGATCCATTGCGGCGGTGTCAATGCTTGTAAGGGTCAAACCGATTGCAAGAGCGCAGAAAATTCTTGCAAAGGTCAGAATTCTTGCAAAGGTCATGGTTTCAAGGCTCTGTCCAAGACTGACTGTGACGCCATGGGCGGACACGAAATATCATAATGTGAAAAATGCCGGAGGCTATCTGGCTTCCGGCAGTCTTTCTTGAAAGAATATCCCGTGCCATTGACATCAAAGTATCCTTATCTTGGTTTCGGGCTGGGCTTGCGCAAACAGCACTACACCACCATTCTGGAGCAAAAACCAGACGTCGACTGGTTTGAGATCATTACCGAAAATTACCTGCTGGATGGCGGAAAACCACTTTATTATCTGGATCGTATCCGGGAAAATTATCCGGTCGTGATGCACGGCGTGTCACTTTCTATCGGCAGTACAGAGCCGCTTAATTTTGATTATCTGAAGCAGACAAAAAAACTGGCTCAACGTATTGAGCCGGAATGGATCTCCGATCATCTTTGCTGGACCGGCACAGACGGTCTCAATATGCATGATCTGCTCCCCATGCCCTATACAGAAGAAGCATTGCGGCATGTGGTCGAGCGTATAGCGCGCGTACAGGAATTTTTAGGCCGCCGCATTCTGTTGGAAAATGTCTCCAGTTATATCAGCTTTGCTGAATCTGAAATGCCGGAATGGGAATTTTTGAAGCATGTCGCGGAGCAAGCAGATTGCCTGATTCTGCTGGACATCAACAATATCTATGTGAGCGCATACAATCATCAATTTGATCCGCTGGAGTATCTGGATAACATCCCGAGCGAACGGGTCGGCCAGTTTCATCTGGCCGGACACCATAACTGCGGCGATTACATCATCGACACGCACGATCATCCGGTCATTGACCCGGTCTGGGAGCTTTATGCGGCTGCGCTAAACCGCTTTGGCGACGTTTCGACCATGATCGAGCGCGACGACAGTATTCCCCCCCTGCCCGAATTGCTGGAAGAGCTGGGACATGCTCGCTATATTGCAGAACAGGCACGGCTTGACGCGACGAATGTTTTACAGGCGGCAGGTTAAAGATGTCGCATCTGGCAATGTTGCAGAGCAGATTTCAGGACTATCTGCTCGATAGCAAAAAAAACATTGATGACCTGGTAGCAGACGGCGGGAAAGTACCCAAACCGGTACGGCTCGGAATTTATGCCGATGGCTACCGGGTGCGGCTGGTTGAAGCAAGCACGGCTGACTTTACCCATCTCAGGTCTTATCTGGGCGACACCGAATTTGAAAAATTAATTAACGCTTATTTGGCCGTTTACCCATCGCGGCATTTTTCATTACGCTGGTTTGGTCAGCATTTGTGCCGGTTTCTGGCTGAGACCCAGCCCTATGCGCAGCACCCCGATCTGCTTGAAATGGCGTTGTTCGAATGGGCGCTATGCGCCGCTTTCGATGCAACTGATGTAGCGCCGGTCAGCCTCAATGAACTGGCTGTAATACCGGCAGAAGCTTGGCAAGAGCTGACCCTGTCGTTTCATCCTGCACTCAGAGTGCTAAGTCTGGCGGGAAACATTCCTGATATATGGAGTGCGCTTAATGATGAAAAAGTGCCGCCAGAATTCGTGTTGGACGCGACAAAAAAAGACTGGCTGGTTTGGCGTCATGAGTTGCGCCTGCTGTTCAGGCCGCTGCAGCAAGATGAGGCCACGGCATTCGCCAGCCTGCAGGCTGGCGAAAATTTCGGCGCAATGTGCGAAGGGCTATGCGTATGGCATGCGGCAGATGAGGTGCCGCTGCGTGCAGTCAATTTGCTCAAGCACTGGATTGAGCAAGGACTGGTTACTGAGCTGCATTAACCGGCCTCCGGAAATTCAAATTGAGGTGGTCAGGTTCACCAGCCATTCCGGGGTAAGATCCAGTATCCACCCTTCAGCAGCTTTATCAGCACCAAATATTACCAGCAAGCCAATCCCAGCCAGCATGGTACCCAGTATCTTTTTACCCGCCTGCCCGAACGCCATCAGCCGTCCACGGAATTGATTCAGCGCTTGTCTGGAAAGCACGCCGATCAGCACCAGCGGTATCCCTGCGCCCAGGCCGAACAACAACATCACGGTGGAAGTGTGGGCAAGGTTTGTTCCCTGGCTGGCAAGCGTCACCGCAGCGCCCAGTGTCGGACCGACGCACGGACTCCAGACTATGCCGAGCAACAAGCCGAGCATGAACTGACCCCGTAATCCGTTCGGGCTGATTTTGGCGAGCAGATTTTGCCCGGCTCCGGACACGCCGGAAGTGGCCACCGCAAAGCGTTGTTGCAAATTCGAAGACAGCAAAATAATGCCGAGAAAAATGAGCAGCGCAGCGCCGATAACCCTGACCACTTGCTGGTCTATCCCCAGCGCGCCACCCAGCGTACTGACGAAAATGCCGATGGCGGTAAACGAGATAGTCAACCCGGTTGCGAGTGCCAGCGGGCCAAGGCGATGCGAGGCTGCCGCCGAACCGATCAGAATCGGAACCAGCGGCAGCACGCACGGCGAAAGCGTGGATAAGGTTCCTGCCGCAAAAGAAAGTCCGTAGCTGCCAACTGTTGCGAGCACCGTTAACTACCCTGTTTGGCGGTTTTCAGAAAAGCGGCAATGTTTGCAGGATCGGTCTCGCCGGCAAGGCGGTTAACTTCTTTGCCGCCGCCATAGAGTATCAGCGTACTCTGATAGTTGACCTTGAGCGCTTTGACGATTGGCTTCTGCTGGTCAAAATCGACTTCCAGCACAACCAGCCCCTTGAATTCAGGGTGAGTCATCAGCTCGGACAACACCTTGTCCTGCGCTCGGCAAACGGGACACCAAGCGGCATGCACATGCAATAACACCGGCTTGCCCTGTTGCAGCAAGGTATTGAATGAAGATTGTTGATACGGCTGTCCATAAGCGAACACCGCGCCGGAGAAAAGAATGGAAAAAAGTAACAGGGTTCGAATATATATTTTCATGTCAGGTTCCTTTTCATCAGAAATGATTTTAGTTTAAGCAAGCCAAGGAGTACCGCTTGGCGGTTTAGTTCAGTGTCGCTGGCTGAATGCCGCTTCTACTGGTCATTAGTCGGTAGCGGTGTGTGTTCCTTACAAAATGCCAACCGTTTTCTCTATGGAGCAAGCAGTAACGGGCATAGCTCGGTTTGAACTAGGACGGAAAGGGCGATTGAAAATTTTTCTTTGATGGTAGATTCTTTGCTCTTTAAAATCTAACCCCCAAGGGATCCCGTCTTGAGTGGTCCTGCCGGCTCATAGGTGGCGATAATCACACCGGTTTTCGAAACTTTGGAATCAACAAGTGTTAATCCTTCGGGCAACGTGCCTTCTGCAAACAGGCGCTTGCCACCACCCACGGTCACCGGAAACGTCCAAATATGCATTCGATCGATCAGACTATTCTTCAGCAATGTCTGAATGAGGTTTCCACTGCCATGAACCCACAGATTCGGGCCGTCCATTATTTTGAGTTTTCCAATCTCCACTGGAACGTCGCCCGTCACGAGTGTGGAATTTTGCCAAGAAAGTTCTGCAAGCGCATTGGAGACGACGTACTTTTTCGTGATGTTGAAGGGTTTTGCAACGGCCTGATCCTGACTCGCATGAGGCCAGTACGCCGCAAATATGTCGTATGTGCGCTTTCCTAACAAGAGTTCAAACGGTAGGTTCATGAAACCACCCATCACTCCGCCCATGATTTCATCCCAGTAATTCGCCGACCAGCCGCCTTGCCTGAAGCCGCCCGACGTGTCTTCCTCCGGTCCACCCGGCGCCTGCATCACGCCGTCTAATGTTATAAATGTCGTGGTGATGATTTTTCTCATAGGTCACCTCACTATCTTGTTGACAGTTTTATCTCACCAAATCGTCTTTGGGTCAAACCAAGTTTATTACGCACCCCGCTGGCAAGCCCGACAGGCAGGCTAGGCATTGCATAACTGGCGGAGAGGGTGGGATTCGAACCCACGGTAGGCATATACCTACGCCTGATTTCGAGTCAGGTACATTCGACCACTCTGCCACCTCTCCGGGGCGCGCATTTTACCAGTAAGGGTCAAACTCGTGCAGAATGCTCATTACATGCCAAACCTGACCGCCATTTTCCACCATGCCCATCGCATGTTGCGCGCCAGCACGCTGGCTGTGTGGCTGATGCTGGTCGGCTGCGAACAACAAGAGCTGGTATTGCCTGATTGGCGTAAGGGCGAATTGCTGGTAATGGTCTCCCAATCTGCACCAAGTGCAGACCAGCAATTCGAACAGGATATCGCCAAATTATTTGCCGAATATGTGCATGCCAGACTCAAAATAATCCCGGTCGAACTCGCCAAAATACCGGAAAAGATGCTGCGTCATCAGGCGCATTTCGCCGCAGCGGGGTGGCGCAGTAACGAAGCAATGGCCGGGCTAAAATTTGGCCCCAGCTATCAGACACTGATTGAGCAACTGGTATTCAATAAGAACCAGGCCATGCCACATAAATTATCAGATTTGGTTGATAAACGTATTGCGGTGGCGACAAGCACTTCACAGGAGGCTGTGCTGCGCGAAGCGCAACGCATTGAGCCGTTGCTGAAGTGGCAATCGCGCACCCACCAGAATGTCGACGCCTTGCTCGCTGAAGTGGCGGATGACACACTGGACTACACTTTGGCAAATCAGGAGCAGTTAGCTCTGGCGCAAAATTTTTATCCTGATTTGGCCAGCACAAAATTAGCCCTTGCCACACCCAGTAAATTGGCTTGGATGTTTGCCGCAGATAGTGACACCGGGTTGTTTAATGAAGCGACGGCATTCTTTGCACTAATCAAGAAAGATGGCACGTTGGGGCGTTTGCTGGATCGTTATTACGGCTATAACGAACGGCTGGAACCGATAGACGCCGCCGCTTTCATAAGCGAAATCAATATTACCCTGCCGCGTTATCGCGCCTTGTTCAAGGACGCAGCGCACTGGAGTGGAATCGAATGGCAGCTTCTGGCAGCGATCGCTTATCAGGAATCACACTGGAATCCGCTTGCTACTTCACCGACCAATGTACGCGGCATGATGATGTTGACCGAAGAAACGGCAGATCGGATGAATGTCACCAATCGTCTTGATGTGCGGCAAAGCATTCAAGCTGGTGCGCAATATCTGGTGGTGCTCAAAAACCAACTGCCATTACGCATCGCAGAACCGGATCGCACCTGGATGGCGCTGGCGGCTTATAACCAGGGCTTGGGACATCTGGAAGACGCCCGCATTCTGACCCAACGCATGGGCATGAACCCGGACTATTGGGCGGATGTAAAAAAATGGATGCCGCTGCTCAAACAGCCGGAATATTTCGATCAGCTCAAGCATGGCTATGCACGCGGTGGTGAGGCTGTGATTTTGGTAGAAAACATACGCATGTATTACAATATGCTTGAGCGCATCGACACGGATGACAAGCCGCTGGGCGCATTGCTCGATTCCGACTATCAGCTCATCGAACATGTCAAAAGAATAGGCGGAAAATTATTTCATTTATCTTCCGGCGCGGATTGAGGATGCTTTTCGGGGTGCGGCAGTAATTGACGAGCAGGTATAAGCAGTCATCATGGTGTCATAATTACGGCGCACAATCACACAAGCGAGGGCTCATAGCATGACAAGAATGGTGCATTGTATAAAACTTGGGCGCGAAGCAGAGGGGCTGGATCGATTGCCTTACCCGGGCCCACTGGGTCAGCGAATTCTGGAGAATGTTTCCAAAGAGGCCTGGCAGGGCTGGATAAAATTTCAGACCATGCTGGTGAATGAAAATCGTCTCAACCTAGCTGACGCACAGGCGCGCAAATATCTGTCCGCACAAATGGAGAACTATTTCTTTGGCTCGGGTACGCAGATGCCGGAAGGTTACGTTCCACCCAAAAATTAAGCGAGTCCCGGTTTGACCGAAAAATTATCCGCGCAATCGTTGCTTAATCGTGAACTTGGTCAACTGGAGTTCAATCGGCGTGTGCTGGCGCAAGCCGAGGATGCCACGATTCCTCTGCTGGAACGGCTGAAGTATTTGTGTATTGTCAGTAGCAATCTCGACGAGTTCTTTGAAATTCGGGTAGCGGGACTGAAAGAGCAGGTCAAACTGGGCAGCGTCGCTACCAGCGCAGATGGCAAGACTCCTGCGCAAACGCTCGAGCTGGTGCGCGAACAGGCGCATCAACTGGTCGAACGACAATATCAGGTGTTCAACATGAATCTTCTGCCTGCACTCGCTGAGCAGGGCATCAAGTTTTTGCGTCGCACCCATTGGAACGCAACGCAACAGGCCTGGATTAAAGATTTCTTTTCCCGCGAAGTAATGCCGGTTTTGACCCCGATCGGGCTGGATCCGGCGCACCCCTTTCCGCGCGTGCTCAACAAGAGTTTGAATTTTGCAGTTGAACTGCGGGGCAAGGATGCCTTTGGACGCAGTTCCGCACGTGCCATTGTGCAAGCACCGCGCTTGTTGCCACGGGCAATCCCGATGCCGCCGGAAATCAGCGGGTGCGAATATGGTTTCGTGTTTCTTTCCTCGATATTACACGCACATGTCGGGGAGCTGTTCACCGGAATGGAAGTATTAGGCTGTTTTCAATTTCGCGTAACACGCAACAGCGATCTGTTTGTCGATGAAGAAGAAATGAAAAATCTGCGCCTCAGTCTGCAGGGCGAACTACCCCAGCGTCATTTCGGCGATGCAGTGCGCCTGGAAATTTCCGATAACTGTTCCGCACAATTAACCGAATTTTTGTTACAGCAGTTTGATCTGGTTCAGAACGATTTATACCGCGTCAATGGCCCGGTCAACCTGGTGCGGCTGATGGATATTCCCGGGCAAGTGCGCCGCAATGATTTGAAATTTTCGGAATTTTTGCCCGGCATACCAACCGTGTTGCAGAAAAAAGGTGCGGACATGTTCAAAATCATCCGCAAGGCGGATGTGTTGCTGCACCATCCGTTTCAGTCCTTCAAACCGATCATCGATTTTATTCAGCAGGCTTCTGTTGACCCCGATGTGGTTGCCATCAAGCAGACGGTGTACCGGACTGGCGTCGATTCGGCGCTGATGGAAGCATTGATTGCGGCTACCCGGCTAGGCAAGGAGGTTACTGTAGTGGTGGAGTTGCTGGCGCGCTTTGACGAAGAAGCCAATATAAATTGGGCAAACCGCCTCGAGCAAGTTGGCGCACACGTCGTGTATGGCGTGGTCGGACACAAGACCCACGCCAAAATGCTGATGGTAGTGCGGCGTGAAGAGGGCAAGCTGCGCCGTTATGTACATCTGGGGACGGGTAATTACCACCCACGCACGGCACGCTTCTATACCGATTTCGGGTTGTTTACCAGCAACGAAGCGGTTTGTGCCGACGTGCACGAAGTGTTCAGCCAACTGACCAGCCTGGGAAAAGCGCGTGACCTGCATCATCTATGGCAATCGCCATTCTCATTACACAAAAAGATTCTCGCTGCGATACGCAATGAAACCGCTCTGGCAAAATCCGGAAAACGTGCGCATATCATTGCCAAGATGAATGCGTTGTTGGAGCCGGAAACTATCAAGGCGCTCTACGAAGCCGGACAGGCCGGAGTAAAAGTAGATTTGATCGTGCGTGGCGTGTGCGCACTGCGTGCAGGTGTGCCGGGCTGGTCAGAAAATATTCGGGTGCGATCGGTCATCGGGCGATTTTTGGAACACACCCGCATTTTTTATTTTCGTAATGGTCTACAGCACGATGTCTATTTGTCCAGCGCAGACTGGATGGATAGGAATTTCTTTCGTCGCATCGAGGTATGCTTCCCGGTACTGGATAAAAAAATCAAGAAGCGCGTTATCGATGAAGGGCTCAAAATTTACCTGAATGATAATGCCCAAGCCTGGGAAATGGATGATGTCGGTCATTATCGGCGCAAAAACCCGCGCGCTAAAGCGCAGAAATGCGCCCAACGCGAGCTGCTCAAGCAACTGGCAAATACGCCGGGCGAATAAGCAACGCTCAGTGTTTGTTGGGACGGCCGGTTTTTACCCGTTCTATGCTGCTTAAAACCTGTTTGAGCTGTACCGCACTCAATTTCCCCAGCGCTTTTAATCCGGCACGCAATACTTCGCTTTTTTTGACATGCAGCCCGGCCGCCAGACAAATCGCCTTGATTTCAGAAATTTTCTGA
>DASRWN010000049.1:0-13984 GCA_035654595.1 Gallionella sp. | reverse complement strand
TTCATCGTCATCAACACCGATGCGCAAGCACTCAAACGCAGCAAAGCGCAGGCCCAGTTGCAGATTGGCGCAACCATCACCAAAGGTCTGGGTGCGGGCGCCAAGCCTTCGGTTGGTCAAGCCGCAGCGGAAGAAGATCGCGAACGTATCAAGGAAATGATCAGCGGCGCGAACATGGTATTCATCACGGCGGGTATGGGCGGTGGAACCGGAACCGGCGCCGCGCCGATCGTGGCGCAAATTGCCAAAGAGATGGATATTCTCACCGTGGCGGTGGTTACCAAACCTTTCTCTTACGAAGGTAATCGAATGCGCTTTGCCAAGGCGGGTATCGAGGCGTTGTATCAATACGTTGACTCGCTGATTATCGTGCCGAATTCAAAATTGATGGAAGTGTTGGGCAATGACATCACCGTACCGGAAGCATTCAAGGCGGCGAATGGTGTATTACAGGGGGCGGTGGGAGGAATCGCCGAAGTGATCAATGTGCCGGGTCTGATCAATGTGGACTTTGCCGACGTACGCACCGTCATGTCCGAAAACGGCATGGCGATGATGGGTTCGGCAATTGCTTCGGGTCCGGATCGTGCACGCCTTGCTACCGAGCGTGCGATTGCCAGCCCATTGCTGGAAGACGTGGATATGTCCGGAGCGCGGGGAGTGCTGGTAAATATCACTTCTTCCAGTCAACTCAGGCTGAAAGAAATCGACGAAGTGATGCAATGCGTGCAATTTGCCGCCGAAGAAGCAACCGTGATTGTGGGTTCGGTGTTCGATGAAACGATGTGTGATAATTTGCGAGTTACCGTCGTCGCTACTGGTCTGGGCGCGCCAGTGACACGCAAACAAACCAAGCCAGAAGTTGTTTATCAAAACCACAATTATCAGAGAACGGGAACGCATGACGAACCGGTCGCCACACATAATGTGAACTATACCGAGCTTGATACGCCTGCGGTGATGCGCCGTGGCCGCAGGGAAACGGTGGATGCGATGGAAAAATCCGGCATTGATATACTCGATATTCCGTCGTTCCTGCGCAAGCAGGCTGATTAGGCGGCTGTTGTGATAAAATTGTCACACATGATTTCTGGAATTAAAACAGCCATGGTCAAACAACGTACCTTGAAAAGTTCTGTGACGGTGACCGGGGTGGGCCTGCATAGCGGCGCAAAAGTCACGCTCGGTTTACGCCCTGCTCCAGCAAATGTCGGCATCGTGTTTCGGCGCATTGATGTCAAGCCGGTCGAAGAGATTCGTGCGCGTGCAGAGTTGGTATATGACACACGCTTGTCCACTTGCATGGAACAAAACGGTGTGCGTGTCGCTACCATTGAACACCTGATGTCAGCGCTGGCCGGTTTGGGTGTGGATAATGCCTATGTCGACTTGGACAGTGCCGAAGTGCCGATCATGGATGGCAGTGCAGGTACATTTATTTTTCTGTTGCAGTCAGCCGGTATTGTCGAGCAATCTGCCGCGAAAAAATTCATACGCATCAAAAAATCCATCGAAATCAGGCAAGGTGACAAGTGGGTACGCTTCGATCCTTATCATGGCTACAAGTTAACTTTTACCATTGATTTTGCGCATCCGGTATTTGCCGACACCAAACAATACGTCAGCGTCGATTTGGGTGAGCATTCCTATGTGCGCGACATCAGTCGGGCGCGTACTTTTGGTTTCATGCATGACGTGGAAAATATGCGTGCGCAAGGTCTGGCTTTGGGCGGCAGTCTGGACAATGCCATCGTGATGGATGAATACCGCGTGCTGAATACCGACGGATTACGTTTTGAAGATGAGTTCGTCAAACACAAAGTGCTGGATGCGATTGGCGACCTGTATTTATTGGGGCATCCGGTGATAGGCGCTTTTTCCGGTTTCAAATCAGGCCATGCGCTGAACAACGCACTGCTGCGCGAATTACTCGCCGATGAACATGCTTGGGAATTCGCCACATTTGATAGTGTGGACGAGGCGCCCGCATTTTTGAGGTTGCAATTACAGTCTGCTTAATCTCCAACCGCAACCGGCGAGTTTATGTTGATCCTGCGTGTATTCCTGTTATTGATCGCGCTGCTGCTGGTATTAAGCGGCATCATGTACCTGTTCACCCGTAACCGCCGCTATCTGGCACTTGCCTGGCAGATTGTGCGCTTCACGATATTCCTGGTCTTGATTTTTTTACTGCTGTTGATGCTGGAGCGTTACGCGTTGGTTGCCTGGCATGTCCTGCTTTAGCCCTATCAATAACGCACGGTAGCCTCGCTACCCCATACCTTGATGGTGGAAGGTTTTTTGCGTTTACCGATACGTCCCGGCAAGACCCAAACTTTATTTCCGAAGCGACGCTGACATTCCGAATAGGTTTTGGCGGGACGCAGTCCGCTGAGATTAGCGCTGGTAGAAACCAGCGCCAGATTGATGGCAGCACATAATTTTGCCGCCTCCGGATGTCCGGTCAGGCGCACCGCCAGCGAGTCAGATGTGCCGCGCAACCAGCGTGGCGCAGTGTGTTTAGCGGGCATGAGATAGGTAATGGCTTGCAGGCCAGCCAGACGCAAGCGCTGCTGCTGGCTGGCTGATAGCGGCACTATGTATCGGGTTAGCTGCTGATAATGTGACGCAATCAGGATCAACCCTTTGTGTTGCGGACGCTGCTTGAGCCTAAGCAGTCGCAACACCGCAGTGCGATTGTTGGGGTCACAGCCCAAGCCATAGCAAGACTCGGTGGGGTAAGCGATCAAGCCGCCCTCTCTGAGATGCGCGGCAACGCCACGCTGCGATGTGCCGGCGCGGAACAAATTATTTCCGGTTGCCGATGGCTCGGTAACCGATGTCGCGGCGCATCTGGCAACCCTCGAAATGAATTTCATCAGCCAGCAGATAAGCTTGGCATTGCGCCATTTTCACGGTATCACCCAAGGCAGTGACGCACAATACGCGGCCGCCGCTAGTCACGATTTTTTCATTGTGCATTGCCGTACCGGCATGGAACACGTGACGGTCCGGGCCATATTTTTTGGCCAGGCCTGTAATGACATCATGTTTGCGCGGTGCATCGGGATAATTGGCGGCGGCCATGACCACACCCAATGCAACGCGTCTATCCCAGTCGACTTCGATCTTGTCCAGTGAGCCATTCACGGCATGTTCCATCAGGGTCAGCAAATCACTTTTCAGACGCAGCATGATGGGTTGGGTCTCCGGGTCGCCCATGCGACAGTTGAATTCCAGCACTTTGATATCGCCGTGCGGAGTTATCATCAATCCGGCATACAGAAATCCGGTATAAGTGTGGCCTTCCCGATCCATGCCGCGCACCACCGGCTGTATCACCTCACGTAATACGCGCGCATGGATTTCCGGAGTGACCACCGGGGCAGGGGAATAAGCGCCCATGCCACCGGTATTGGGGCCGTGATCCCCGTCGAGCAAACGTTTGTGATCCTGGCTGGTGGCCAATGCGAGAATATGTTTTCCATCCACCATAACAATGAAGCTGGCTTCTTCACCGCTTAAAAATTCTTCAATCACAACCCGCGCGCCAGCATCACCCAGCTTGTTGTCGGACAGCATCATGTCAATGGCTTGATGCGCCTCGGCTAACGTCATTGCCACTACCACGCCCTTGCCCGCTGCCAGCCCATCAGCCTTGATTACGATAGGCGCGCCGTGCGCCTCAACGTAGGCATGGGCTTCAGTGGCAGCAGTGAAGGTTTGATAAAGCGCGGTCGGGATATGGTGCCGCAGCATGAATGCTTTGGCGAAATCTTTGGAACTTTCCAGTTGAGCGGCCAGTTTGGTCGGGCCGAATATTTTTAATCCGGCAGCACGAAAGGCATCCACCACACCCGCAGCAAGAGGTGCTTCAGGGCCGACCACCGTCAGATAGACGTGTTCGCGTAGTGCGAAGGCCAGTAATTCGTCAACGCTGTGCAGCTCGATATTTTCCAGGCCGTCTTCCAGTGCGGTGCCGGCATTGCCTGGTGCGACATACACTTTTTGCACTTTGGCATTTTGCGTCAGACGCCACGCCAAAGCATGCTCACGTCCGCCGGAACCGATGACCAATAGTTTCATATGCCAATAAATCTTTCTATCAACAAAGCATGATCAGGCTGTCGCAAGCGAAGACAGAATAAGACGCGAAAGGAAGTGGAGCTAATTAATGGGTAAATGAGCAATTCCAAGTCCTTGGGCAACGCACTTGTGCGGAGTGCAACAGGCCTAATGCCTGAAATGCCTGAAATCGGTGAACAGCATTACAATTCCATGCTCATCCGCCGCCGCAATTACCTCTGCATCGCGCATCGAGCCACCGGGTTGAATGACCGCTTTTGCACCGGCCTGCGCCAGCACATCCAGGCCATCACGAAACGGGAAAAAAGCATCAGAGGCAACCACGGAATCGGCCAAGCTCAAGCCCGCATTTTGCGCCTTGATTGCGGCGATGCGGGTGCTATCCACGCGGCTCATCTGTCCGGCACCGACACCCAGAGTCCGGCCATTTTTGCAGAATACGATGGCGTTGGACTTCACATACTTCGCCACGCGCCAGGCGAAGATCAAATCCTGCATTTGTTCCTCATTCGGCTGTGCCCGTGTGACAACACGACATTGAGCGGCTTGTATATTAAGGGTGTCCGGCGTTTGCACCAGCAGGCCGCCACCGACACGTTTCAAATCATAATGATTGGCAATATGCGACAACGGCACGGTCAACACACGTATGTTGGGTTTGGCGGCAAGAGCCTGTAACGCTGCTGGGCTGTAGCTTGGCGCAATCACCACTTCAACAAATTGCTGCGCAACCGCTTCAGCGCCAGCCGCGTCTACCGTGCGATTGAACGCAATGATGCCACCAAATGCAGAAGTGGGATCAGTGGCAAATGCCAGACGATAAGCCGCCAATGTCGTCTCGGCTATCGCCACACCACATGGGTTGGCATGTTTGACGATGACGCAGGCACATTGCTCAAATGTTTTAACCAGTTCCCAGGCCGCATCTGCATCGGCGATATTGTTGTAGGACAATTCTTTGCCTTGTAATTGCGTGTAACCGGCAATACCGCCAACCACGCCATTGATGTCTCTGTAAAACGCCGCATGCTGATGGGGATTTTCGCCGTAGCGCAGGTCTTGCACTTTGGCAAAATTGAAATTGATCTGCGCAGGAAATTTTGTGCTTGTGCCATCCGCATCAAGTGCGGTGAGATAGTTACTGATGGCGCTGTCATAGGCCGCGGTATGCGAGAAGGCTTTTTTGGCCAGAGCAAATCGTGTGGTGTGCGACAGCGCAGCGTGGTTAGTCTGAAGCTGTACCAGCAGATCGCCGTAGTCTGCCGGGTCGGTGACGACGGCAACGAAAGGATAATTTTTTGCTGCAGCGCGCACCATGGTCGGCCCGCCAATGTCGATGTTTTCTACCGCGTCTTCCAGCGTGCAATCCGGTTTGGCGATGGTGGCCGCAAATGGGTATAGATTCACCACAACCAGATCAATGTTGGGCAAATCGTACTGTTGCATGGTCGCCACGTGTTCCGGTAAATTTCGCCGTCCCAGAATACCGGCATGAATTTTCGGATGCAGAGTTTTTACGCGCCCATCCAGCATTTCGGGGAAACCGGTGTAATCGGACACTTCGGTGACGCTGATACCGGCATCGGTCAGCAGTTTTGCGGTGCCGCCGGTGGACAGAATGTTTACGCCCAGTTGTTTTAAACCGAGCGCAAACTCAATGATCCCCGTTTTGTCCGACACGCTGATGAGTGCTTGCTTGACGACTACCATGCCGGTTTTAACCACCAGTAAAAAACTTTAATTAAACAGCGCAGAGAGGTTTTGGGCATTGCATCACGTGATGCCGTGCTCCAGCATCTTCTTGCGTAAAGTATTGCGGTTGATGCCAAGCAGTTCCGCAGCGCGACTCTGATTGCCGACGGCTTGTTCAAGCACCATTTCGAGTAGTGGTTTTTCCACGCAATTCATTACCATCTGATACATTTCGCAACACGGCTCTTCACCATCAAGGTCTTTGAAATATTCTTTCACTGCCTTGCGCACATAGCGTGCCATGTCGTTCTCATCTACGATGTATTCGTTCATGCTGCCAAGTCTCTAAGATAGTGCAGTTGATCGCCGTGTTGTTCTTGCTGGGCAAAAAACTCGTCTACTGCCGCCAGCTGTGCGGTACAACTTTCCAGTTGATTCATCTGATGCCGGAAGTTCGCTGAATCAGTCAGCCCCTTGGTATACCAGGAGATATGTTTGCGCGCCACGCGCAGCCCGTTGTACTCGCCATAGAAAGCATAGAGATCGAGGACATGCGCAACTAGCACACGATGGATTTCGCTGACTGCCGGGGCAGGCATGTGCTGAGCGGTTTTGAGAAAGTATTCGATCTCGCGGAACAACCAGGGACGTCCCTGCGCAGCACGGCCTATCATTACCGCATCAGCGCCGGAATACTGCAATACCTGCCGGGCTTTTTCCGGCGTGGTGATGTCGCCATTAGCGATGATGGGCAGATTCACGCTGGCTTTTACTGCGGCAATCGTGTCGTATTCAGCCTCGCCGGTATACGCGCAAGCGCGGGTACGACCATGAATGGCGAGCGCTTGAATACCGCATGCCTCGGCAATTTTGGCAATGCGAATGGCATTGCGGTTTTGCTTGTCCCAGCCGGTGCGTATTTTGAGGGTGACTGGCACATTCACTGCCTTGACCACTGCCTCAAGCAAAGTGGCGACCAGCGGCTCGTTTTGCAACAGTGCAGAGCCGGCCATCACATTGCAGATTTTTTTGGCCGGGCAACCCATGTTGATGTCGATGATCTGCGCGCCGCGATCCACATTGTATTTTGCAGCCAATGCCAGCATGTCGGGATCGGCTCCGACGATTTGCACCGAAATCGGATCCGCTTCGCCTTCATGATTGGCGCGCCGCATGGTTTTTTCTGAACCATACAACAGCGAATTGGACGCTACCATCTCGCTTACTGCCATACCCGCGCCCATGCGCTTGCACAGCATGCGGAATGGCCTGTCGGTTACCCCCGCCATGGGAGCGACAATAAGATTGTTTTTGAGTTGGTAAGGGCCGATGCGCATGCTGACTTTCCGTGATGGGGGCTGATTATAATGGAATGGTCAAATAGTGGGAAATGTTATGATTCATCCTATGGATTTGGATGTCGTAATCGTCGGTGGGGGGCTGGTGGGAGCCAGTCTGGCTGCTTCGCTTGAGCACAGCGGGCTGGCGCTGGCGCTGTTGGAAAACCAGCCCGCACCATTTAGCAATGTGTCTGAATATGACTGGGATAGCCGTATTTATGCGATTAGCCCCGGCAGCAGAGATTTTCTGACCCGTTGTGGCGTTTGGCCAATGCTTGATCAAACCCGCATCGAACCAATCACAGCCATGCGTATATTTGGCGACGCGGATGCCGAGCTGGAATTCAGCGCATATCAAATGGGTGTGGCAGAGCTTGCCTGTATCCTGGAAAACCGGACATTGCAAAGCGCCTTGTGGCATATATTGCAGAAACAGGAAAACTTGACCCTGTTGCATCCCGCCGCTTGTTCATCGATCACCTTTTCTGATGCTGCGGCTACGCTTGTTCTGGCTGATGGGAAAACTCTGAATGCCAAACTTGTGGTTGGTGCAGATGGACGCGATTCCTGGGTGCGCAAACAGGCGGGTATCGGGTTTACGACAAAAGACTATCAGCAATATGCCGTGGTCGCCAACTTCAGCTGCGAGCGACCGCATCGTGGTATTGCCCACCAATGGTTTCAAAGTGATGGTGTGCTGGCTTTACTGCCGCTGCCGGGCAACCGTGTTTCCATGGTGTGGTCGGTTAGCCCTGAGAAATCGGCACGATTGCAAGAATTATCATCTGACCAGCTATGTGCGGAAGTGGCCGGTGCTGCACGATCAGCGTTAGGCAGTCTGCAGCTGATCACACCCGCCAACAGTTTTCCGTTGCAACTGATCACGTTGCCGCACGTCAGCGCGCCACGCGTGGCGCTTGTCGGCGATGCCGCGCATCAATTCCATCCGCTTGCCGGACAAGGCGTGAATACCGGTTTCCGCGATGCCAGCCAATTGGCGCAGATATTGATTGAACGCGGCGCGCAGGATGATTGCGGCGCAGCGCAGTTGTTGCGCCGTTATGAGCGTAAACGTAAAGCAGATATTGTTGCGATGCAGGCGGCCACTGACGGGCTTAAACGACTATTCAATAATGAAGATGCAATACTCCGCTCCTTGCGCAACATCGGCTTGCGCGCCGTCAATCATTTCGCACCGCTCAAAAAAATGTTAGTGCGACACGCGTTGCTTTAATTTTTGCGGAGATTGGGCGTTGTTACATCGCCCCAAGGTTTGATCAGTTTTTGCGCAACGCCTAAATGATCAAGAATGCGTGCCACAACAAAGTCCACCAAATCTTGCACGCTGTCCGGCTGATAGTAGAAGCCGGGATTAGGCGGCAGAATCACGGCGCCGGCATGCGCGAGTTTGAGCATGTTTTCCAGATGAATTGCCGAGAATGGCATTTCACGCGGGCACAGAATCAGCGTGCGTTTTTCTTTCAGCATCACATCGGCAGCACGAGTAATCAAGTCATCGCTGAGTCCTGCTGCAATACTTGACAGCGTGCCCATGGTGCAGGGACAAACCACCATCGCATGCCCCGGATTAGAGCCTGAGGCGATCGGTGCAAACCAGTCGTCGCGGCCGTATACCTGTAGCTCGCCGCTGAATTTGCCAAAACGTTCCAGCAACATGCGCTCAGCATCTTGTGGCCGATTCGGCAACACCAGGGCTATCTCCTGTTTGGCAACGATTTGTGCGGCTTGCGAATACACCAGTTGCACACGCTGCCCGCTGCGCAACAGGCATTCCAGTAAGCGCATTCCATAAAGCATGCCGGATGCGCCGGTCAAGGCAAGCGTTATTGTTTTTTTAGCAATGGGCATCATTTTTCTCCACTGAATATTCCTGAAAAGCTGCGGCATGATTCATGAATCGTGCAGCGATCAACCCGTTCACCGTACCGAATAGCAGCGCGGCGGCGGCGAAGATCGGAATGAGGTAGACGATACCTGCATGCGGGATCAGCCACCAATACACCACCAGCATTTGTCCGCCGATGTGCGCAAAAGCAGCATAAATACTGTGACTGACCGGACCGAACCAGCGGTTTGGCAGGTGTTGCGCAACAGCCAGTATGGCCAGGCTACACACTGCGCCGGACAAACCGAGAAAGAATCCCGGCGTCAGAAAATTACCAAACAACAGGCTGCCCGCAAATACCCGTAATAGTGATACCCACGCCGCCGTGCGCCAGCCGTAGCGCGCCAGTACGATCAGCGTGACGATATTGGCCAATCCGGGTTTCACGCCAGGCAGTGGCGAGGGAATGGCATTTTCCAGCACCGTCAGACCGAGTGCCACCGCAGCCATGTGTGCGATGTGATGATCTTGTGTGGTGGTGTTTAGACGGAGAATACGGGTATTCATAATGAGGCCAGTACCTCTAGTAATTCAGACTGTCATAGCGTTTGGTGTTGCCAACCAGTTCGACGCTGACCTGGTTGGGCAGGCACAGCGCGATCTCTCCGGCTTGCTCCAACCACCCCTGGCGAACACAGTATTGGCGTGGCCCCGGATCGGAAGCGATGCGGACTTTACGCTGCCGGATAACAATGACACTTATTCCGAGCGGGCCGGGGACTTCGATTTGTTGGTCGCGGGATAGCGTTGCTTCGCGAAAAATCTTGCCGCCACTGCGGATAATGGCTTTATCGGCCAAGTCACCGCTCCATAGTTTAAGTGTGAGCAGCAACACGCAAATACTGCCCAGCGACAATGTCAGCCAATCACCGGCCTTGATATATCGCAGTGTTACGCTATGCAACATGATTTACTGGACCAATTCGCGATGACGTAACAATACTTGCTGCTGTTGCTCAAAATGACGTGCCAGTTTTTCAGCGAGATATACCGATCGGTGTTGTCCGCCGGTGCAACCAATCGCAACGGTAAGATAGCTGCGGTTGTCTGCTATAAAGCTGGGTAACCAGCGTGATACGAAGTCACGTATGTCGCCAAACATGCTTTGTGCGATAGGCGTGTTGTCCAGAAATTCAATCACTGCCATATCGCATCCGTTAAGCGCGCGCAGCGCCGGATTGTAGTGTGGATTGGGTAAGCAGCGCACATCAAAAACCAAGTCGGCATCCAGCGGAATGCCGTGCTTGAAACCGAATGACTCGAATAGCAGGGTGAGCCGCGCACGATCCAGTTTGATGAATTGCTTGATCCATGCACGCAGTGCATTGGCATTCAGTTCAGTTGTGTCGATGTGGTGGCCGATATCGCTGATTTCGGCGAGCAGTTCGCGTTCGTAGCGCACGCATTCCGGCAAGGTACGGGCTTGTTTACCATGGGACGAAGAGGTGGCATCGCTTAGTGGATGCAGACGACGCGTCTCGGAAAAACGTTTTACCAGCGTATCGTCCTGGGCATCCAGAAACAACACATGCACATCTGTGCCGTGCTGCTCAATCTGCTGTAATAGCGGCGGTAAACGTTGTACGCTGTTGGCGCTGCGGACATCTATGCTCACCGCGATATTGTGATAGCCGGCGCGTTGCAAGTGTTCCACCAGCGCGGCCAGCAAATCGGCCGGCAGATTGTCTACACAGTAATAGCCATTATCTTCCAGCACCTTCAGTGCGACACTTTTGCCGGAACCGGACAGCCCGCTGAGTAAAAATAATTGCATCGGCTGGCCGTTAATTGCCCAGCAACATTTGATCGTGTCGCGCGACGAATTCTTCCATGGTGTTGATACCGCGTTGTTGCAAGACAAAATTGCGTGCTGCCGCTTCAACCAGCACCGCCAGATTACGCCCGGCCACTACCGGAATATTCACCGTGCTGACGCTCACGCCGAGTATCTCCTGAAAAGTGGCATTGAGCGGCAAACGTTCCACTTGCGATAAATCACCGCCCGGCGGGCGATGCAGGTGCACAATTAACTTGAGACTTTTTTTGCGCCGTACCGCCGTTTCGCCGAACATGGTGCGGATGTTCAATACGCCCAGGCCGCGCACCTCAAGAAAATCGCGTAACAGTTCCGGGCAGCGCGCCTCAAGTGTCTCCGGTGCAATGCGGTGCAGCTCGATAATATCATCTGCAACCAAACCGTTGCCGCGGGTAATCAGTTCCAGACCCAGTTCGCTTTTACCCACCGCGCTTTCACCGGTAATCATCACGCCGACGCCGAGTACGTCGAGAAAGACACCGTGACGGGTGGTTGATTCAGCCAGTTCCTTGGCAAGATAGTGGCGAATCAGCCACATCAAATGCACACTGAGCTTGGGCGAAGCGAATAACGGAATACACGACTGGTCGGCAAAACGGATCAACTCCGCAGGTATATCAGTGGTGCCAGCCACAATCAGGCAGGTTGTGCCGCTGAGCTCGATTTGGTGAAACGCCTGATTACGTTCTTCCACATTCAGCTTGCGCAAATAATCGAGTTCGGTCTCACTCAGCACCTGCACCCAATTAGGATGGATCAGGTTGAAATGTCCTATCAAGCCTTTGTTCGATGCGGCAACTTTTTCGCTATCAATAATGCGATCCGTGCCGTCTGCTCCGGCAATACGGCTCAGTTGCAGACGTTCTTGCCGGTCGTCAAACAGCTTCCGGATATTGACCTGCTTCATGCCAGATTATTCCAGTTGTTAAAAATCTGATGCAGGCTGGTGTTGTCCGGAGCAGCGAGCAAATGTTCGCGAAATTTGGCGTTACTGAACATTTGAGCCAGTTCTCCCAGCAGTTGCAAATGTAAATCGGTGGCGCGCTCCGGAACCAGCAATACAAAAATCAGGTTGACCGGCCGTCCATCCGGGGCATCGAATGGTATTGGATGCTGGGTTCTGACGAATGCGGCCGTGGCATCACGTAGTTTGGCAATACGCCCATGCGGAATGGCCACCCCCTGCCCCAAACCCGTCGAACCCAGTTTTTCGCGGGCAAACAAACTGTCAAAAACGATACTGCGGGCAATCTGCTGGTTATTTTCAAACAATAACCCGACGCTCTCAAAGACCCGTTTTTTGCTGCTTGATTCCTGATCAAGCAGGATATTGCTGGCCGGTAAGGTTTTACTGATCAGGTTCATGGCTCTATTCAATAGAATGGGAATATGGGCGGATTGCTGCCGCCCATCAAGATCATTCCGCTATTGCTGATTTACCGGAGTCATCATGGCGACGTGCAGAAATCTTGTCTTTGTGTTTTTTGACCTGGCGATCGAGCTTGTCTACCAACAGATCAATTGCAGCATATAAATTCTCGTCGTCGCATTCTACGAACAAATTTCTCCCGCTGACATGCATGGTCGCTTCGGCTTTTTGTTTGAGTTTTTCAACAGTAAGGATGACGTTGACATCAATGACCACATTATCAAAATGGCGCTTGATTTTACCGAATTTATCCGTCGCGTAATCACGAATGGCGGGGGTAATTTCTAAATGATGTCCAGTGAGGTGGAGATTCATGTTGTGCTCCTTAATCTAGAGTGACTTACGAAGATTGACCGGGAGAATGTGTAAAGTTTCCCGATATTTTGCTACGGTACGCCGGGCGATGATGATGCCCTGCTGTGCCAGGATTTCTGACATGCGGCTGTCGGTAATGGGTTTGCAACTGTCTTCCGCGCCGACTAATTGCTTTATTAACTGGCGTATCGCAGTGGAAGAGCAGCTGCCGCCGT
This sequence comes from Gallionella sp., assembly GCA_035654595.1. GTDB lineage: Bacteria > Pseudomonadota > Gammaproteobacteria > Burkholderiales > Gallionellaceae > Gallionella. Next base: position 1,185 of record DASRWN010000049.1, on the reverse strand, counting down.
TTTCTGTGCTCAGGCCACTGCCGAAAAAATGTTTGAACTCGAATATGCCGCGTGGGGTCAGCATGAATTTTTGCGTGGTGCTGCGGGATATGGTTGACTCGTGCAGTTGAAGCGTATCGGCAATTTCGCGCAGCACCAGCGGGCGCATGCCGATTGCGCCATGTTCCAGAAAATTACTTTGTCGCTCCACAATAGCTTGCGCAACGCGCAAAATGGTATCAAAACGCTGTTGCAGATTCTTGATCAGCCACTTTGCTTCTTGTAAGTGGCTGGCAAGTTGTGAGGAATTTTTGTCATCGCGCTGTTGCAGAATGTTGGCGTATATCTGGTTCACGCGCAGCTTGGGCATCGCTTCAATATTCAAACGTGCGCGCCATTTTCCACGGTATTTTTCCACTACTACGTCGGGTATGACATAGTCTGCAACAGAATAGTCAAAATCCGCGCCTGGTTTCGGGTTGAGCGCGGTGATGAGCGTTTGGGCAGCGCGCAACTCGTCGTCCGAGCAGCGCAGCAGTTTCTTGATTTTGGCAAAATCGTGGGCGGCGACCAGATCAAGGTGATGGTTTACCAGGCGAATTGCCAAATCACGTGATGGCGTATTTGTGTCCAACACCCTGAGTTGGAGTAGCAGGCATTCACTGAGGTCGCGTGCGCCGAGACCTGCTTTGTCCAGATGTTGTAATTGCACCAGCGCGGTTTCCAGATCATCAAGCGTAATACCAAGTTCGGCGGGTAATAATTCTGCGAGCTCAGTTAAATCCTGCGCCAAGTAGCCATTCTCATCCAGCGCATCAATCAACAGGCCGACAATATCGCGGTCGTTACTGTCCATCTGGCTGACATTTAACTGGTTATGCAGGTGGTTACGTAAACTGGCAGGTTCGGCGGCTTGTTCCGGATAGCTTTCGTCTTCGGCATCGCCGCCATGTGATGTGCTGCCACTGTGGTTCCAGTCCGCCGCATCACTGGCAAAAAAATCCTCGTCGCGCTCATTGTTGCGGTTCGCTTCAGATTGTTCACCATTCACCAGGCTGGGTGTACTTTGTGGTGCTACGGAATGTACGCTGGGGGCGAGTTCTTCGCTTAATTCCAGCATGGGGTTCTCCTCAAGCATGCGGGCAACTTCCTGATGCATATCTTGAGTGGAGAGCTGCAGCAAGCGTATGGCTTGTAGTAACTGCG
>DASRWN010000048.1:0-4560 GCA_035654595.1 Gallionella sp. | reverse complement strand
ATGTGTCACGCAGATGACCGTGATCAATTACGCCAGCAGTTGTCGAACAGCGCGGATATGCACTACGACTTTGTCGACATCAATGAACTTGCCCGGTCGCTCAACATAGAAAGCCAACTGACTGACTCCGATGCCAGCCAGGTTTTCCTGTATGAATTGGCGCGCAGGCCGCCCAAAGTACACTACGCTAACGCCGAGCACACCCGCTATTTCACCCTATGGCATTTGCGCCGGGCTTTTTACTGGACGAGCGCGGCGGTATTCACCGCCAGCTTGCTATGGAGCGTCACCTATCTTTGGCAAGGTAAAAGCGCTAATGGTACGGCAGCGTCGCTCAACACACAGGCGCAGCACATTCTTGCCGAATCACAGCAAATCACGCAAGCCTTTCCAAATGCTCAAGCCAGCGCTACTGACATGAAAACGGGCGTGTCCATCATGCGTAAATTGGAGCAGTATGAATCTATGCCGGACACAGTCATGCAACCGATTAGCGCGGCACTCACCCGTTTTCCGCAAATAAATTTGCTGGACCTAAGCTGGCAAACCGATGCTGCTGAACCCGTTACTGCCAATACGCTGGGCGACGTTCCTGCACAAGTGATTAAGCTCAAGGCCAACCTGCAGGGTTTCAAAAGCGATTACCGTGCCGCACTCAAATATCTTGATGACTTTCAACATGTGTTAAATGCCCACGGATATCAAGTGATAACCTTATCCAAGCCTCTCGATATCAGCCCCGGGGGCAGATTGACTGATCCGCAAGAAGCGCATGAAAGCTCGCTCGATTTTTCTTTGAAGCTGGTTTGGAGGCCTGCTACATGAAGAGGATACTGTCATGAAGCTGTCAAAATCGGACTTGAAGCTGATGCGCTGGAGTCTTCTGGCAATTGGCTTGTCCGCACTGTTGAGCGGCGCTATTTTGTTCATCAGCCGCCAGTATGCAAGCAATGCCGCAAACAAGATGCGCACCACACAGGCTCAAATCAGCGACGTGCGTAACCGCTTGACCACAGCCCTCCAGGACCAAGAAAGTATGTCAACTTATGCCAGTGAATATGTCAAATGGGAGGGGCGTAATGTCTTGGGTGACGACCACCGGCTGGATTGGATAGAAGGGCTGGAAAAACTTCGTCAACAAAATCTGGTCAGCAGTTTTCGTTACACTATCGCGCCACAAAAAGACTATGCTCCCCAGCCTGCCATCAATAGCGGTAATTTTGATATTCACTATAGTGAAATGAAATTACAGTTTGAGCTTTTGCACGAAGCGCAATTACCAAATTTTTTTACCATGCTGCGCAAGCAGACCATGGGTTGGTATCAGCTGGCAGGCTGCTCGTTGCAGCGCAATGCCAGCTCATTACCAGTCCAACTGGATAGCGAAGACATTGTCGCCGATAAAGTCAAAAGCATGACACCACAGATCAAGGCAGAATGCAGTGGCGGCTGGATCACGTTGAAGAACCGGAATAGCCCGTCATGAAACGGTTATGCAAAAACGGTTTGTTCGTATTGACTCTGGTTAACGCAGTTGTGGCCGGTGCAGATGAATTGGGCAGGCTATTTTTTACTCCTGAACAACGCGCGCAACTGGATCGCGGCATCCCGCAAAAGGATCAGCAAGATGGCTCGACCAATATGGAACGGACTTTGACCATCAACGGCATCGTGCAAAAGGATGGCGGCAAGCGCACTGCCTGGATCAACGGCGTGCCGCAAGTAAGCGGGAACAGTGACGAGCAGACACCGGAAAGCGTGCAAGTCGCTGTCCCCGGACGCTCGCAACCGGTCAAAGTCAAGGTGGGCCAAAAAATATTCATCACCCTGCCACCGGTTGAAAAAAAATAACTGGCCATGTATTCCGCTCTGTCCGGCTTTAACGCAAAAAACAGGCAGCGTGGTGCGGCCCTGATGATCATGATGATTATACTAATAGTGGGTATTGCCGCTATTCTGATACATTCACTAACCTCATCCGTAATTAAAACTGCACGCCAAGGAGACGCCACCACCGTGCTGGTACAAGCTAAAGATGCGCTGATCGGTTATGCGATTACCTACGGCGACACCCATAGCGGGCAGATGCACGGCTATCTGCCCTGCCCGAATAACACGGGTGGCAGTTTGGAAGGCGTTGCAGCGCCCTCATGCCCGAGTCAGGATGTACGTGTTAGTGGCAAGCTGCCATGGGCAACGCTGGGTTTATCTGCACTGCGAGATGGCGATGGTGAATGCCTGTGGTACGCGGTTTCCGGAACCTATAAGAATAATCCCAAGACTGCCTCAATGAATTGGGACACGAATGGGCAACTTCAGGCATATGCTTCTGACGGTACACTGCTCACTTCGGCCAGCAATCAGGTGGTAGCAGTTATTTTCGCGCCTGGCGCAGCGCAGCCGGGACAAGATCGTTCCGGCATCACAGCCCCGCTTTGCGGTGGAAATTATATGGCTGCCAGTTATCTGGATAACGACACCGTGCATAACATCGACAATTCAGATATTGCCACTGGGAAAGTTATTCAACCGCACCAAGATCGTGACATTAACGGCAACATCATCAGTACTGTCAACGATCAGATGTTATTTATTACCGCCAATGACATTTTTCGCCAGATTATTCGGCGCAGTGACTTTCGCGATCAGATTGGGAATTTTTTGGACGACAGCGATTTCCGCTTACAAGTCGAGCCTGGGCATCCCGAGACCGTTACGGTCTCGGGTGCCGGCACCAAAGGAGCCGACAATGTCATTTGCAACAATATTGGCAACACCAGTAACAAAAATTTCTGTAACAACTGGAAGGAAATGTTACTCCTCACTGGATTCGCCACACCGTCGCCTATCAACATTGATGGCACACTAACTGCGAACTGCTCCAGAGTACTCATTTTCGGCGGACAGAAAACTGCTGCCCAGGTTCGGCTAACCGCAACCGACAAGGCCACTCCGGCCAACTATCTGGAAGGCGCGAACTTGGCTGCCTTTGCCACACCGGTTGCCGCCGCCAGCAACTTTACCGGGGCATCGATCTTCGACGCCAGCAACCCAAGCGTAGACCTGCTGAGGTGTCTACCATGAAGCACGCACCAATGCCCCTTCTCCGCACGACCGGCTTCACACTATTAGAAATGGCCATTGTGTTAGTCATTGTCGGAGTGTTACTGGGCGGATTACTCCCCACCATATCCAGCCAGATCGAACAGGGGCGGCGCACTGCGACGCGTAAATATATGGATGAAGTCAAGGATGCCCTTTTGGGATATGCCATCGCTAATAAACACCTACCCTGCCCGGACAGCAATGGTGATGGCGCAGCAGAGGCAACTTGCACCACTGCTGCACAACAAGTCGGCACGTTGCCCTATGTGGATTTAGGTGTAGCTGATAAAGATGCTTATGGCAGCGTACTGATTTATGCCGTCACCAAACAATTTGCAGATAGCACAATACCCTTCACTTTAAGTACTGTTGGAACGATGCGCGTCTGCACCACCGCGGCCTGTACCGCCAAACTTACCAACAACGCAGCAGCAGTAATCGTCTCGCGCGGCGCAAACTGGGCGAACCCGCCCTCAATTGATGAAACGGAAAATACCGATGGCGACACCGATTTCGTCAGTCATGATTTTGTACAGAATGGTTTTGACGACCTGGTGGTTTGGATTTCACCCAACGTCCTGTTCAATCGCATGGTCGCGGCGGGACAATTACCCTAAATTTATTTGCCCCACGCAGACTCACCCAAGTGACAATCAAGCCCTGCGCCAGGTCGTACCCGCCGAACTGTCTTCCAGAACAATTCCGGCTTCCAGCAGCTCCTTGCGAATACGATCTGCCGCAGCAAAATCCTTTGCCTGCTTGGCAACGGCACGTGCAGCGATTTGGACCTTGATCATCTCATCATCCGCTTCGCCTGTTGTCACACCCTGTAAAAATTCAACCGGATCGCGCTGCAACAAACCAAGCACCCCGCCCAGCGCTTTGAGCTGCAACGCAGCTTCCGGTGAGTGGCTGCGATTCACTTGATTTGCCAAATCGAACAGCACTGCCACCGCTTCCGGTGTATTGAAATCATCGTCCATGACAGCTTTGTAGCGCTGCGCGTGCGGTTCGTTCCAGTCAGCGCCACCTTCAATTAAGCCAGCAGGCAAGAACTTGAGGGCAGTGTAAAGTCGGCTCAATGACTGCTTTGCATCGTCCAGATGCGCGTCAGAATAATGCAGTGGACTGCGATAATGTGCACGCAGAATGAAGAAGCGCAGCACTTCAGCATCATATTTTTTCAGCACTTCGCGGATGGTAAAGAAATTACCCAACGATTTCGACATTTTCTCTTTATCGATATTGACAAAGCCGTTATGTATCCAGTAATTCACGTATTTGGCTTGGTACGCTCCCTCGCTTTGGGCGATCTCGTTTTCGTGATGAGGAAACTGCAAATCTGCTCCGCCGCCGTGAATATCAAAATGATTGCCCAATAGCCCGGAAGCCATTGCCGAACACTCGATGTGCCAGCCGGGACGGCCTTTGCCCCACTTCGAATCCCATTTGACC
>DASRWN010000047.1:0-22332 GCA_035654595.1 Gallionella sp. | reverse complement strand
CTGCTTGCTGGTGTAGTCGTATAACAGATACGATTTGGCGGTGAGGTCCGGCGCGCCAACCGGCTTTGCTGGCAGGGCAAAACAGCAAGTGGGTAATAGCAGGAAAAAAATTAAAGCGCGGTGTCTCATATTGAGCCGTATTGAGCCGAATCATTGCAAGATGGCATTATAGTCTTGGCCCTCGTACTCTGAAAGCCGCACAGTGGTTGAAGCCAGCAGCAATGCTTGGCGTCTGTCGGGAAGCCGGATGATTTATTTGGCCGGTATGGGCGGCTTGGACAATTTTTGCCACAAGGTGTCGCATTCCCAGACAAATATCCTGTTTCAATAATATGCCCGGTAATACGTATAATTCATTTTTTTACGGAAAAATATCATGCATAAAATAAATAAACTGCTGGGATTATTGGGCGTGTTGCTATTCAGTACTGGTGTGTATGCCGCCGACATTCAGGTAGAGGGCGCTTGGGCAGCGGCCTCGGCACCCGGGCAGGAAGTTGGTAAAGCGGATTTGACCATTATCAGCAAAGGCGGGGCCACGCTATCGGGCGTTTCCAGTCCGGTCTGTAAAAGCGTTGAGCTGCATAGCATGAGTAACGCCAATGGCATGATGAAAATGCGTGAAGTGCAGGGGATAGCGTTACCGGCGGGCAAACGCGTGAACCTTGGCGAGAGCGGCTATCATTTGATGCTGATGGGTTTGCGGGCTCCACTCAAGGCTGGCGATAGCGTGCCGCTGAAGCTGAATATCAGGTTGGCTGACAAAAGCAGCATAAAAATTAACGTGATGGCTGTGGTGAAATCACTTGCCGGAATGGAGCCTGCCAGCCATGACGATATGCATGAGCCCCACCGCATGTACTAGCACCCCGCGCAGGCGCACCTCAGTAAGCATTTGCTTGCGCGAAAAAACAGGCGGCGTATGCCGCCTGTTTGTTTTCTGGTGTAAAATTCGCGGCAACTATTTTGAGGAATAATCATGCCGCTCTCTGCTGCATCTGCTGACGTCAAAGCCCGGGTTCTTGCCGAGGCTTTACCTTATATACAGCGCTTTTTTGATAAAACCATCGTGATTAAATACGGTGGCAACGCCATGACTGATCCCGCTTTGCAGGAGAGTTTTGCGCGCGATGTGGTGCTGCTTAAGCTGGTGGGCATGAATCCGGTGGTGGTGCATGGCGGCGGGCCGCAAATCAACGAGATGCTCAAACGCGTCGGCAAGCAAGGCGAATTTGTCCAGGGTATGCGTGTCACGGATGAAGAGACCATGGACGTGGTAGAGATGGTGCTGGGCAAAATCAACAAGGACATTGTCAATCTGATCAATCGTTATGGTGGCAAGGCAGTCGGGCTGACCGGGCAGGACAGCGCTTTTATACGCGCTGAAAAAATGATGGTGGCGAGTGACGAGGAGGCAGGCAAGATGCTCGACATCGGGCTGGTTGGCGAAATTGCCAAGATAGACCCGTCGATCATCACCTTCATGGATTCGGGTGATTTCATTCCGGTTATCGCGCCCATCGGGGTCAGTCCGGATGGCGAGACTTTGAACATTAATGCTGACGTGGTTTCCGGCAAGCTGGCCGAAGTATTGCGCGCCGAAAAACTGGTGCTGCTGACCAATACGCCCGGCGTGCTGGATAAAACTGGCAAGCTGCTGACCGGACTAACGCCTCGGCAAATCGACGCACTGGTGGCAGACGGGACATTATCCGGCGGCATGTTGCCCAAGATAGCTTCGGCGCTGGATGCGGCGCGCGGCGGTGTGCGTACCGTGCATATCATTGACGGCCGGGTGCGGCATGCGTTGTTGCTTGAGATTCTTACCGACGAAGGTGTCGGTACGTTGATCAAAAGTAAGTAAAAGGTTCCGCTACGTTGCGTAGAGGTCTGTGAGCGTGAATAGGCGGCTCTGGATTTTTGATCTGGACAATACGTTGCACGATGCCACGCCGCATATTTTTCCGCACATCAACCGCAGCATGACGGCGTATTTACAGGCGCATTTAGAGCTTGATGAGGCGGCGGCGAATGCATTGCGCATTCATTACTGGCATCGTTATGGCGCCACGCTCAGCGGTTTGATGCGGCATCATGATATTGATCCGGCGCATTTTCTCTGGCATACGCACCAGTTCGATGAGCTGCCGCAGATGGTGGTGTACGAGCGGCGTTTACGGCAATTATTGCAGCGCCTGCCGGGAAAGAAGGTGTTGTTTTCCAATGCTCCGCAACACTATGTGCATGCAGTATTGAAGTTGTTGCGCATCGCGGATTTATTTGACGATGTGTTGGCAGTGGAACATACGCGCTATCGCCCCAAACCGGATCGCTTCGGTTTCATGCGTGTGTTGAGACGGCATCGCATCATGCCGACGCAGTGTGTGATGGTGGAAGACAGCCTGGAAAATTTGCGCGTGGCGAAGCGTCTGGGAATGCGCACGGTGTGGGTGAACAGGGGGATTAAAAATGCTCCCTGTGTGGATGTGAAGATTCGTGATGTGTTGCAATTATCGAATGTGCTGCAGAGGTTAAATCAGGAGGAGATATGACCAGCAAACCGGGCGAGAGAAAGTTGCAGATCCTGCAAACCGTGGCACAAATGCTGGAGCAGCCCAAGAGTGAGAAAATCACCACCGCTGCGTTGGCGGCACATCTGGATATATCAGAAGCCGCGCTGTATCGGCATTTTGCCAGTAAGGCGCAGATGTTCGAAGGGCTGATTGAGTTCATTGAGCAAACCGTGTTCGGCCTGATCAATCAAATTACCCAGGAAGAAAAAAGCGGTCTGCAACAACTTAAAGCCATCATTTCGATGTTGCTTGGCTTTGCGAAAAAAAATCGCGGCATGACACGGGTGCTGATTGGTGATGCGCTGGTGAATGAGGATGAGCGCTTGCAGCAGCGCATCAATCAACTATTGGACCGCATTGAAGCCACGTTGAAACAATCGCTGCGCATGGCCGCGACGCAAGACGAGATGGGTTCGGCTGTGGACGGCAAGACTCAGGATGTGATGGTGCAGGGAGTGGAAATGCCGCCTTCTTTCCCTTCCCGTACCGTATCGGCGGAAGACATCAGTGCCCATGCTAATGTGTTGTTGTGCCATGTGATCGGTCGCTGGCAGCAATTTGCCAAGAGCGGGTTTACGCGCGACCCGTTGCAGCATTGGTCGGCGCAGGAAACAATTTTGCTGGGTAAAAGCGATCATCAGTAACCTGATGCGAATTTTTTGCTGGGCGATTTCTTTGATTTTTGAGGGATAACAATGATTCTGATACTTGGTTCCAACGTCGCCGAACACAGCCAGGAATACCGGCAGTTGCTGACGCATCTGGGCGCTTTACCCGGCATACAAACGCGGGTGCATGTCGAGCGCGGCAGCGAAAAAACATTGACCGAAATTTATCTGGTGGGTAACACCCAGGCATTGGACATCAAGGAAATGCAAAATTTGCCGTGCGTGGAGCGGGTGGTTCGGGTTTCCGAAGAATACCGCATCTTGGGCAGACATAAGGATGATCAGCGCCTGACCTACTTCGATTATAACGGTGTGCGCTTTGGTCAGGATACGCTCAACGTGTTTGCCGGATTATGTGCGGTGGACAACCGCGAACATGTTGAAATCATGCTCAAGGCATTACGTGATAACGGGCAGGTTTGCACACGCATGGGCGCATACAAACCGCGCACCAGTCCGTATGCGTTTCAGGGGCACGGCAAGAATTGCCTGCCTTATGTATTCGATCTGGCGGGGAAATATGGCATCAAAGTGATCGCGATGGAAATTACCCATGAATCTCATCTGCATGAAATCAAGGAGGCATTGCGTCAAACGGGTAATCCAACCGGCGTGATGCTGCAAATCGGTACGCGCAACACACAGAATTTCGAGTTATTGAAGATCGTCGGCAGGCAAACCGAGATGCCCATTCTGCTCAAGCGGGGTTTCGGAATCACCTTGGATGAATCACTGAATGCGGCTGAATATCTGGCTTCTGAAGGCAATCGCAATGTGGTGTTCGGGCTGCGCGGGATGAAGACCAATATGGGCGACCCGCACCGCAACTTTGTCGATTTTGCGCATGTGCCGGTGGTGAAGCGCCTGACGCGTATGCCGGTGTGCATTGATCCATCGCACTCGGTCGGTTTGCGTGCCGCCTCTCCTGACGGCATCCTCGACATGATGCACGTCACCACGCAAGGGGTGATTGCCGGAGCGAACATGGTGCTGGTGGACTTCCATCCGGCGCCGCTCAAGGCATTGGTGGATGGGCCGCAAGCCATGTTATTAAAGGAGCTGCCGTATTTCCTGGAAGATGTGCAGATCGCACGTGAGGCTTATTTGCAGCGAGTGGCGTTACGGCAGCGGCAGAATTTTTAGCTAATAAACCAAGTACTGAGTTTTTCTATGGCATGGGAAAACGTTGCGAGCAATGGCAGAACAAGGCGCACAAAGGCGAAAAAGCGGAATTTACATTTAAGTAAATGAGCATTTTGAGCCATTGAGCAACATAGTTATGCCGAGCGCAGTCGTTTTTCCAGGCAGTCAAAATAAACCGCCGCATCTGGCGCGACGTGATTGCGCTGTGCCTGCCAGATCATTTCGCTGAGACATTCCATCATGCGGTGTTGTGCCTCATGTTCAGATTCCAACTGTTGCGTTAAACGAGTGAAGTGCCCGCGAATGCCCGCAGGTTGGTCGATGGAGATTTGTTCTTCGATGGTGAGGTGCATCATCAGGTGCAGAAATGGATTGGTTGTACCGTGCTCCGGCAGATAGTCTTGATCTTGATGACGGTCCGGCTGCTCAAGCACGGTATGATATTCGGGATGTTTGGCGATGAGCTGCGCGGCGAGGTCTTCCAGCGGAGTGAGTAATTCTGCCGCCCTGTGTTTGCGCCATGACTCAAACAAAAAATTTCGCGCCTCGTCACGCGAGGGATTGAATAGCACTAAATTTCCTTTGCCTTGTATTCACACAGATCGTAAATGACACAGATGTTGCATTTCGGTTTACGTGCCTGACACACATAGCGACCGTGCAAAATCAGCCAGTGATGTGCGTTGTGCTTGAATTCATCCGGGGTGACTTTGAGCAATTTCTGTTCTACTTCCAATACGGTTTTACCCGGTGCCAGATTGATGCGGTTGGCGAGCCGAAAAATATGAGTGTCAACAGCAATGGTGGGCTGCCCGAATGCAGTATTGAGGATCACATTGGCTGTCTTGCGACCAACGCCGGGTAAGGCTTCCAACGCCTCACGAGTTTGCGGCACGACACCGTGCTGGTCCAGAAGCAGGCGACAGGTCTGTATCAGGTGCCTGGCTTTGGTTTTATATAAACCGATACGTTGAATGTATGCACGTAATTTTGCTTCACCCAGATCAACTATCGCCTGCGGCGTGTTTGCCACCGGGAACAACTGTCGGGTGGCGTGATTGACGCTGACATCAGTGGCCTGGGCCGAGAGCATCACCGCGACGAGTAATTCAAAGGACGAGTCGTATTTGAGTTCGGTAGCAGGGTGGGGGTTGGCCGCTTGCAGACGCAGGAAAATATCACGTCGCTTGGCGGCGTTCATTTTTTTGCCTGATATTGATCACTCATGCAGGGTGTGATGACAGCGTTATTGGCGTACCCGCAGGCAGCTTGTTCTCGGTTCGGAGGCTGAGCCAATTCTTGAGTGCGATCAGCAAGCCGAGCACGACGAAAGCACCAGGTGGCAGGATCGCCAGTAAAAATCCGTGATAGCCCGGCAGCACTGTAATCACCAACGATTTTGCCGTTTCGCCAAATACCAGATCAATGCCGGACAGCAGTGTGCCATGCCCGAATAATTCACGTATGCCGCCCAGCACGGCCAGCACGGCAGTCAAGCCCATGCCCATCGCAATGCCATCCAATGCAGACTGCGTGGCCGGGTTCTTCGAGGCGAAGGCCTCTATCCGCGCCAACACAATGCAGTTGGTCACAATCAGCGGAATGAAAATACCTAACACCAGATATAGCCCGTGCATTTGCGCATTCATGGCGAGCTGAATCACGGTGACCAGCACCGCAATGATCAAAATGAATACCGGGATACGCGCTTCATTCGGGACGACGTTTCGGATCAGCGCAACAGCGGCACCCGATAAAGCCATCACCACAGTGGTGGCCAAACCAAGACTGACTGCGTTTACCACCGAATTGCTGACCGCTAGAATCGGGCACATGCCAAGCAGCTGCACCACGCCAGTGTTTTGCTTCCACAGCCCGTTGAAAAAAATATCCTTGAAAATTTGTCTGGTCATTATTATCGCTCCTGGCTTGATTTAGCCGCTGCCCCGGATGGGACAAATAATTCCTGGCGGTGTTCAGAAAAAAATTCCAATGCTTTGCGCACCGCTTTTACCATTGCCCGTGGCGTAATGGTGGCGCCAGCCATGTAGTCGAATTGTCCGCCATCTTTTTTGACCTGCCAAGCTTGTGTTGCACTGCTGTCGAGTGCTTTACCATCAAACCCCTTGATCCAGTCGCTCTTGGCTGCCTCAATGTAATCGCCCAGCCCTGGCGTTTCCTTGTGTTCCACCACGCGCACGCCGCCTATCGTGCCATCGTAGTGGATGGCGATGATGAGGTTGATTTTCCCACTGTAACCATCCGGCGCGATGGCCTCAACAATCAACCCGGTCGGCTGATCGTGCAGGCGGGCGCGGTAAGCGTTGGTAGCAACGGCAGTGCCCAACAGCGCGTCGGGCGCAATACTCAAAGTGTCTTTCAGGATGTCGTTGTCGTACAAGTTGGACGGCATGATTTGCCCGATCAACTTCAATTTTTCTGTTTGTTCGCTGCGTGCGATGGTCTGACGCGTCTGGCTGTAGGTGGTTGCCAGCAGTGTGGTGCCGACTATGGTAAAGACAAGCAGGTTGAGCGCGGTTTGCAGCGTGGCGTTGAGCAGCGAGCGTCTCATGTCGGGCTGCCATTTCCGCCGGATTTTTTATCTTTTTTGCCGAACACTTTGGGTTGGGTATAGGTATCTATCAGCGGCACACAAATGTTCATCAACAGCGTGGCAAAGGCAACTCCATCCGGAAAGCCCCCGAAAACACGGATCAGGTAGGTGAGCAATCCCGCCCCGGCGGCAAAGATCAGCTTGCCGGTAGGCGTAGTAGGGCTGCTGATCGGATCGGTCAGGATGAAGAATGCGCCCAGTATGGCCGCGCCCGACAGCAAATGAAAAAGCGGTGCCACATAGTGTGCGGGATCAGCCAGGTGGAAAATCCCCGCCACAATGAACAGCGTGCTCAAGAAGGCAACCGGCAGATGCCATGAAATGATGCGTACCGCGAGTAGGTAGAGGCCGCCCAACAGAAATCCGAATGCCACTATCTCGCTGCCTTTTCCCGCCAGATAACCAAAAATCGGCTGAGTCAGAATTTTTTCTACCGGGTGTGCCAGGTGTAGTTGTGTCTTCAGCGTGTCCAGTGGCGTCGCCATGGTGACGGCATCAAGCTTGATGCCGTCCGGCAATACACTGGAGAAGATGTAACCCAGTTGTTCGACAAAACTTAATTCACTTTGCCCCAATCCGTGTGGCGCAAGCCACTGTGTCATTTGTACCGGAAAAGAAATAATCAGTACCGCATAACCGATCATGGCCGGATTAAAAGGGTTGCTACCCAGCCCGCCGTAAAGCTGTTTTGCGATGGCGATACTGAATGCGGTGCCGACCACCACCAGCCACCAGGGAGCCAGAGGCGGAATGGACAGGGCCAGCAGCCAGGCAGTCAGCAGTGCGCTGTTGTCCTTGAGGAACGGCGCAACCGGTCGTTTGCGCAGCTTGAGCATGACGGTTTCGGTAGCCAGCGCGGTGATGCTGGCCAGGGCGATGGAAATCAGAATCGCCGGGCCGAAGCACCACACATACAAAGCGATACCCGGAATCAAGGCGATCAACACCTTGAGCATGATTTGCGCAACACTTTCCGATTTGCTGATAAAGGGTGAGAAGAACGCGCTCATTATTTATTCCTTGGGATGATGTTCAACTTCGGACTGAGCATGTTCACGAATGCGTGCACGGCGGGCTTCGATCTCTGCAATCTCCGCTTGTTGTTGTGCGGTGAGTTGTACGGTGTTGCGCGGGTTGACCATGACAGCTTGTAATTTGGCGCGGTCAATTGCAGCTTGTATTTTTTCCTGTATCGGGTCAGGTGTAATTCGATTGGTATCTGCTGCGGGCGCAGCTGCCTGCGTCATGTCAGCAACTACTGGTTGCTTTGCCGCCAGAGCCGCTTTTTCCTTGACGGCCAGCTTCTCCGCTCTTTCCTGTTTTTCACGCTCAATGCGATGGCTGCGGAACTCGAACCGTTCGCGCGCACTATCAGCAGCATTTTTTTCGCTTTCCCGCGCCCATATTTCGCTCTTGGCAAAACGGTAATACTGTACCAGAGGAATATGGCTGGGGCAGACATAACTGCACGCGCCGCATTCGATGCAATCGAACAGGTTGTATTCCTGGGCTTTGCCAAATTCTTTTGCCTTGGCGAACCAGTATAAATCCTGGGGCTGCAACTCGGCAGGACAAACATCCGCGCAGCGTGTGCAGCGTATGCAGGGCATCGCGGCGGGCGGCGGAGGGAACAAATTATCGGATGCAGCGATGACACAGTTGGTGGACTTGACCACGGAAACCGTTGCGCCAGGCAGGACTACGCCCATCATCGGCCCGCCCATGATGTAGTGATCCGTGTCGGGCAATACGCCGGCCAGCGCAAGTAACTCATTCAGCGGCGTGCCTATCAATGCTTCGAAATTCTGCGGATGAGTGACATTGCCGGCAACGGTGACGATGCGTGACAACAACGGCTCGCCAAACTGGACGGCGCGATACACGCTTTGCGCGGTTGCCACATTGAAGCACTGCACGCCTTTTTCAGTGGAACGTACCCCGGCCGCAACTTCGATACCGGTGAGCACACGGATCAACTGTTTAGCACCCCCGCCCGGGTAGATGGTGGGGATGGTGATCACTTCCATTTTGTCGTGGCTGGTCGAAGCCGCCCGTTGCATTGCTGCAATGGCTTGCGGCTTGTTGTCTTCAATGCCGATCAGCACCTGTTCGGCGTCCAGAACATGGCGTATGACTTCCGCACCACGGACAATCTCCTCGGCACGTTCGCGCATCAACATATCGTCGCAAGAGATATACGGTTCACATTCGGCGCCATTGAGTATCAATGTTTTGATCTTGCGTTTGCCAACGCGTAACTTGAGATCGCTGGGAAATACGGCACCGCCTAACCCGACTACACCCGCCATGCGTAGCGCAAGGCGGATATCCGACTCATCAGCCGAACGGTAATCCATGCCTTGATGGTTTATCCATTCGTCTTTACCGTCCGGAATCAGGGTTACGCACAGATCCGGCAATCCCGATGCATGGGCCACAATTTGCATACCAATTTCTGCAATCGTTCCCGAAGTAGAGGCGTGTATCGCGCTGGACACGGCGTCTTCAGGCGCGCCGATAAGCTGTCCCTTCAGTACCCGGTCTCCCTTCTTTACCAACGGCTTGGCAATGTTACCCACGTGCTGATGAAACGGGATGACCAGCTTGCCGGGTAATGCAGCGAGCGCAATTGGAGTGCGCGTCGATTGCGATTTATTGCTGGGCGGGTGCACTCCGCCATGAAATGAATAGAGTTTTGTCATTACGCGGGGACGAGCGGGAAAGTGGGATATTTCCATTTCCAGTTGGTGATTTTTTCTTCGATGACGATCATGCTGATGCAATCCACCGGGCAGGGTGCAATACACAACTCGCAACCGGTACATTCCTGCGCAATGATAGTGTGCATTTGTTTTGCGGCGCCGGAGATCGCGTCTACCGGACAGGCCTGTATGCACAGAGTACAGCCGATGCAAGTGTTTTCATCGATGATCGCCACCGACTTGGGTTTGGGCGCAGCGGTTTCATTGCCGAATGGTTTGAATTCCACGCCGAGTAAATCGGCCAGTTTCTGGATGCCTTCCTCTCCACCCGGCGGGCAACGGTTGATGTCTGCCTCTCCTGCGGCAATCGCCGTGGCATAAGGTTTGCAGCCAGGGTAGCTGCACTGGCCGCATTGTGTCTGCGGCAGGATTGCGTCAATCTTGTCCACCAGCGGATTGCCTTCAACGCGGAACTTGATCGCGGCAAAACCCAGCAACGCGCCCAGCACGATTGCGATGGCTGCCATTACCAGTAACGCACTCAGCATTATTTGATAAACCCGGAGAACCCCATAAAGGACAAGCTCATCAATCCGGCCGTGACCATTCCGATGGCCGAACCTTTGAAAATAACCGGCACGTCCGCACCTTCGAGCCGTTCGCGGATACCGGCAAACAGCACCATGACCAGGGTGAAGCCGAGCGCGCTGCCAAAGCCGAACCATAATGCCGTGCCGAGGTTGTACTGCAACTCGTTTTGCGCAATCAGCAGGGGAACGCCCAGCACCGCACAATTGGTTGTGATCAATGGCAGATAAATGCCCAAAACCTGGTACAGCACCGGACTGGCTTTTTGTATATACATCTCGGTGAGTTGCACAATGCCGGCAATCACCACGATGAATGACAGCGTGGACAAATAGGTCAAATCGTTCGGCACAAGCAGAAAATGGTGGATCAGATAGCTTGCGCCAGATGCCAGAGTCAACACAAAAGCGGTTGCTGCACCCATGCCGGTTGCGGCTTCCAGTTTTTTCGATACGCCCATGAATGGGCATAGGCCCAAAATTTTAACCATCACGATGTTGTTAACGAACACCGCGCTGATCAAAATCAGTAAATATTCAGTCATTGCTTTAGCCTTAGTAACTTGAGCCGCGAATTATCTACTTATTATCAAATGGCTTCAACGGCACATAAATATATATTTATATAACTGTAAGGTTGTTAAAAAAATGTAGCCGGGAGGCATGAATGTACAAGTAGTTTGGGACAACCGCCTTTCAGGTAAAGCCGTTTTTTTATATGGGCTGTGCGGTGTCGGATCGAGCCAGTGCCGCGCAGCATTCGGTAACCAGCGCTGGGCCACGATAGATTAACCCGCTATATAGCTGCACCAGACTGGCGCCCGCATTGATTTTGTCGGCAGCATCCAGGCCGCTCAGGATGCCACCCACGCCAATGATGGGCAGCGCACCTTGTAAATTTTTATGTAGTGTCCGAATCACGGCAGTAGATTTTTCTCTGACCGGCGCACCGGAAAGTCCGCCTGTTTCTGCACCGTGCTGCAAATTTTCCACGCCATCGCGCGACAAAGTAGTGTTGGAGGCGATCACCCCGTCAATGCGGTGTTGTATCAGCAAACGCGCAATCTGTGCGATTTGCTCATCTGCCAGATCCGGCGAGATTTTCAGGGCAAGCGGCACGTATTTCCCATGTGTGTCGGCAAGTTTTTGTTGCTCTGCTTTAAGTTGCACCAGCAATTGATTCAGTTCCGCCTCGCTCTCCAGTTGACGTAAATCTTTGGTGTTGGGTGAGGAGATGTTGACGGTGATGTAACTGGCGTACGGATACACCTTGCGCAGACAGGCCAGATAATCCTGTGCGGCATTTGCCATGGGTGTATCGGCATTTTTGCCGATGTTGATGCCCAATATGCCGCGGTAGTCGGCATGCCGCACGTTTTCAATCAGTTTGTCCACGCCATCGTTATTGAAACCCATGCGATTGATGATCGCATTTGCCTGCGGCAAGCGGAACAGGCGCGGTTTGGGATTGCCGGGTTGTGCGCGTGGCGTGACCGTACCGATTTCGATAAAGCCGAAACCCAGCGCTGCCAGCCCGTCTATGCAGCTACCATTCTTGTCCAACCCTGCCGCCAAACCGACCGGGTTGGAAAAGTTGATTCCCATTGCCGTGCGCGGATCGTTTGTCTTGCGTGTTGCGATGCAGTCGCTGACACCCAGAGAATAGGCGGCTGCCAGACTGGAAAGAGTGAGATGGTGTGCAGTTTCAGGATCAATCTGGAACAGCGCGGGACGGAGCAGGGAGAACATGATCAATTATTCTTACGCACAGTAAAAACACCGGCGTATGCTTTCATGAAGTTTGCTTGTCGAGCGTGCGCCAAGCCCCATCAATCAGCCCCTGCGCGGGCTGATATTTGGTTTTGTAAGCCATTTTGCGGCTATTTTTTATCCAGTAACCAAGATAGACAAACTCCAGATCAAGTTTGCGGCACAGTCTGATTTGCCAAAGAACGTTATATATTCCCAAGCTTGCGCGCGGTAAATCCGGATCATAAAACGTGTAGACCGAAGAGATGCCGTCACTGAGTAAATCAATGATGCTGACCATGCGCAACAAACCATTCTCACGAAATTCCACCAACAACGAATCTACATGGCTTTGCAACAGAAAATTTTGGTAGGACGCATGGTCGTCACTGTCCATCGCGCCATCCTTGTGACGTACGCGCTGATAACGTTGGTAGAGCTGGTAGTATTCCGCACTGTCCTGTAACGGATGCAGCGTGGCGTCAAGATTGGCGTGTTGCGCCCAAGCGCGCCGTTGCGAGCGGTTTTCCTGGAAAGATTTTGTCAGCACGCGCAACGGAACACAGGCTTGGCAGGCGTCGCATTGTGGCCGATAGATATAGGTTCCGCTGCGCCGAAAGCCATGCTGAACCAACTCTGAATAAACCGGTGCGTCAATCATCAAGGCGGGCATGGCGACTTGAGAGCGTGCCGCCTGACCGGGCAGGTAGCTGCACGAATAAGGCGCGGTCAGATAAAAGTGCAGCGCGGAAAGTGGAATATCGTTCAGTTGGCTCATGGACGACCTGTCATTCAGGTTGCGGGCAAGCTGCCGTAGAAAAATGGCTATGCGTGCTCATGGTAAAAGATCGGAATCAAATTGCCAGTCAGGCACCGGCGCATATTGTATCAAGTCTTGCAGGCGACCGATAAATTCTCTGCGTGGTATTTCATGCGCACCCAGAGTAGCGAGGTGTGAGGTATTCATCTGGCAATCAATCATGCCGTATTGCCAGCGTGCCAGTTGTTTGGCCAAATGCGCAAGGGCGATTTTCGAGGCGTTACTGATGTTGCTGAACATCGATTCGCCGTAAAACATACGCCCGATACTCACGCCATACAGGCCGCCGGTCAGTTTGTTATCCATCCAGATTTCCACTGAATGGGCATGCCCCAGCTTATGCAACTGGCAATAACTGGCAATCATCAGTTCGTTTATCCACGTGCCTTGATGATCTTTGCGTGGCGCCGCGCATGCCCGCATCACTGATTCAAAGGCGCTGTCGATACGGATTTCATAATGGCCGTTACGCAGCGTTTTGGCCAGTGATCTGGAAATTTTAAACTGGCTGGGAACCAGCACCATGCGTGGATCCGGACTCCACCACAAAATGGGTTCGCCTGTGTTGAACCAGGGAAAGATGCCATGTCGATAAGCGTCCAACAGCCGTGCTGTGGATAAATCTCCACCCGCCGCGAGCAGCCCGTTCGGCGAGCGCAACGCTTGCTCAACCGGCGGAAATGGCACATTATTACCAAGCCATGGAATCACACGTTTACCCTTGGCTCAGTGTATTTTTCTGCCGCATTTTATTCATGGATGTTCTATTTATATAGGCGCGCTTAACCGTACCACATAGCGAGGTGCAAGATGTTATCAGGCTTGTTCGGCAAAAAAACCGATCACCCAATGGCGAGCATGAAATCGGTGCAGGCATTACTGGATGACTTGCCCAGGAATGACGCGTTCAAACTGGTGATGGAACTGACCGAGTGGATAGAGGCGGTATCCGGTAATCCCGATTTCAAACTGGATCATCAGTTTGCCGTGATCTGTTTGCTGGACGAATCGGTGCAGCCTTACCTGCGCAAATTGGTACGCGAATATTTTACTCCGCATGAGTTGAGCAAATTTCAGGCGAATCGCTTGTGGATGTTACTGAATAATTTTTCTTGCCACATTGCCAAGGCTTATTACACGCTATTTACACGTTATTGCAATGGAGAAAAAGGGAGTGGGGCGATCAAGACCCAACTGCCAATGCTGGTAGCGCGAACGATAAACACCATGGCAACCCAGTCAAAATATATCTGCGTGCGCTATGGTCAGATCAACAAAGAGTTGTGGATGAATCTGTGGCAACTTTACGCGCATGCCGAGTCGTTTCAGTATCTGGATACACCGGTCAATCTGTACCCCGGCCCGACTAATAACACGACCGTAAAACGTGAGCTCGGTCAT
This sequence comes from Gallionella sp., assembly GCA_035654595.1. Classification (GTDB taxonomy): domain Bacteria; phylum Pseudomonadota; class Gammaproteobacteria; order Burkholderiales; family Gallionellaceae; genus Gallionella. The sequence goes on along the minus strand of DASRWN010000047.1, from coordinate 8,075 downwards.
CTGGCCGGATGGTATGGCAGCGGAGTCAACACCATGACCCCGTTGAATATGCACTTGACCGATCGCATTGTCGCCCATTTCAGTTCTGCGATAGAAATACAGGCAGGGCAAAGCGGGCAGAGTTTGTTCGCTTTTGATTTGAATCGTCCAACCGCACCAACACGCGTCAATGTCAATGCGGCGGCAAGTTCGTCAACGCGATATCTCGGTATGGCCGACATGCAGGTTGCGTTGCAAAATTTGCTGAAGATGCTGGACAAGGGTGTCGTTCCCGGCGAGCTCAATTTGAGCGGAAGTTACGATGCAGAGATCGTGAAAAATGCGGTCCGCTATTTGTTGAATTATTTTGCTGCTCCGCCGGTGCGGCGTAACGCGCGTCGTGGAATAAAAGTCAACCTGAATGTAGTGAACGGATTTGTTGAGCTCGTTGAACGTACTGACGTTGGGTTGAATTTTGGTGAAGAAAAATCAGCGCTCTGGATGATTGAAGATATCAGCGCCAACGGCTTCTGCACTTTGCTCCCGACCCAAGCGGGCGAAGCCATCCGCATCGGCAGCCTGTTTGGCATACAACCGGATGGTGTAAAACATTGGGGGGTTGCGGTCGCAAGGCGGCTGATGCGCAACGAGGAAAGTCAACTGCGTCTGGGTGCCGCAATACTCGCCAATCGGATAGCGGGCATAACCTTGACTCAAAGTGGCGGAATGGGAGGCGGAAACTTTACCGACGGACAAGCGGCGTTGTGGTTGTATGCAAAGGCAGGCGAACCGTCCGGTGAGGTCAGTTTGCTGATGAAGGCAGACACATATTCACCGAGTCGCAGTCTGCAAACGATGCTGGATGGGAAAAGCTATTTGCTGATTCCTAACGGCTTGCAGGAAAGAGGGCCGGACTATGAGCTGGTAAAATTTCGTGTGATCGAGCAGGAAGCGTCCAGCGTTGAAGAGTCTTATTAAGTTAATTTTTTCGTCAGCCAGATTTGAATATCGTGTATTTCCTGTGCGTTGACCGAATGCTGCATGGCGTATTCGTGCCACTCGACCGCATAGCCGAGAGTCATCAATCGGTCTCGTGAAGTCGCTCCCAGAGTGCATGGTATCACCGGGTCATCGCGTCCGTGAGCCATAAAAACAGGCGTTTTCACGCCATGCATTTTTTCTGCATGGTTGAATTCTGCCAGCGCCGGCAAGTAAGTTGACAGCGCTAATACACCGCCCAGTTTTACGTTGTTGCGCAGCGCTGTCAGTAAGGCGATCACGCCGCCTTGCGAAAATCCGGCAAGAAATATGTTATCCAAGCGAATGCCGCGTTCAAGTTCCTGATCGATGAGGGTCTGGATTCCGGCTTGTGCGGCATTCATGCCGGCGCTGTCCGGCGGGCCACCGATTGTGGTGATATCGTACCAGGCGCGCATCACCGCGCCATTGTTGATAGTCACCGGACGTTTTGGTGCATGTGGGAACAAATAGCGTATGGTGACCGGCAGCTGCAGTTGCGCAGCAACGGGTACGAAATCTTCTCCGTCGGCACCTAGACCATGCAACCAGATGATGCTGTGTCGCGGCTCTTTCCCTGACTCCAGGGTTATGTATTCAAGTTGCTCGGGCATTTATTCAGGGCGCCGAATTAGATTCAGGAATAATATCGCGCAGCACTTGAAATATCTCACGGAAACTTTTAGGCGGCTTGGCATTCGCACTTTCCTTGTGCGCGTTACGAATCAAGCTGCGCAAATGCTGCACATCAATTTTTGGATACGCTGCAAGCAGTTCAGTCAGCGCTGCATCGCTTTCCAGCAAGCGTTCGCGCCACCGTTCCAGCAGATGCATATGGGCAGTGTGTTGCTGAGAATATCCCTTCCAGCCAGCCAGCTTGGCGAGTATGGGCGCGGGGTCAATATCGCGCATCAGTTTGCCGATATATTGTATCTGGCGGCGTTGTGCGCCGAATTTGTTGATACCTTTCAACTCGTTTATGGCACTGCGTAAATTGTCGGGAATATCCAGCTGCGCGAGTTGATCCTTACTCAGTTCGGTCAGTTCTTCACCCAGGTCGCGCAAGTCATGCATCTGTTGCTTGATTCTGGTTTTGCTCGGCGGCAGTTCTTCTTCGTCTGTTTGAGCGGGCTGATTGCGCAACCCTCTGCCTTTTCTGATATTGCTGCCAGATTTGGCTGGCGAAGACGGCTGCAGCGCCTCGGCAGATTCGATCTGCGGTGTTTCGTCGCCTTGGTTGTCAGCGCCTTGGGCGTGCCTGTTATACGGATTCATGGGCGTTATCTGGCTGTGTGATGCTGCTATCATAACGCCTTTCATCATTTAGCCATTCGTCATATGCATGCTTTAGTTTCTGCCACGCCACACTTTTCCCATGCTGCCGACGATTTGCGGAATATCGCGCAAGACATGCTGACGTATGCCAAGCAGCGCGGTGCATCGGCCAGTTCGGTTGAGGTCTCCGAAAGTTTTGGTCAAGCCGTTACGGTGCGCCAGCGTGAAGTGGAAACCATCGAATACAACCGCGATAAAGGTTTAGGCATTACCGTCTACATCGGCCAACAGCGGGGTAATGCCAGCACCTCTGATTTTTCTGCGCAGGCGATACGCGATACGGTTGATGCCGCGTTGTCGATTGCGCGCTATACCGCAACAGATGATTGCTCCGGTTTGCCGGATGCGGATTTGTTGGCTGGTGTTTTCCCTGACCTGGATTTATATCATCCGTGGGATTTGGATGTTGAGGCGGCTATCGAGCTGGCCAAGCAGTGCGAACAGATCGCTTTTGATACAGATAAACGTGTCCGTCAATCCGAAGGGGCAACAGTGAATCTGCACGAAGGACAGTTCATTTTTGCTAACAGCCTGGGTTTTATGGGCGGCTATCCGACTTCGCAACACAGCCTGAGCTGTGCAGTTATCGCTGGGCAAGACGAGGCAATGGAGCGCGATTATTGGTACAGCGTGGCACGCGACCACAGCGATTTACTCAGCGTGCAGCAGGTCGGGCGGATTGCCGCCGAGCGCACCGTGCGGCGCCTGAATGCACGGCAGTTGGCGACCATGCAAGTGCCGATATTGTTTGAAGCGCCGATTGCTGCCAGCTTATTGGGACATTTTGTCGGCGCAGTGAGTGGCGGCAGCCTGTATCGAAAATCTTCATTTCTGCTGGATCAACTTGGCCAACCGGTGTTCGCCCCGCACATCCGGATTACCGATACGCCAAACATTCCCAAGGGTCTGGCTTCTGGCGCATTCGATGCTGAGGGGGTGCGGACACAGCAACGTGTGATTGTCGAAGACGGTGTGTTGAACGGCTATTTTTTAGGCACGTATGCGGCGCGTAAGATGGGGCTGCGTTCTACCGGTAATGCCGGCGGCAATCATAATCTTATTTTGCAATCTGGCGAGCTGGGCTTTACCGCACTGTTAAAAACCATGTCGCGCGGCTTGCTGGTTACCGAATTGCTCGGCCACGGAGTCAACGCTGTGACAGGTGATTATTCACGCGGCGCGGCGGGTTTCTGGGTGGAGCATGGCGAGATTCAATATCCGGTTGAGGAAATTGCCATTGCCGGGAACCTGAAAGAGATGTATCGCAACATCATCGCAGTGGGCAACGATGTACTGGTTCAAGGCTCGCGGCAATGCGGCTCCATTCTGGTGGAAGGCATGACTGTGGCGGGAAGGTGAATCGCCGGGGCAGTCGGTTATTTTTTGGCTCGCCAAAATTCAAGTAACTAAACAACATGGCGTTGTTAACGCAACATTGTTGCATTAATACTCTTGTTGCACTAGACTCCGGCCATGACAAAGTTATCCGGCTCCTCTCGTTCAGGCATTGAGTCCACTATCCGCGCAGCGGGAGCGCGGGTCACCACTGCACGCGTGCGCGTGCTTGGCGTACTTCAGGCGGCCTATGGCCCGCTCACCCACGGCAACATTGAGGATGCTCTGCATCATCATGCGTTGCCCGACGTTGACCGGGTGACGCTCTATCGTGTGCTCGATTGGCTTGCCGATGCCGGCCTTGCCCACAAGGCCGCTGATGCGCGCGGTGTCTTCCGGTTTTCCGTAGCAGCGCCTGATGCGCAACATGGCAAGCATGTTCATTTTCGTTGCACGGGCTGTGGCAGGGTCCGCTGCCTGGATATGAAATTGCCGACTCCGCCGTCACTACCCAGGGGGTTCCGCTTGACTGGTATGGAGCTGGATATCCGTGGCGAATGCTCCCGTTGCGCGGTCAGACATCAATGAACTTGTTCCTCAAGAGGCGTTTGTACCGTCCATTCTTCGTGCTGCTGTCCCTGTTGCTAATTGGCTCGCAGCAGGCTGCGTTCGCGCATTTGTTGACCCACTTACGGGGCGGCTCGACGGCGGTTACGCATTATCAGAATGATCACGATGCGATAGACCAGCTTGCCGATACTTGCATGACATGTATCGCGTTTGCCGGTGTCGTTGGTAGTGCGCCGCCTTCCGCGTTGTCGGTTTCCTTCGCTTCATTTACAGGTAATAGCTATAGCCTGTTCTCTGCCACTCCCGTTTTCGGGCGGCTGGTGATGGTTTGCCGTGCTCGTGACCCGCCCGTTGCTTGCTCCCGCTAAGTAGTTCCAATACTTGACAAACAAGTTGTCAGCAATTCGCCAGACGGGTTGCTGGCGATATCGTTATTTGGGGGTTTCAAATGAAAGATGTATTTTATAGCGCCAAGCGGGTGCCGATGGCTATTGCCATGGCGGCCATATTCTACGCAGCACCGGGCATGGCCGAAGAAATCCAGGGGATGGTCAAAGATGCGTTAGGCAGGCCATTGGCTGATGTCGATCTGAGCTTGCAAAACTCAGCCGGCGAAGTGACGGGCAAGGCGAAAACCGATGCCGCAGGACACTTCCTGTTTAGTGGCATTACTTCGGGCGCTTATGCGGTACTCGGAGAGAAGCCGAGCTTTAAGACGGGATCGACTCTGGTTCAGGTGATAGCTGGAAGCAACGCGATCGCAGAGATGACGCTGGCGTCGACGGATGCGCTGGAAGTGACGGTTACCGCCGAGCGCCTCAACAAAGCCAGAAATAATCTATCTCCGAAGACAGGCGGCAGCGTCTATCATTTCAATGCCGATGATATCGCGGCAACGCCTGAAGGAGGCAATACCAGTTTTAATCAGGTGTTGCTGCAGGCGCCGGGTGTGGCGAACGATTCCTTTGGTCAACTGCATATTCGCGGCGACCACGCGAACACACAGTATCGGATCAACGGTGTCATTTTGCCCGAAGGCGTTTCCGGCTTTGGTCAGGCATTGGACACCCGGTTTGCCGACCGAATCGATCTACTGACGGGGGCATTGCCCGCGCAGTACGGTTATCGCACCGCAGGCGTGATTGAAATTAACACCAAAACCCGTTTCGATGCTGGTGGCCGTGTTGATTACTACGGTGGTAGCCATGACACTTCCAACCCGAGCTTTGAGTACGGTAACACCAGTGGCAATCTAAGCTATTACGCGACGGGCTCATTCCTGCGCGACAGCTTGGGTATCGAGAACCCAACCGCGAGCACCAATGCCATACACGACAAAACCGAACAGTCCAAAGGTTTTGCTTATCTGTCGTATCTGGTTGATCCGGAAACCCGGCTCAGCGCCATGTTCGGCAACTACAATGGCCACTTCCAGATTCCCAACAATCCGGGTCAGCCGCCGGATCCCAATGGGCAGGGCTTTATTGCCGCCAGTCCCGGCGGGTTCGATTCGGCTGATCTGAACGAGACCCAGCATGAAACGAATCGGTACGGCATCGTCGCGCTGCAAAGCTCGCTGGGCGCGGATTTCGATTACCAGGCCGCTTTTTTCACCCGCTACACCAGCGTCGATTTTCAACCCGATCCGATCGGCGACCTGGTGTTTAATGGTGTCGCAGCCAAGGTGTTCCGCAGCAGTTTCAGTAATGGCATTCAGGGTGACGGCAGTTATCGGCTCAACGACACCCATACAGTTCGAATGGGTGTGTTCGCCAGCACGGAAGACATCCGCAGCGACAATACGTCCACCGTATTTCCTGTCGATAATGCTGGTAATGTCAACGGCGCGCCTTTCACGATCGTCGACAATAACCCGAAGAACGGTAATCGCCTGTTCGGTTTGTATGTGCAGGACGAATGGAAGACTACCGATAAGTTGACCATCAACTACGGCCTGCGTCTCGATGAGGTAAATGCCTTTGTCAATGAGGGGCAACTCAGTCCCCGTCTCGGACTTGTCTACAAGGTAACTCCCGACACCACTTTCCACGCTGGCTATTCACGATACTTCACGCCACCACCGACCGAGTTAGTGGCTTCTTCCAGTTTGGCGCTGTTTGCCGGTACCTCCAATGCGCCGGAGGTGAACCGGAATTCTCCGGTCAGATCGGAGCGCTCGAATTATTTTGATGCCGGGGTAACGCATCAACTCAGTCGGACGACAAGTCTGGGCGTCGATACTTTTTACAAGGACATCACAAACCTGATCGACGAGGGGCAGTTCGGCCAGGCGTTGATCTTCACACCCTTTAATTATGCGCAAGGAAAAATCTACGGCATTGAGTTGTCGGCCAACTATCGCGAGGGTAATGTTTCTGCCTACGCCAACTTGGCGCGCACAGAGAGTCTCGCCAAACAAGTCAGTTCCGCAGAATTCAATTTCGGACAGGACGAACTGGATTTCATTGCCAGCCACTGGGTACATACCGATCATGATCAGGCGCTGACTGCTTCCGGCGGCATCTCCTATTTGTGGCAGGGCACAACCTTGAGTAGCGACGCTTTTTTCGGCAGTGGCCTGCGCAGAGGGTTTGCCAATACGGATCATCTGCCAGCCTATGTACAATTCAACCTCGGTGCGGCACGCAAATGGCAGACAACACAGTTTGGCAATATCGAAACGGGTGTTTCCGTCCTCAACGTGTTCGACAAGATTTATGAAATTCGTGATGGTAGCGGCATTGGGGTGGGCGCACCGCAATTCGGGCCACGGCGCGGGTTTTTTGCCGGCCTGAGCAAGCTGTTCTAACCACCAGGCGGGAACGTTGTTGCGTTTCCGCCTCTTCAGCTAATATCCATCTAAAGGGACGAAATTGGAAAATTTGCACGAAATACTGGAAGCACTCAAGTTCGGCGGTGCAATGGTGTACCCCTTGTTGCTGCTGGCTATCATCGCGTCAGCGATTGTGTTCGACAAGGCCTGGGTTTATTGGCGCCACGTCGGGCTTCCGCAAACGTTGCTTGATCTGGCCGAAACCTACGGTTTTTCCTGGGAAGACATGGAGCGACAGCTCACGGTTATCGGCCAGCGAAATTATTTTGTGCGCTTCTTCCGGGTGATTGCCGACAATCGCACCAAGCCCGCCTGGTGGGTGGAGTCACGCGCCGGCGATGAGGCGCAACTGATCGAGAAGGCGCTGAGCCGTGGCGTCTGGGTGTTGGAAACGGTTGTCACTGCTGCGCCGCTACTAGGGTTACTCGGTACGATTGCCGGCATGATGCATTCCTTTAATGTGATCGGTTCAGCCGGACTGGTGGATCCCAGCGGTGTCACCAGTGGTGTGGCGCAAGCGCTGATCGCCACTGCTCTGGGACTTTTGATTGCCGTGGTGGCGCTATTCGCATTCAATTTTTTCTCGCGTCTGCAATCGCAAACGCTGGACGAAATGGAACGCCTCGGGACACGGCTGATCGACAACATCCGCATGGGCGAACACGAGAAGGGAAATGGCCGTGAAGCTGCGTAAGTCCCGTACAGCAAAAAAAGGGCGCATCGAAATCATCCCGATGATTGATGTGATGTTCTTTCTGCTCGTTACCTTCATGCTGGCGTCGCTGTCCATGCAGAATCTTCATTCGTTACCGGTCAACCTGCCGCAAGGTAATGCGGCGCCGATGCAATCGAAAACGCCCGTTACCCTGACGGTAACGCAGGACAGCAAGATCTATCTCGACCAAACCCCGGTGACCCTTGAGACCTTGGCTGTCACGCTCAAGCCAATGCTGCGCCCGGAGGCCAGCGTGATTGTGGCCGCCGACAATGCTGCTCCCAATGGTGT
>DASRWN010000046.1:0-10458 GCA_035654595.1 Gallionella sp. | reverse complement strand
GTGAAATTCACAGATGTCTGGAAGAATTCTGTGGGCCGCCAAGTTTTTACCAAATGCGTTATGATGTAAGCAAGTTAGTTATTGGTGTCCTATCCATGAGCGATTCCTCCAACCTCAAAAGTGTCGGACTGAAAGTCACCTTACCGCGTATCAAGATCCTCAACCTGTTTGAAACTAGCAGCGAACGGCACTTGACCGCGGACGACGTGTACCGCCAATTACTCGCCGAAGGCGAGGACTTGGGCTTGGCCACGGTGTACCGCGTATTGTCACAATTCGAGAGTGCCAACATTCTGATGCGCCATCATTTTGAAGGCGGCAAAGCGGTTTTTGAGCTTAATAAAGGCCCGCACCACGATCACATCATGTGCTTACAGTGCGGAAAAGTAGAAGAATTTACCGACCCCGAGATAGAAGAACGTCAGCAGAAGATTGCCACAGCGCGCGGCTTCAATATCCACGAGCACACGTTGCACATTTACGCGGATTGCGTGCGCGAGAACTGTCCTAATAAACCAAAGTAGCCATTTGCTCGAATCAGCTTAACAACGTAACGATGGCCTGGATTTCTTGTCGCAACGCAACGCCATCCACGCCTTGCGCGGGAACTGTCGCGACCGACTCACCATTCACTCGCTCATGTGACGCCAGACGATTGCGCGCGCCACTAATCGTGAACCCCTGCTCATAAAGCAGTTCGCGGATACGCCTGATCAGCAACACCTCGTGATGCTGATAATAACGCCGATTACCGCTGCGCTTGACCGGGTTAAGCTGGGTGAACTCCTGCTCCCAGTAGCGCAGCACGTGCGCCTTCACCCCGCACAGTTCGCTGACTTCACCAATGGTGAAGTAGCGCTTGGCAGGAATAAGCGGTAGCTCTGAATTAGGTCTGTGGTTTTCCATGATAGGACTTTTCCACCATGGTCTTTAATTTTTGGCTGGGGTGAAATGTCACCACACGTCGCGCGGTAATTGGGATTTCTTCGCCGGTCTTGGGGTTGCGCCCGGGTCGCTGTGGCTTGTCACGCAGTTGAAAGTTGCCATAGCCGGATAGTTTAACGCTCTCACCTTTCTCCAGCTGCGCACGGATTTCTTCAAAAAAGGCCTCAACCATGTCTTTGGCCTCACGTTTATTAAGTCCGACTTTATCAAACAATAAATCGGCCAACTCTGCTTTAGTCAGTGTCATAACTTTCCTTTACATGCGTAACTGCGCGCCGTGCTTCTGCAAAACTTGCACTAATAATGCGATGCTTGCTTCGACTTCATAATCCGTGAGTGTTTTTTGAGTATCTTGCAATAACACACGGAATGCAAGGCTTTTTTTGCCTTGCTCCAAACCTTTTCCACGATATACGTCAAATATCCCGACCTCCAGTACATAAGGTACCGATGCGTCCTGCATGGCACTCAACAAGCTATCCGTACTCACCGTGTCGTCTACCAGCACTGCCAAATCGCGGCGTACCGGCAGAAATTTAGTGATGCCACTCATGCGTGGCAAGGTGGTCTGTGTCAGCACATCAAGGTCAACCTCGAACCACACACAAGCCAGAGTAATGTCGTATTGTTGTCGCCACTGTGGATGCAGTTCCCCAATCCAGCCTGTCAATTGCTCACCAACAAAAATTTGTGCCGAACGACCGGGATGTAGCGCCGGATGGCCGGCCGCGACGAAGCGTAGCGCCTGCGGTGCAAACAAGGCTTCGACATCTGCTTTCACATCAAAAAAATCGACGGGCCTGGCTGATTCTCCCCACTGTTCTGCCAAACATGTGCCGCAAGCAATGCCTGACAACCGTTGGTTCTGCACATAGTCTTTATCTGCCCCAGCAAAACATGCACCGACTTCAAACAGACGTACCCGTGCTTGTTTGCGATTCAGGTTAAAACGCAACGCACCGACCAGTCCGCCAATCAAGCTGCTGCGCATCACGGCCAGATTACTGGCGATCGGATTCTGCAAGGCAACAGGAGAGGTGTTACCACATAACTCACGCTCGACTTGCGCTTCGACAAACGCGTAGCTGATGATTTCCTGATAATCACGCGCCACCAAGGTTTGCTGCACGTGCGCAAGTGGCCGTTGCGACTCATTATCCGGCAATAGGGTGAGGCTTGCTTGCGGTGCTTGAGCAGGAATATTGTCATAGCCATATAGCCGCGCCAGCTCTTCGATTAAATCTGCCTCTATGGACAAATCAAACCGGAAACCGGGTGGTGTCACGCTAAAATCATCACCGTCTGACTTGCAATCCAACTGCAACCGTTTCAATAGCGAGGCGATTTTGGCATTATCCAGCTTGATGCCAAGCACTCTTGCGACACGCGAGCTGCGCAGCTTGATTGATGCGCGTTGTGGTAGTTGCCCGCATACTTCGCTGACAGCCCCGGCGGCTCCGCCACAAACTTCCAGCAACAGTTGCGTGGCACGCTCCAACGCCTGACGTGTCGCGGTGAAATCTACGCCGCGCTCAAAACGGAACGACGAATCGGTCACCAAACCAAAGCGGCGCGCCTTACCGGCAATCGCATCGGGGTTAAAGAATGCGCTCTCTAAAAATACATCGCGCGTGCCGCTTGCCACGCCGCTGTCCCGCCCACCCATGATGCCTGCCAACGCCAGGACTTGAGCATCATCAGCAATCACCAATAAATCTTCGCCAAGTTTGATCGTTTGCCCGTCCAGTAAAGTCAGCAATTCGCCGTTATGCGCTTTGCGCACAGTGATGCCACCGGATAGCTTCGCCGCATCGAAAGCATGCATGGGCTGTCCCATTTCCAGCATCACATAATTGGTAATATCCACCACCGCGCTGATACTGCGCAGGCCGCTGCGTTCCAAACGTCGGAGCATCCAGGCCGGTGTGGCAATAGCAGCATTCACTCCGCGCACCAAGCGACCGCAATACAACGGGCAAGCTGTTGCAGCCGAGACGCTGACCGGTAATTGTTCTGAAAGTTTGACTGGCGGGACTTTTATATCCAAAGGCTTGAGCGTGCTTCCGGTCAGCGCCGCCACTTCGCGCGCGATGCCAAATATGCCGGAGCAATCGCTGCGATTCGGTGTGAGCTTGAGCGTAATCAGATGGTCATCCAACTCCAGATATTCACGCAGATTCATCCCAGCCGGCGCATCACCGGGCAATAGCCACAACCCCTGACTTTCTTGCGCCAGACCCAGCTCCTTTTCCGAACACAACATGCCGAACGATTCAACTTCGCGCACTTTGGCTTGCTTGATCGCGAAATTACCAGGCAGCATTGCACCGATACGCGCACAAGGCGCTTTCACACCGACTCCGACATTCGCTGCGCCGCACACCACAATGATGGGCTGTGCCTCGCCGACATTAACTTTACATATATTCAATCGGTTCGCATTGGGATGTTTGATTACTTCCAACACTTCGCCAATTGTCACACCGCTGAAAGCAGGTGCAACAGCCTCCAGTACTTCAACCTCCAGTCCAGCCATGCTCAGGGTCTGTGCCAGCGCCTCACTGGAAAGGGTTGGATTAACCCAAGTGCGTAACCAGTTCTCAGAAAATTTCATGGCCAGGTCTTCAATTGAATTGTTTGAGAAAGCGCAAATCGCTCTCGTAAAACAAGCGCAGATCGTTAACGCCATAACGCAGCATCGCCAAACGCTCCACCCCCAAACCGAAAGCAAAACCGAGATACTTTTCACTGTCAATCTTGACGTGCTGCAGCACATTCGGATGAACCATGCCACAACCACCGATTTCCAGCCAACCACCATTCCAGCTCATATCAATCTCGGCAGACGGCTCGGTAAACGGAAAGAATGAGGGACGAAAACGCACCTGCAAATCATTACGTTCAAAAAAGCGCTGTAAAAAATCCTGCATTACGCCTTTAAGATTGGCGAAACTGATCTGCTCATCGACCCACAAACCTTCAACCTGGTGGAACATCGGTGAGTGTGTGGCATCGGAATCAACGCGATAAACGCGGCCCGGCGAGATAATTTTGAGCGGTGGCTGATTAGTTTCCATATAACGCACCTGTACCGGTGAAGTATGGGTGCGCAATACGTGCTGTGCATCAATGTAAAAAGTGTCATGCATGGCGCGTGCCGGATGATTTTCCGGAATGTTCAATGCAGTGAAATTATAAAAATCACGTTCGATCTCAGGACCGGAAGTAACGGCAAAACCCAGCGAGTGAAACAACTGCTCGACGCGTTGCAAAGTGCGCGTGACCGGATGTAAACCGCCGACACCTGAACCGCGTCCGGGCAGGGTGACATCCAACGATTCCGCTGCCAGCTTTTGTGTCAGTTGATTTTGCTGCAAGGCATCACGACGCTGTTGCAGGGCAGCTTCGATGGCTTGTTTGACCTGGTTGATGCGTGCGCCTGCGGCAGGGCGTTCGTCGGCTGATAGCTTGCCCAAACTTTTGAGCAGGGCAGTCAAGCTACCGTCTTTACCCAGATAGCGCGCCTTGACCCGCTCTAATTCGGCTTCATCGCTGATCGCAGCGAATTGCTGCAAAGCCTGATCGAGAATGTGTTGGAGCTGTTCCATCTATAAAAATACCAGTGATAAAAAAAGGAGGCGCAGACCGCCCCCTTTTTTTCGTCAAAGTCGTGCTTAAGCTCCGAGGCTGGCTTTAGCCTGCACCACAAACTGTGCAAACGCAGCCTTATCAAACACTGCTATATCCGACAGCACTTTGCGATCGATTTGAATCGACGCTTTTTTCAGACCGTTCATGAACACGCTGTAACTCATGCCCTGTTCACGTGCTGCCGCATTGATACGCGCGATCCACAAAGTACGGAACTGGCGTTTCTTTTGCCGACGATCGCGATAGGAATATTGCCCCGCTTTCATTACTGCTTGTTTGGCGATACGGTAGACGTTTTTACGACGTCCGCGATAACCCTTGGCTTGCGCTAATACTTTTTTATGGCTGGCGCGCGCTATTACTCCACGTTTTACTCTTGGCATGTTCTACTCCTTAGGCGTACGGCATCATGGCGTGCACGGACGCCTTGTTGGTTGCGTGGACTTCAGTGGTACCGCGCAATTGACGTTTATTCTTGGTGGTTTTTTTGGTCAGGATATGGCGCTTGAACGCTTGTGAACGCTTTACGCTACCCCCCGCGCGAACCTTGAAACGCTTGGCCGCGCCGCTTTTGGTTTTCATCTTGGGCATGATTACTCCTTAAGTTATGATGGCAGGTGTTTTCCGATGGAAAAACTTGGTGACCCGTACATCACTTTTTATTGGGGACTGTTTGCTACCGTATCGAATCAATCATCCCCTTGCTACTGATCCAATTAAAGCCTGCTGCTTCAACCCGCTTTTTTCTTGGGCTTGGGTGACAACACCATCACCATCTGGCGGCCTTCCATTTTCGGAAACTGCTCCACCACGCCATGTTCTTCCAAATCGCCCCTGACTCGCTCAATCAGGCGCATGCCGATTTCCTGATGTGCCATTTCACGACCGCGAAAACGCAATGTGACTTTGGTCTTGTCGCCATCGCTTAAAAATTTGATCAAGTTACGTAACTTGATGTTGTAATCGCCCTCATCCGTACCCGGACGGAACTTGATCTCCTTGATCTGCACCTGCTTTTGCTTGAGTTTGGCTTCATGCTGTTTTTTACTTTCCGCATATTTGAATTTGCCAATATCCATAATACGGCAAACCGGCGGGTCAGCTAACGGCGAAATTTCCACCAGATCCAACTCTGCTTCTTCCGCCAAACGTAACGCTTCTGCGATGGCAATAATCCCCAATGCTTCTTTTTCGGCACCAATGAGGCGCACTTGCGGTGCGGTAATCATCTCATTCATGCGCTGCGATTTATCTTGTGCTATTGCAATATCTCCCTATTACACAATACTTAAGCCGTGCTACCCGTTTCTGATTTCGGTCTGTAAACGTTGAAGCAATGCTTCCAGCGTCATCTGTCCGAGATCTTCACCACTGCGGGTACGCACGGCCACCAAACTCCCAACCACCTCCTTATCACCAACAATAAGCTGATAAGGTAATTTTTGCAGGCTATGTTCGCGTATTTTATAGGTAATCTTCTCGTTACGCAAATCCAGTTGCAGACGTATTCCAGCCACCCGCAACTGTTGGGCAACGTGTGTCGCGTATTCCTCTTGTCCCTGCGAGATATTCATCAACACCACTTGTATCGGTGATAGCCACAATGGAAAGGCGCCGGCATGATGCTCGATCAGGATGCCGATGAAACGCTCCATTGAACCGAGAATGGCGCGATGCAGCATGACAGGGGGCTTGCGGCTGTTATCTTCATCAACGAATTCCGCACCCAGCCGCACCGGCAAATTGAAATCCAGCTGTATCGTGCCACATTGCCAAAGTCGGCCCAAGCTGTCCTTTAGCGTAAATTCAACCTTGGGACCGTAGAACGCGCCCTCACCCTGCTGAACATCGTAGGCCAATCCGTTTTGCTGTAAAGCCGCTGCCAAGGCAGCCTCGGCCTTATCCCAGGTCTCATCAGAGCCAACACGTTTTTCCGGACGGGTTGAAAACTTGACCAGCACTTCATTGAAACCAAAATCGCGATACACCTCGTTCAACATCACGATGAACTGCGACACCTCCGGCTGCACCTGAGCTTCGGTACAAAAAATATGCGCGTCGTCCTGGGTAAAGCCGCGCACCCGCATCAAGCCATGCAGCGATCCGGACGTCTCATTGCGGTGGCAAGAGCCAAACTCTGCCAAACGCAACGGCAAATCACGATAACTATGCAAACCGTGATTGAAAATTTGCACGTGACCCGGACAATTCATCGGCTTTACCGCATAGTCGCGATTTTCCGAAGCGGTGGTAAACATATTGTCGTGATAATTTTCCCAGTGGCCGGACTTTTCCCACAAAGCTCTATCCATGATAGTCGGGGTGCGCACTTCCTGATAATCATGCTCAATAAATTTGGCTCGCATGTACTGCTCAACCTCTTGCCACAATGTCCAGCCCTTGGGATGCCAGAACACCATGCCCGGTGAAGAATCCTGCATATGAAAAAGATCAAGCTGCTTGCCCAGCTTGCGATGATCGCGTTTCTCGGCTTCTTCGATCTGATGCAAGTAGGTATCCAGCTCTTCTTTCTTCGCCCACGCAGTGCCGTAAATGCGTTGCAGCATTTCATTCCTGGAATCGCCGCGCCAATACGCACCCGCCAGTTTCATCAGCTTGAAGGCTTTCAGCTTGCCGGTAGATGGCACGTGCGGGCCGCGACACAAATCGGTGAAATCACCTTCAGTGTAAAGCGACACTTCCTGATCCGCCGGAATGGAAGCAATGATCTCTGCCTTGTAATGCTCGTTGATGCTCTTGAAATAATTCACCGCATCGTCGCGCGGCATCACCTTGCGCGATACCGGAATATCGCGCTTGGCAAGCTCCGCCATGCGTTTTTCGATGGCCGCCAAATCTTCCGGTGTGAACGGACGCTTATAGGAAAAATCGTAATAGAAACCATTGTCGATAACCGGGCCGATCGTCACTTGCGCGTCAGGAAACAACTCCTTTACCGCGTAAGCCAGCAAATGCGCAGTGGAATGGCGGATGATCTCCACGCCCTGCGCATCCTTGTCAGTGACAATCGACAGCGCTGCGTCCTGCGTGATCAGATAGGAAGTATCCACCAGCTGCCCATTCACCTTACCGGCCAGTGCAGCGCGCGCCAAGCCTGCGCCGATATCAAGCGCGACATCGGCGACTGTCACAGCGTGATCAAAACTGCGTTGCGAACCATCGGGCAAACTGATTACCGGCATACTTCCATTCCAGAAAAATAAAAAGTGCGGCACTGCCGCAGGCGAAAATTCAAGGCTGACGCCAGAGTGCGCGGATTACAGAGAGCGCGCATTATAATTCCCCTGTCAGAATTTACAATTGATAGTCGCCACTTCTGGACAATATTATTGCCGGGCAGTACAGTCGGCATTCTGTTCAAGCATTGCAAGTTCAACCCGTTGATCATATGAACCTCATCATTCAATCTACCCGCCCTGTCGCCGCCGCCCATCTCGATCATTTGGCCAAGCTGGTGAAAAGCACACAACGCGAACAAATTTCCGGCCACGCCTACCGTCTGCATGCAGCGCAAGCTCATCCTGACATCGCCGCCTATTGCCTGGCGAATCAGCTCGATTATGGTTTCGTGCCACGTGATCACTCGCTGAAAGATTTCGGGCTGGTGGTGATGGACATGGACTCCACCCTGATTAGCATCGAATGCATAGACGAAATCGCCGATATGTATCACCTCAAGCCGCAAGTCGCCGCCATCACCGCAGCGGCGATGCGTGGCGAAATCGAATTCGCCGAAAGTCTGCGCCGCCGTGTCGCCTTGTTGGCCGGATTGGACGGGCACGCTCTACAACGTGTCTATGACGAACGTCTGCAACTGTCGCCGGGTGCAGAGATCATGCTCGCCAAACTGAAACAGCTCAACATCAAAACACTGTTGGTATCCGGCGGGTTTCTGTTTTTCACCGAACGCCTCAAAGCACGCTTAGGGTTGGACTACACTCATGCCAATACGCTGGAAATCATGGACGGAAAACTCACCGGCAAAGTGCTTGGTCAAATACTGGATGCACAAGGCAAGGCTGATAGCCTGGTGAAAATCCGCGAACAATTAGCGCTCGCGCCACAACAAGTCATTGCCATCGGCGACGGCGCAAATGATTTGAAAATGATGGCACATGCCGGCATCAGCATCGCCTACCACGCCAAGCCGGTGGTGCGTGAACAGGCCAGCTACTCACTGAATTTTGTCGGTTTGGATGGTGTGATCAATCTGCTGACAAATTGATCCACGGTCGTGCGCAGGTTTTGTGCCGACGCACTGTTGCCATGCGGCGAATTTCGTCGGGCGCGATCAGCATGAAGTGTTAGCTTTGCAAATGCTGTTCCCTGATGTGTTGCAACAACCCTTCAGCCGCATCTTCCACCATATCCAGCACACGCTCGAATCCATCCGCACCGCCATAATAAGGATCCGGCACTTCGCGCTCATTGTGATGACGCGCATATTCGAGAAATAACTGCGCCTTTTTAACGCTATCGGGTGGAGCAAGCCGGTCCAGAATTGCAAGGTTGGTCCTGTCCATCGCCAGCACATAATCGAAACGATGAAAGTCGCCCTTCTCCACTTGCCGACCGCGCAAGCCGCTCAAATCATAGCCGCGCTGCTGCGCCGCGCGCCGGGCACGCAAATCAGGTGGTGAGCCGATGTGATAATCATGCGTCCCCGCCGAGTCAATCAGGATACGTCCGGTCAATCCGGCGTTCTCGACATAGTGTCGAAACACTGCCTCGGCAGTAGGTGAGCGGCAAATATTGCCCATGCATACAAAGAGTACGCCAGTATCGGGTATATCCATATTGATCTGATGAAACTTTCTGGTGAAATTTAACGTCCTGTGCCCGCCCTTGTGCACCGCCGTAGTGTATCCAAAAGCGCGTCTGGACGGACAAACTTTCAGCACTCAATATCCGCGACACGGACTCTGCAAACAACGATTAATAATTGGCTAATCACCCGCCATTACAGGAGCGTGCGACAATTTGCCGCAGCTCGCCCAAATAGTCCGTGATATTCTGCGCACATGAAAATTGTGGTCAATATAAATTACTTGTGCGGCGGTATGATGGCAGTCCTCATGGGTCTGCTGCCACTGTCCACAGCGCAGGCTCACTGTTTTGTCGGTACCCGGTTTCTACCCGCGACACTCACCATCGACGACCCATGTGTCGCAGACGAGTTGTCGCTTCCCACCGTGTCTCGATCAAAGACCAGCGATGTTCCCTCGGCAACCGACTTCCAACTCTCCGGGGATCTTTCCAAGCGTATCACCGAGAATCTCGGCATCACCATCGGAACCGACTGGACACGCCTCGACACACCGGACAGCCAGCGCACAAGCGGCTTTGGGAACCTTGGGACGACTGTTCAATACCAGTTTATGAATAATGCGCCGCATGAGTTCGCAATGTCGGCAGGAATCGGTGTCGAGTGGGGCGGGACAGGTGCGAAGGCACTTGCAGATTCGTTCAGCACGGTCACGCCATCACTACAGTTCGGCAAAGGAATGGGCGATCTGCCTGACGAGATGGGATGGGCACGGCCATTGGCTTTGACCGGACAAATTGGCTATTCAATACCAACACGCTCTTCGACAAAAACTGTCGACTCGGGCACGGGCATTGTCTCGTCCACTCCGAATCCGCGGTTTCTGACCTACGGCGCGACCCTGCAATACAGCATGCCATACCTCGCATCCAGTGTCGTGGATCTCGGCCTCTCCAGTTTCGTCAATCATTTAATCCCCATCGTAGAAGCACAGTTTGCGACACCGGTCGCCAACAACGCCGGCACGGATATCAAAACAACGGGCACGATTAACCCGGGAGTGATTTGGGTCGGGA
>DASRWN010000045.1:0-2348 GCA_035654595.1 Gallionella sp. | reverse complement strand
GGTCATCAGTACTGCGGTAACGCGCTGAACCAGCCAATCGCGCAGGCCGTAGTGCGCACCGACAACGACGCGATTCACCATAGCTTCACCCCGATGACGGCGGTCAGCAGCCCACTGGTTATGAGCACCAGCTTGCTGCTGCCGCGTGATTGGGCAAGGTTACGTACCAGATGCATGTCAATTGCCAGAAAACGCAATCCGGCGCAGAAATGATGAAGAAACGCCCACAGCAAGACCAGCAATATCAGCCTGGATAATGGCTGATGTAACGTATCAATCAACCGGGTATAGGTTTGGATGGATTGCAAGCTGTATTCCAGTATCAGCAGTAATAGAGGTAGCGCAAAGAACAACAAGAGCCCGCTGATGCGGTGCAGAATTGAAACGATGCCGGAAAGCGGCAACTTAATGAGATGCAGAGCGAGGTGCTTGGGTCTATTATTATTCATGGCCGATTTCTGCAGTGACACGAAAAATTAGGCTGAGCGATTTCGTATAATGCTACACCTTTTGCCTGACAAATAAACTGTGAATTGATTATGATAAACACGTCTCGGTTCGGATTAGGAGTAACAGCATGAAAGCACCTATACGCGTTACCATCACTGGCGCTGCCGGACAAATAGGCTACGCTATTCTGTTTCGTATTGCCAATGGCGGCATGCTCGGGCGCGATCAGCCGATTATCTTGCAGCTGCTGGATGTATCTCAAGCGCAGGGCATGTTGCACGGCGTATTGATGGAGCTGGAGGATTGCGCTTTCCCCCTGTTGCAACAAACCATCATCACCGACAAGCCGGAAATTGCCTTCAAAGATACCGAAATTGCCATCTTGATAGGCGCACGCCCACGCAACAAAGGTATGGAACGCAAAGACTTGATCGAAGCCAATGGCGCCATCTTCGCTGAGCAAGGCAAAATGCTCAACCAACACGCTGCGCGCCATGTCAAAGTGCTGGTGGTGGGCAATCCTGCCAACACCAATGCGCTCATTGCGATGAAGAACGCTCCTCAGCTCGACCCGTGCAATTTCAGCGCGATGATGCGGCTAGACCACAATCGCGCTATCGCGCAGGTTGCGAAAAAACTGTTTCAGCCGATTTGGGACATCAAAAAAATGATCGTATGGGGTAATCACTCCGGTACACAATATCCTGATCTGGATCACGCCGAGGTTCGTGGTCGCTTGGTGCGCAGCGTTTTACAGGATCAGGATTGGGTGGAAAGTGAATTCATTCCCATCGTGCAAAAACGTGGTGCGGCGGTGATCGAAGCGCGCGGACTATCCAGCGCCGCAAGTGCTGCCAATGCAGCAATTGCGCATATGCACGATTGGATGCTCAGTTCGCACCATAACGATTGGGTAACCATGAGCGTGCCGTCAGACGGAAGCTACGGCATCCCGGAAGGTGTGGTCTACGGTTTTCCGGTTACCTGCAAACAGGGACATTTTCAAATTGTGCAGGGATTGGCCATTAGCGAGT
The DNA here is from genome assembly GCA_035654595.1 of Gallionella sp. GTDB lineage: Bacteria > Pseudomonadota > Gammaproteobacteria > Burkholderiales > Gallionellaceae > Gallionella. The sequence goes on along the minus strand of DASRWN010000045.1, from coordinate 864 downwards.
TGGGGCAGAAACACATGGCGGAAAGCTATCGTGAATTGACCGAAGAGCGTGACCATGTAAAGCATCTGTTGTGATGGTGGATGTCTCTGAGTCTGTGCAGCAAAAGATCTAAAGGTCGAATTCCAGCCTGACTCAACGGGCACAAAGACCCTGCTACCGTCCCTCGTTAACCGTGTACTGGAAACTTGTTTAATGTCGAGTAGTCGAACCGCGCTCAAGAGTTACGCTTAAAACAAAAAATGGGCCGGTGATTGGGCCCTCGTTCCTTCGACCCAAGGCGGGTTGTGCGCGGTGGCTGGTTGAGGGGTTTGTTCGACTGACAGATACACCTTCGAAGGTATTTATATGCGACTCCTTATATCCCTTTTCTTGTTATCACTGCTTTCTGCTTGCGCTTCCTACAGTGGAAGCAATCTGAAGCCCGGCCAGGCAAACCTTGATGATGTGTTACACGTTATGGGCCAGCCCGCGATGCGTTGGCAGGATACCGATGGTTCCCAGCAACTTGCATACCCCCGCGGTCCCTTTGGGACGCAGACCTTCATGGTGCATGTCGGGGCAGATGATGTTTTGCAAAATATCGAGAATGTGCTGACTTGGGAAACGCTTGCTCGCATTCGACCAGGCATGACAAAAGAGCAGGTGCTCAGGATGTTAGGGCCTCCAGAACCTTCCTGGACCATATATTTTGAGAGACGTGACGAATTGGCTTGGGAGTGGCGTTACTGCGATCAATGGACCGAAGCGGCGCGGATAGATGTGCTACTTGACGCCAGTAGAGGAGTAGTGCGTTCGACTTATAGTCGTGTCGAGTCCTGCGGCAGATCAGCATGTACATGTGGGCACTGAAAGTGCGGCAGGTAA
>DASRWN010000044.1:0-7386 GCA_035654595.1 Gallionella sp. | reverse complement strand
GGCTGGTACAGAAGGTATCCAAGGGTGGTACAGGCAACTGGGGAACCGCAGCCATGATTGCGAATGACCCGAAAGGCACCAAGCAAGCTGACATCAAGGAACTGGTCGAGTTTGTGCTGGGCCTGGCTAAAAAATAAGTTTAGTTACTCGCTACTACTAAAGCCGGCTGGTGCCGGCTTTTTTATTGCCGGTAAAATTGACAAGCAAAGCAGCATCTCCTCATAATCCACGTGACTTGTTCTGGGGGTTATTATGCCGTTTCATTTTACTCGTTGGCTATTCCTGACCGCATTTGCATTAATACTGGTCGGGTGCAAGAAATCAACCATGAGCGATCAGACCGCGTCGGGTGAATTGATCGTGCGCATTGGTGCTGCCGCGCCGCTGACCGGGAATCAGGCGCATATCGGCAAGGACAACGAAAGTGGCACGCGTATGGCAATTGATGATGCCAATGCCAAAGGCATTACGATAGGCGGACGCAAGGTGCATTTCGAGTTGATTAGTGAAGATGACCAAGCCGATCCAAAAACGGCGACGATTGTCGCGCAAAAACTGGTCGACGATAAAGTGAATGGTGTAATCGGACATCTGAATTCCGGCACCACCATCCCGGCCGCAAAGATCTACCACGATAACGGTATTGTCCAGATTTCACCGTCTGCCACTGCGGTGAATTACACCGCACAAGGTTTCAAAAGTGCATTCCGGGTAATGGCAAATGATGCCCAGCAGGGGAAAATATTAGGCGAATATGCAACCCGGAATCTCGCTGCAAAAAAAATCGCGGTGATTGATGATCGGACTGCTTATGGCCAGGGTTTGGCAGATGAATTCATCAAGGCTGCACAGGCGAATGGCGCACAGATCGTGGCGCACGAATATACCAACGACAAGGCAGTGGATTTCACCGCTGTATTGACCGCGGTCAAAGGAAAACAACCCGATCTGCTGTTTTACGGCGGGATGGATCCACAGGCCGGGCCCATGGCAAAGCAACTTAAAGCGCTTGCACTGAATCTGAAATTCGTGATGGGCGATGGCGGTTATACCCCCGAGTTTATCAAACTGGCCGGAACTGCGGCGGAAGGAAGTTATGCCTCGCTGCCCGGTGTGCCACTGGATAAAATGCCGGGCGGCAAAGCCTTCGAGACACGCTTTGTCGCCAAGTATCAACCCATCCAACTTTATGCGCCGTATTGCTACGATGCGGTGAATGTCATGATTGCGGCCATGCAAAAAGCCGACTCGGTTGATCCGCAAAAATATCTGCCCGAGCTTGCCAAAACCAATCTGGATGGAGTGACGGCAAAAATTCAGTTCGATACAAAAGGTGACCTCAAAGATGGCGCGGTAACGCTGTATCAAGTACAACAAGGCAAATGGCAATCTTTACAAACAATGGGTGTGACCACTCCAGCGGCAAATTGATATGGTTGTGCGCCAAACAAAAACGACACCTTGACGTGTCGTTTTTATTTGAGTTTTAGCCGCAATTTTACAGCCAGAATCAGACCGTTCCGTATCCGAAAATTATGGAAATTTTTCTTCAGCAAATCATTAACGGCCTGGTACAGGGCAGTGTTTACGCGCTGGTCGCGCTTGGCTACACCATGGTGTATGGCATTCTTGGGCTGATCAATTTTGCGCATGGAGAGGTCGTAATGATCGGTGCCATGTTGACGCTTTCCGCATTAACTGCATTATTGGGTTGGGACGTGCCGCTATTGTTGGCGTTGCCACTCAGCGTCACGCTGGCGATGGCCGGTTGCATGCTGTTAGGCTATGGCATTGAGCGTGTCGCCTACCGCCCGTTGCGCCATGCGCCGCGCCTTGCCCCACTGATAACCGCCATCGGCGTATCCATCGTGCTGCAAAATATTGCCATGATGATCTGGGGACGCCAGTACCGGGCTTTTCCGCCATTATTTACCAACACACCGCACATTTTCGCTGGCGCCATTATCAGCAATGTTCAAATTGCGATCATTGTTCTGGCGTTACTGATTATGTCCGGGTTGATGATTATGGTGCATCACACCCGTCTCGGTCGTGCCATGCGCGCTGTGGCAGAAAATCAGCACACTGCCCAACTGATGGGGGTCAACGTTAATCGCGTCGTTTCAATTACCTTCATGCTGGGCTCAGCCATGGCCGCAGTCGCAGGGCTGATGGTCAGCGCCAACTATGGGCTGGCGCACTATTACATGGGCTTTTTACTTGGGCTGAAAGCGTTTACTGCCGCGGTGTTGGGTGGCATCGGCAATTTGCGCGGCGCGATGTTGGGCGGATTATTACTGGGCATAATAGAAAGTCTGGGTGCAGGTTACATCGGCGACTTGACCGGCGGATTTTTCGGCAGCAACTATCAGGATGTGTTCGCTTTTTTTGTACTGATTGCGGTGCTGGTATTCCGTCCGTCCGGACTATTGGGAGAGCGTCTTGCAGAACGTGCTTAACCAGGCTCGCATAAACTGCTGCAAGGATTTTAGGCGATGAGATTATTGGTTAGTCGCTCTCCAAAATTAATGTTCTGGCTGATGCTGGGTGGGTTACTGTTGCTACCCTTCATCATCGACACGCTGTTCGGGCGCAGTTGGGTACGCATCGCAGATTTTGCCATGCTCTACATCATGCTGGCGCTCGGGTTAAACATTGTGGTCGGCTACGCAGGTCTGCTGGATCTCGGTTATATCGCATTCTTCGCGGTGGGCGCTTATTGTTTTGCGCTGGCGGGCTCACCACATCTGATGCTCGCATTTCCGACGTTATTTCCGGGCGGACTGCATCTGTCGTTCTGGATCATATTGCCGCTGGCGGCATTGCTGGCCGGTGCATTTGGTATCTTGCTGGGCACGCCCACCTTGCGCTTGCGTGGCGATTATCTGGCGATCGTCACGTTCGGCTTCGGTGAAATCACACGCATTTTCATGAATAATCTGGATACCCCAATCAATTTGACCAACGGGCCGCAAGGTATCAGCCGCATTGATTCAATCAATGTTGCAGGCATGGCGTTAAACACACCGCAACAAATTTTTGGCATCACGCTGCCTTCAGTACATTTATATTTTTATGTGTTTCTGGGGTTTACCGCACTCGCGGTATTCATTTCTCGACGACTGGAAAAATCGCGTATCGGCCGTGCCTGGATGGCGATACGCGAAGACGAAATCGCTGCCGCCGCAATGGGCATCAACACACGCAACCTCAAACTGCTGGCGTTTGCGCTGGGTGCAACGTTCGGTGGAATGTCCGGCGCGCTGTTCGCCGCCTTCCAGGGTTTCGTCAGCCCGGAAAGTTTCAGTCTGATGGAATCCGTCATCGTGTTGTGCATGGTTGTGCTGGGTGGTATGGGCAACATTGCCGGTGTGATATTGGGCGCAATATTATTGGCACTGTTACCAGAAGTATTGCGCCACAGCGTCGTGCCGCTGCAACAAGCCCTGTTCAACAAAACAGTTATCGACCCCGAGAGTTTACGCATGCTGCTGTTTGGTGGCGCCTTGATTCTGGTCATGCTATATCGCCCCGCAGGATTATGGCCATCGCGCGTGCATCGCCGCGAGCTGGATGACGACGCGGTATAGCCATGACACAAAGCGCCCAGGCTGTTTTGCCAGATCCATTATTAACCCTCGCGTCGGTCAGCAAACAGTTCGGCGGATTGAACGCCTTATCTGATGTGTCATTGCATATTCAGCGTGGTGAAATTTATGGTTTGATCGGCCCGAACGGTGCGGGCAAGACCACCTTGTTCAACATTCTGACCGGCCTGTATCAACCGAGCGCTGGCGAGTTTCACTTCGCTGGCATACGCTATCACGGCTGCAAACCGCATGTTCTGGCGCGGGCAGGCATTGCACGTACTTTCCAGAATATTCGCCTGTTCGCCAATCTTACTGCGCTGGAAAATATCATGATAGGTCGTCATGTGCGCACCAAAGCAAATGTGTTCGGCGCGTTGCTGCGTAATCGCGCGACACGCAGCGAAGAGCAGGCCATCACTGAACGGGCGCGGCAGTTATTGCGCTACGTCGGCATCACCAAGCCTGCACAGACCCTCGCCAAACATCTGTCATATGGCGAGCAGCGGCGTCTGGAAATCGCCCGCGCTCTGGCGACCGACCCGCTGCTGCTGGCGCTCGACGAACCCGCTGCAGGCATGAATGCCACGGAAACTGACAATCTCAAACTGCTGCTGCAAAGCATACGCACCAACGGTGTTACGGTGCTGCTGATCGAACATGACGTAAAACTCATCATGGGGCTTTGCGATCGCGTTGCGGTACTGGATTACGGTAAGAAGATCGGAGAAGGTCCTCCGCAGCAAATACGCACTGATCCCGCCGTAATCAGTGCCTATCTGGGAGATGTCGATGAGTGACCTGCTACTGGAAATTCGTAATCTGCAAGTCGCTTATGGCGGCATACAGGCGGTAAAAGGCATCAATCTGCACCTTGCGCCAGGCGAACTGGTCACCCTGATCGGCAGTAACGGCGCGGGTAAAACGACCACGCTGAAAACGCTGGCCGGCCTGCTGCCTGCCAGTCACGGGCAGGTGCTGTACCAAGGTAAGAGTTTGCAGCACGTTGCGGCGCATCAGCGTACCGCAATGGGCATAGCGCTGGTTCCGGAGGGACGCGGGATATTTGCCCGCATGACGGTAGCGGAAAATCTGCTGATAGGCGCATACAGCCGCAATGATCAACACGAAATCGCATTTGATCTGGCGCGTTTCTATACGCTCTTTCCGCGCCTTGCCGAACGCAAAGATCAGCTCGCCGGAACGTTGTCGGGCGGCGAGCAGCAGATGGTGTCACTGGCGCGAGCATTGATGAGTCGACCACGCTTGCTAATGCTGGATGAACCGAGCATGGGGCTCGCCCCGCTGATGGTGCAAAAAATATTCGATACAATCCGCACCATTGCCGCACAAGGGATGAGCATTTTGTTGATCGAGCAGAACGCCAGGCTGGCATTACAAGTTGCCCAGCGAGGCTATGTGATGGAAAGCGGAACCATCACTTTGTCCGGAACGGCGGCCGAGCTGCTGGATAGCAATGCGGTGCGCAGCGCATATCTGGGCGGCTAGACCAACACCTTCAATAACATCCTGGTTGCCAAGATAAACAATAATAGTGAGAAGCCTCTGCGCAGCAACTTGATCGGCAGTCGATGTGTGGCTTTTGCGCCCAGCGGCGTGGTAAATGCACTGCCAATGGCCAGCAAGAACACCGCCGGAAGATAAACGAAACCCAGTGTTCCCGAAGGCAGCGTGGCTAACATCAAACCAGTGCTGATATAGCCGACCGTGCCGCCCAACGCAATAGGCAAACCCAGCGCAGCAGAGGTCCCGATAGCGTGTTTAATCGAAATATTGTGGCGCATCATGAAGGGCACACTGAGCGTCCCGCCGCCAATCGAGACCAGACTGCTGACCGCGCCAATGCCAATACCGACCAACGTCATACCCGCACGTCCGGGCAGCGGGCGGTTCGCTTTGGGCTGTAAATCCAGCAGCATTTTTGTTGCGGCAAAATACACGAACAGCGCAAAAAAAATCGTCAGATAAAACTGCGAAACCATGCTGGCAAACAAAGTACCGAGTAAAGTACCAAGCAACAACCCGGGCGTCATGTTGCGCACCACTTGCAGATTTACCGCGCCATGCGCATGGTGTGTGCGAGCGCTGAAAATCGCGGTATAGATGATCGCTGCCATCGATGTACCAAGCGCGAGGTGCAGATTTTGTGCGCCGCCTAAATGCTGCATCTCAAACAGCCAAGTCAAAACCGGCACCAGCACCAGCCCGCCACCGATACCGAACAACCCGGCGAAAAATCCCACGAATATGCCCAGCGCGAGATAGGCGAAATACCACTCCATCAGTTTCGTACCAGATTTTTCAGGATGAAATTCCATTCCGCCGGATCAAGCGGCGTGATGGACAAACGATTGCCGGTTTGCAGGGTGCGCATCCGCGACAGTTCAGGATGCTTGCGTAATTCACTGATCGAGATCAGCGCAATTTTCTTTACCAGTTGCACATCCACGTTGAACCAGCGCGGTTGTTCTTGCGTGGCTTTGGGATCGAAATATTTGCTGCTGCGCTTGAATTGGGTGGCATCGGGGTAAGCAACGCTGCTGACTTTGGCAATGCCGGCGATACCCGGTTCCTTGCAGTTGGAGTGATAGAACAACACGCCGTCGTCGACCTTCATCTGGTCGCGCATGAAGTTACGTGCCTGATAGTTGCGCACCCCATACCAAGCCACGCTTTGTTTGGGTAGTGCAGCGAGGTCATCTATACTGCAATCGCCCGGTTCGGATTTCATCAACCAATAACGCATGGTTCAACTCCACAAATAAAAAGTGCGGCCCGATAATCAAGGTCGCACTGTCAAACCAGGCCCCCGCCTGTGCCGTTGACCCAGCATCTCGAACCTAGGGTTCAAGAGGGTCACTTCCACGCCGCATCAGGATCATCCGCAAGGGACATTCACAACAACGGCTTTGCTGGTCGCGACCTAAACTAACTTATTGGTTCAAAGAATTATAGGTCTGACGAACACCGCAGGGGACAAACTATAGCCAACGATACCCGCATATTCTAGGGAAGCCAGATGGCTGGCAACCCTATCAAAACAGCGTGTCTTGCTCGGCCAATGCCACGTCAATCGTGGCCTGCATGGAGTCTATTCTACGCTTAAAATCGGCCAGGTCAAAACCACGCCCAACCTTGACGGAAAGCAGTTCATGGGCAATGTTCAGCGCAGCCATCAAGGCGATGCGTTCAACACTGGCGATTTTTCCGGCATCGCGAATCTCGCGCAATTTTTTATCCAGATAAGCCACTGCATCAAGCAATTCGCCACGCTCGTCTTCAGGACAGGCGACCCGCAACTCGCGATCGAGAAGCTTGATCTCCAGAGTTTTAATTGTGGTGCTCACGGTTGCTGCCCGGGAAGGCTGATGAGTAATTTTTCCAGGCGGGCTTTGGCGCTGTGCATTTTATCGCTGGACTGACGGTTGCTGCTCAAGGCTTGAGCCAACTCCTGACGCAGCTGATGATTCTCTGCGCGCAACTTGCCATTGACTTGTATCAATAACGCCAGCTTGGCATCCAACGCATTCAATTCGTTTTCCATGCGCCGACTATAATTTGAAAAGTGCTGATAAGTCAAACGCTAAGGTTTACTTATGCAGGCAATTTATAACGCCCGAATTTGTAAGGGACTGCGTAGCTGTGTTAAGGTGCGCGCCGCTTTAAGGTGCTTGCCTGCTTGCAGGGAAGTTAAACGGGAAGCAGGTGCGCGAATGATCGTTCGCTATGCCTGAGCTGCCCCCGCAACGGTAAGTGAGTGTGGATTTGCCAATAGGCC
>DASRWN010000043.1:0-7066 GCA_035654595.1 Gallionella sp. | reverse complement strand
CTCTTCCGGTGTCTTGGCATTGTGTTCTTTCAGGATGTCGGCCACTTTCTTGCCGGTGGTGGTGGTCCCGTTGCTGTTGTAGGCCTTGGATACGTCCATCCAGGCCGGACCAACCACTTTGTGGTCAATCGCATGACAGGCTGTGCAGTTGTTCTTCTTGGCTAAAGGCGGCATGTCAGTTGCCATTGCGCTGCCTGCAACCATCAGACCTGCTGCTATTGTCATGCTTACGATGTTAGATTTCATGTGCTCTCCGTTTATTTGAAAAATTTTATTTTAAATACACTACCAGTGATGAAGGTTTGCCTTCGCCCACCATTGTAAACAACCCGGTTGGGTTTGCGCAACCCGGATAGCCAAGCAAAAATAATCCCCCGTACTTACCGGGGGATTATCGGATTTGTTGCTGGTAATGATGGTTACATCATGCCATCCATGCTGCTGTTCATCGAATTACCGTTGCTACCGATGGACTTCTCATCTGGCCAGTCAGCCACCATGCAGGCGGTGGTCAGCATCAAGCCGGAAATGGAAGCGGCATTTTGCAACGCGACACGGGTTACCTTGGTTGGGTCAACCACGCCCATCGCCAGCATATCGTCATATTGACCGGTCGCTGCGTTGTAACCGTAGTTGCCCTTGCCTTCCAACACCTTGTTTACCACGACCGAGGCTTCTTCGCCTGCGTTGTACACAATAGCGCGCAGCGGGGCTTCCATCGCGCGTAACACGATAGTGATACCGGCATCCTGATCGTGGTTGTCGCCCTTGAGCTTGGCGACAGCGGCCTTGGCACGCAGCAATGCTACACCGCCGCCCGGGACGATACCTTCTTCAACAGCCGCGCGCGTTGCGTGTAAAGCGTCTTCTACCCGCGCTTTCTTTTCCTTCATTTCAACTTCAGTGGCGGCACCGACTTTGATTACCGCTACGCCGCCAGCCAGTTTGGCTTTGCGTTCTTGCAGTTTTTCCTTGTCGTAGTCACCGGTCGCTTCGTTGTACATCTTGCCGATTTGCTCAATACGAGCCTTGATTGCGGTATCTTGGCCTGCGCCGTCGATGATGATGGTGTTTTCCTTGCTGACTTCGATACGTTTCGCTTGGCCTAATTCAGCCAAAGTGGTTTTTTCCAGAGACAGGCCTACTTCTTCAGCAATCACGGTACCGCCAGTCAAAATCGCGATATCTTCCAGCATGGCTTTGCGTCGATCACCAAAGCCCGGTGATTTAACCGCAACGGTTTTCAGGATACCGCGCATGTTGTTTACCACCAAAGTGGCCAGTGCCTCGCCTTCGATGTCTTCAGCGATGATCAACAGTGAACGGCCCGCTTTGGCGACTTGTTCCAGCACTGGCAGCAAGTCACGAATGTTGGAGATTTTTTTGTCGTGCAACAGGATGAATGGGTTTTCCATCGCTGCAATTTGACGATCTGGATTATTTACGAAATACGGCGACAAATAACCACGATCAAACTGCATGCCTTCTACTATTTCCAGCTCATCTTCCAGACCGGTGCCATCTTCAATCGTGATAACGCCTTCCTTGCCAACTTTTTCCATCGCGGCAGCGATTTTTTCGCCAATCACCGTGTCGGAGTTTGCAGAAATGCTGCCGACTTGCGCGATTTCTTTGCTGGTGGTGCAAGGCTTGGAAAGACCTTTCAATGCCTCAACGGCTGCGCTGACTGCCTTGTCGATGCCGCGTTTCAGATCCATTGGGTTCATGCCGGCGGCAACGAACTTCATGCCTTCTTGTACGATTGCCTGTGCCAGCACGGTAGCGGTAGTGGTGCCGTCGCCTGCCACGTCAGAAGTTTTGGAGGCAACTTCTTTGACCATTTGCGCGCCCATGTTTTCAAACTTGTCTTTGAGTTCGATTTCCTTGGCGACAGATACGCCGTCCTTGGTAATGGTCGGTGAGCCAAACGAGCGTTCCAGAACCACATTACGGCCTTTAGGCCCCAGTGTCATTTTGACTGCATCGGCCAGAATGTTCACACCTGCTACCATTTTGTTACGCGCTGCGTCGTGAAATCTTACGTCTTTAGCTGCCATGTTATATCTCCTGAAAGTCTTTAGATTACTTACGCTTCAACGATGCCGATGATGTCATCTTCGCGCATGGTTATATATTCTTGGCCATCCATCTTGAACGTTTGCCCGGCATATTTACCGAACAGAATACGATCGCCAACCTTTACGTTCATGGCCTGTAATTTGCCGTCATCGCTGGTCTTGCCCTTACCTACAGCCGTGATTTCACCTTGATCAGGTTTTTCGGTGGCAGAATCAGGAATCACGATTCCAGAAGCGGTTTTACGCTCTTCTTCCATGCGCTTGACGATGACGCGGTCGTGTAAAGGACGAATTTTCATACGGAATGTCTCCTAAAAATAACGAGGTTTAAAAAATACGGAGGCGGAGTCTAGCACTCTCTGCCAACGAGTGCCAAGGTGAAGGTTGTTTATTTAAATTTCAAGGGGGTAGGCTAAAAATAGCATTGGCAGATGCCGGTGGCCTTAGTCGGCCCTGTTAAAACCAAAGGGTTAATTTTTTGCGGGGAGTTTGATTTGGTTATCGGTGCTGAACTGATAATCCTGAAATACGTGTTCAGCCGTCAAAACTTGATATGAACCGTCGGCCAAACGATACGAAGTGTCTTTTAGGCGATAGGTGTTTTGCCCGCAAGTCCAGCAGTCGAAATTGCGCATATGCGTGCACAGGCAGGTTTTGTCCAGCACCGAAATTTTCTTGGCATCGGGATGCAACGCCACTTCGCGGTTATACGCATCAATGTAGGCGCAATGTCCATTGGCATCCAGCAAGTAGCCATAGGCTTCACAGTTGGGACGAATGCCTGCGCCGATCGAAGGGGATTTTTTTAACATGCGCATCAGATAGCCGGTGGGAGAGGTATTGTTCACCTCTATGTCGGCCTCGGAAGCGATGAAATATTCCTGCTGAATATTGGGCGGCAAGCCGCACTCTTTGGTGACGGTGAAGCGTGTTGCCACTTGCACAGCCGCACAGCCGTTTTCCATAAAATTGACCGCATCGCTGCCGGTGAACACCCCGCCCGCTGCAATGACTGGGATATCCAGTTGTTCGGTTTGCAAATAAGTAACGATTTCTGCCACGATGGCGTGCAGATCATAGTCTGCCCAGTCTGCCCCGAAGCCGAGATGCCCGCCCGCCAAGGGGCCTTCCACGATGATGTAATCAGGCAGACGGTCGAATTTGGAATTCTTGCGCAAGAATAGTTGCAGGGCGCGTAACGAGGAAACGATGATACCCAGTTTGGCATCGCGAAAACGAGGATTGTCTTCCATCAGGGCGAAAGACCCGAGGTGCAGCCCGGCACTTAAAGTGATGCCGTCTATCCCGGCATCCAGCGCGCCACACAACCTCACACGCAAAGTTTCGCGCGGCGCATTCATGGTTAATTTTTCCATGCAGTTGACGAAAATCATGCCATTGCCACGTTTGGCTTCCATGGTGTTCTGGACATGTAAACGGGTCGATTCCGCAACTTGTTCTAAGTCGAATTTGACGATTGCCTTGTTGACATTTTCGATATTAAATTTGTACTGCTTTTGTTTGTCACTGACAAATTTGGTTTGATAGCGACGGTCGGCGACGGTGGGCAGCATCGCATCGGAAATATGCCCGATCCCACCCAGTTTTGCGGCCTGCAAAGCCAGATCGGCGGTGGAAATATCCACGCCCATCCCGCCTATCATGATGGGCACCAGTTCCTGTTTGCCAAAGCGCAGGCGAAAATCATCTACACGTTTCATTACGGTTCTTTCTGACTGCAAGATTCAAAGGGGAAGCATGCCACAGATGGGGTAATCAGGAAAGCAAAGCTCGCTTGGGACTAAATGATTTGGCGAATCAGGCGCAAGCAAATCGTGTAACGCATCGCCCGGATTCTTAAATCGATAACCTGTTGCGGATATTTTGCCGCGCTGCCCGGCAACAAAACCCGTTATGATTTCGTTCATGCCAAATCATACCCCGGTCAATACTAACCTTGTCGCTCGTTCCCTTGCTGCCGTGTGGCATCCCTGCACGCAGATGAAACAGCATGAGCATTTTCCGCCAGTGCCGATTGCACGTGGGCAGGGCGTGTGGCTGTACGACTTCGACGGCAAGCGCTATCTGGACGCGGTGAGCTCTTGGTGGGTGAATCTGTTCGGGCATTGTGAACCGCGTATCAACGCTGCCATAGCCGACCAGCTCGAAAAATTGGAACATGTCATGCTGGCGGGCTTTACCCACGAACCGGTAGTACAGTTATCGGAACGGCTCGCGCAGCTTGCGCCTGCGGGGTTGGGACATTGCTTCTACGCCTCGGATGGCGCTTCCGCCACCGAAATCGCGCTGAAGATGAGTGCGCATTACTGGCGCAATACCGGCGAACCCCAAAAAACGCAATTTCTTAGTTTGCAAAACAGCTATCACGGCGAGACGCTGGGTGCGCTATCAGTAACCGATGTCTCTTTGTTCAGGGATGCTTACGGCCTGTTGCTGAAACAACAGGCCACGGTACCCAGCCCGGACTGGCGTAATACCAATGATGGAGAAAGCGCTGAGGATTTCGCATTGCGCTGTGCAGACAGCCTGGAAAAGCATTTGCAACACCACCATGACAGCATTGCTGCCTTCATCATCGAACCCTTGGTGCAGGGCGCGGCGGGCATGGCAATGTATCACCCCGTGTATCTTCAAAGGGCGCGTGTCTTGTGCGACCAATATCAGGTGCATCTGATCGCAGATGAAATCGCGGTAGGTATGGGGCGCACCGGGACGATGTTCGCGTGCGAGCAAGCGACAATCACGCCGGATTTTTTATTGCTTTCGAAAGGCCTTAGCGGTGGCTATCTACCATTGTCCGTGGTGATGACGCGTGACGAAATCTATCAGGCGTTCTATGCCGACGAAGTGGCGCGTGGTTTCCTGCATTCGCATTCCTACACCGGCAATCCACTGGCTTGCCGCGCGGCACTGGCGACGCTGGATATATTCGAGCAAGACGATGTGCTGAACGTCAACAGCAGCAAAGCCGCGTATCTCAATTACATTGCCGAGCCGCTGCGTGCTCATCCCAGAGTGCGAAACTTTCGTAATACAGGCATGATCTGGGCATTCGAAGTGGAAGGTGCTCACGCCGATTTTGCACAACGTTGCTTCGCACTTGCGCTCCAAAATGAATTATTGTTGCGACCTGTCGGTAACACGGTTTATTTCATGCCGCCGTATGTTGTCATGGAAGAAGGAATGGATATGCTGGTGACGCGCACACTGAACATTATCGAGACAATAGAGTGAAAACAGGATTTTTTTACGTGTTGTTCATCATCCTGTGCGTGGCTATCACTGCCCGTGCTGATACGTTGCCTTCCACCGTGCGCGATGCGCTGCAACAAGCCCACATCCCGCTCTCTGGTGTCGGCATCGAAGTGCGCGAGGTGAATGCACGCAAGTCGCTTATCAGTGTGAATGTCACACAACCGATGAATCCGGCGTCCACCATGAAGTTGCTCACCACTTATGCCGGGCTGGATATTCTCGGCCCGTCCTATAACTGGAAAACCGAAGCCTGGCTGGCTGGCAAGTTGGAAAACGGCACTCTGTATGGAGACCTCGTCCTCAAGGGATATGGTGACCCGAAATTCACAGTCGAGCAACTCTGGTTGTGGCTGCGCGAGCTGCGTGGGCGTGGCCTGCGCGAGATACGTGGCGACCTGGTGTTGGATCGCAGCGCTTTTGAGTCCGAGCCGTTCGATCCGGGCGCGTTCGACAACGATCCGACGCGTGCCTACAACGTCAACCCGGATGCGTTGCTGCTCAACTTCAATGCCATACGGCTGCATCTGATTCCTGATGATGAAAAGGTTGTCGTACTGACTGAACCCGAACTGGCTGGCATTACCCTGGAAAATCATGTGACGCGCGTTACGCAGGGTGACTGTGAAAACTGGAATGATGCGGTGGGTGCGCAACTGAGCGGGACCAGACTGTTGGTGCAAGGCCCATTTTCTGCAGCATGTGGAGAGCGCACGGAATACGTAAATTTGCTGCCTCACCCCGAATATGTCTCCGCTCTGTTTCGTGCGCTGTGGCAGGAACTCGGTGGCACCTTGAGCGGCACATCGCGCGGCGGTACCGTTCCCGCCAGCGCGACTTTGTTCGCCACACACACGTCCCAGCCTCTGTCGGAGCTGATCCGCGACATCAACAAATTTAGCAACAACGTGATGGCCAGACAACTATTCCTGAGCCTGAGTGCCCCCACTCCCTCATCAGGGGAAACCGGGGGTGAGACAGTGATGCTTCCTGCATCACCCCTGCGCAGCTCTCAGATCGTGCACGAATGGCTGGAGCAAAAGCAACTGGATTTTCCTGAACTGGTGCTGGAGAACGGCGCAGGTCTGTCACGCAAGGAACGCATCAGCGCGCGCAGCATGACGTTGTTGTTACAGGCTGCGCAAGACGGCCCGCTGCAAGCGGAGTTTGAGGCTTCGCTGCCTATCGTCGGCGTGGATGGCTCGATGAAGAAACGCCTCAAGCAAAGCGCCGCGGCCAATCACGCCCACCTGAAGAGTGGCACGTTAGAAGGCGTAAAGACCGTCGCAGGCTACGTGCAATCACGCAGCGGTAAGCAATGGACCATCGTATTTTTTATTAATCATCCCGATGCCAAACACGGGCAGGCTGCGCAGGATGCGTTGATCGAATGGGTACAACAGCGTTGATCGCGGATTAAACTACGGAGCATTGTTTGACCTTGTCCCGCCGATATTTCGACTGATTACTTCGCATCCGGTGGCACGTTGCGTGCCAGAAAGCGCCGGATTTCGCCGGCAATTTCTTGAACGTTGGTTTCCAGTGCGAAATGACCGGTATCATAGAAATGTACTTCTGCATTTGGGTTATCACGCTTGAAGGCCTCGGCACCGGGCGGTATGAAGAACGGATCGCTTTTGCCCCAAACTGCGAGCAGTGGCGGGTGGTGTTTGCGGAAATACTCCTGAAACTGCGGATACAGTGCGACGTTGCTG
>DASRWN010000042.1:0-13172 GCA_035654595.1 Gallionella sp. | reverse complement strand
CAACGATTGTGTGGTGGTGGTAGCGGGTTTTCAGGGCATGGATGAAAGCGGCAGCATCACCACGTTGGGCAGAGGCGGTTCGGATACCACCGGGGTTGCGATTGCCGCTGCGTTGCGCGCCGATGAATGCCAGATTTACACCGATGTAGACGGTGTCTACACCACCGACCCGCGCATGGTTCCGGAAGCACGGCGCCTCAAAAGCATTACTTTTGAAGAAATGCTGGAAATGGCCAGTCTCGGCTCCAAAGTATTGCAAATTCGTTCGGTAGAGTTCGCCGGAAAATACAAGGTCAAGCTACGCGTGCTGTCCAGCTTTGCAGAAGAGGGCGAGGGCACGCTGATTACTTTTGAGGAAGAAGACAAAATGGAACAAGCCATCATTTCCGGGATTGCGTTCAATCGTGACGAAGCAAAAATCACCGTCGTCGGTGTGCCGGACAAACCCGGCATCGCCTATCAAATTTTAGGGCCGATCAGCGACGCAAATATCGACGTGGACATCATCATCCAGAATATGGGCATAGATGGCGCGACGGATTTCTCATTTACCGTGCATCGCAATGAATTTGCCAAAGCAATGGGTATCCTGAAAAACAAGGTGCAAGCGCACATCGGCGCACGTGATGTGATTGGCGATGACAAGGCGGCCAAAGTTTCTGTGGTCGGGGTGGGCATGCGTTCACACGTAGGTATCGCCAGCAAAATGTTTCGCACCCTGGCAGAAGAGGGCATCAACATCCAGATGATCTCGACTTCGGAAATCAAGATTTCTGTCGTGATTGATGAAAAATATCTGGAGCTGGCGGTGCGCGCCCTGCATAAAGTCTTTGACCTGGATCAGGAAGAAGCATAATCATTTATCAGCTTGGGCAAAAAGCGGTATGCTGCGCGCCTGAAATAACGCGCCCGTAGCTCATCTGGATAGAGTATTGGTTTCCGAAGCCAAGGGTAGTGGGTTCGAATCCCGCCGGGCGCGCCAATCCTGTATAAAACTGGGCACTTGATTCAAGCTGCCCATTTTTATTGACTGCATGGTTTCTGTTAATCCCACGTAACCGCCCTTGATGCTTGGCAGCCTTGTTCTATTTCCTGATGGCAGGAGGAAGTTTTGGTGCTAGATTACAAGTTATGTATTTATAGCTCCCCGTGTTACTTGGACGGGGGCAAAAGGCGTAGTTAGTTGCAATAGGAGCGCGTACGATTTATGGATGATAACGACCTTAGTCAGATAGACGCGTCACTCGATGAGTTTGTGAAACGAGAAATCGGGAGCGATGAATATTGGGAAGAAGAAACTGGGATCAGTGGGTTCAGTCTATATGCGCTCATCTCACCGGTTTTGGAAGGTACGATTCTTCCATCGATTAAAGCGAATGCACTTATCAACAACAGCACTAAGGAAGAATTACGTGACCAGTGTATACGTGCTCTGCGACTAATAATAGCTTTATTTAAGGCGCTTCATCACAATGTATTTTCACTTTGTGAAAATGAGGAGCCACATGACCTTTGGCATCATCAAAAATATGATTTCCTTCGTGCCAATGATTTAACGCGGGGTATTGCCATTGACAAGGCACAGCTCACTAATGTTGCTGCTGACTATTTAAGTCACCCTGAAATTCGGAACAATAAATTTGATTGGATGTTGTTGGATGCTTTCGTATTTGCTGAGTTGGATGCATATACATACCACGTCGTGAACACTGGGTCTGGTACAGGCATTAACTGGGCAGCAATGTTCGCGGGTAAAAGTCACCCAAAGTATTATGGATTACAATTTCTTTTCGTTAGTTTAGGTATTTCGCTGCGCTATCTTGCAATGCCCGCAATAGCATACTTTCTAATGATTAAGGATTATGGAACCCTAGCAACGATTCTTGCTGGCGGTTGGTTGCTTTACCTAGCCTTTCTCCTGTTTGGTTTTCCAAAACGATGGCGTGCTCGGAAGAAAAGAGCTGCGCTTTTAAGTTACTTGGCTGACTTATACGGAATGCTTGGAGACGGCACAATTTCACCGAGAAGATTTAAGGAAACGCTGGACAAGGCAGCAGCCGAGGGCGTAGTGCTTGATGGAGCGGTATTTAGTCTTGTGGATAGGATGGTTGCAAGAGACGCAACGGCTTTTATTCCTTCTCAAGTAGGTTAGGCCAATTACAGCGACTGAGATATGTAACTTGCTAGAAGCTGGGTCCAATTAAAGGAGCTTCATGGAAGTGAGACGACCTCTTGCCAGTGCCCAGATTCATCTCTTCTGGCGCGCCACTCTGCAGTCCTTCCATATTCCAGTCTAAAGTTCACACAGTTAATTGTGTATGTCCGCCCACATTCGGGGCGGGGAGCATTTCTTTAGTGCAAAAAAGCACCGTTACCAAACAGAGAAATATTTTGATTTATTATAGTTTATTGAATTATTTAATAATAAAATTTGGCACGCCTCTTGCTAGTGTTACTAAAAGCAATTTCAGTAATACTTAACCTAAGGGGAACTACAATGTCATCATCATTCTGTTTTGGGCGTTTTAAGAGTCTTTCGGCAGGTATTTTATTTACGGCTGCACTGCTTTTTTCGGGTTTATCGCAGGCAGCAGAGCCACTTAACATTGGTTACAGCGATTGGCCGGGCTGGGTGGCTTGGCAGGTGGCGATTGAGAAGGGCTGGTTCAAGGAAGCCGGTGTTGACGTGAAATTCCAATGGTTCGATTACTCAGCGTCATTGGACGCGTTCTCGGCGGGCAAGCTTGATGCAGTTCTTATGACCAATGGCGACGCGCTCGTTACCGGTGCTGGCGGCGGCAGAAGCAAGATGATTCTGATAACAGATTATTCCAACGGCAACGATATGATTATTGCCAAACCGGGCATCAAAACACTGACCGACCTGAAGGGCAAGAAAGTGTCTGTGGAGGTAGGTTTGGTTGAGCATCTGCTGCTGCGCAATGGCATGAAAAAGGCCGGTATGAAAGCGGATGATATAAAAATTGTTGGTGCCAAAACCAATGAAATGCCCCAGATGCTCTCATCCGAGGACGTTTCTGCCATCGGAGCCTGGGAGCCCATTGCAGGTCAAGTCAGAAAAGCCATTCCGGGCGCCAAGGCTATCTATACCTCTGCCGACGAACCGGGTTTGATCTATGACGTTTTGGCGGTTAATCCAGCCAGCGTCAAGGAGCGTCGCGATGACTGGCAAAAGGTGGTCAAGATGTGGAACAAGGTAGTTGCCTATATTGAAAATCCCGAGACTCAGGCAGACGCAGTCAAGATCATGGCAGCCCGTTCTGGCGTGAGTCCAGCGGAATATCTGCCTCTTCTTAAAGGCACAAAGCTACTTACACTTGAAGAAGGCAAGAAGGTATATGTCAAGGGTGACGGTTATCAATCCATCTACGGTTCTACCGAGATTTCAAATACGTTCAATTGGTACAACAAGGCGTACGGTTTGAGTCAAAACGTGTCCAGTTACATCGACCCGTCCTTCACAAATGCAAACTGAGAATAGCTTACAACCCCTACTTTATAACTGTAAAAAAAGGAATCTTTCATGACCTCAAACCCTTCAAAGAACACATTTCAACATTCGCTTTCCAAGGTGGCGTTGTCCGTCGCAGCGCTCGGCTTTTCTCTGACCGTCCATGCGGAAGAGGCGCCTGTACCTGATTACAGCTTGGCCTACCACGTGGGGGTGATTTCTGACTACCGCGTGCGTGGTATTGCGCAGACCTCGGGCGATCCTGCTGTCCAGGGAGGAATCGATTTGACCACCAAGAGCGGCCTTTACTTGGGCACTGCCGCTTCCAACGTAAAGTGGGTAAAAGATTTCAATGGCGCTACAAAGGGTAGTTACGAGCTCGACCTGTATGGCGGGTATCGGGCACAAATAACCGATACGAATTTTTCGTACGATGTGGGCGTGATTACATACCAGTATCCGGGCAACAATTCCGGTGTGGGAGACAATAATGTTCCCGCCGGCACGTTTGCGAACGCCAGCACAGTTGAGGTGTACGGTGACCTTATTTATAAAATATACACACTAAAATACAACCGCAGTGTTGGCAATTTCCTTGGCAATCTGAATAGCTCCGGAAGCCAATATTTTGACCTCAGTGCGGCTGTAGATCTTACCCACGGTTTCACGCTTACACCGCATATCGGACACCAGTTCATCCCGAACCAATTCCTCACGAACCAAAGCGGAAATTCAGGCGACTATACCGATCTGTCATTGACCTTGGCCAAAGATTTCGGTAATGGCTTAGTGGGCACTGTTGCGGCTACCACTACCAATGCCAACAGGATTTTCTACACGGATACCAAGGGCAAATATTTGGGTAACGACGCGCTCGTAGTTGGATTGAGTTACGGCTTCTAATTAACAAACTGGAAGAGGAATTGAAGGTTAGGTTGAAGAACTCATGAGTCTGGTCGAAGCGGCAGATAACGGAGAAGCTGCCGGAAGAGGTTGTCTTTCAGAAGGGTTGCATTAAGGCCATCGGAAAGGCGAGGAGCAGAATCGAGCAGTGCACCAGGTGCGTTGTAGACAGGGACAGGGTGCCCCGATCGTTTCGACCAGCACGGTTTTTTAAGCCTGCACAACGATAAACAACAAATTAACTGGCGCTTGAGGGGTGAACGTCTTGCCCGAGGTACAAGGGAAACCGTGAATCTGGTAGCGGATACGGCATATTGTTCCGAAGCCAACGTATTCGTTTGTGCCGAGAAGTCAGTCATTCCACCGCTTGCAGTCGGTCGCGGGTCGCATCACCACGACCCACTGGACAGAGATTTGCCGAACCACAACCGCTTGATCAGGACGCAACGGAGATGGGAAGGATGCCGGTACCATCTTTTGACGATGGCGGGAAAAGTTAAGGGTGAAATGGAAATCAC
This sequence comes from Gallionella sp., assembly GCA_035654595.1. Taxonomy (GTDB): domain Bacteria; phylum Pseudomonadota; class Gammaproteobacteria; order Burkholderiales; family Gallionellaceae; genus Gallionella. The sequence continues at coordinate 8,279 of DASRWN010000042.1, read as the reverse complement.
AGGAATGAATGTAAGGCAACGAGAATGAATACCAGCTCCTGGTTTACGGTGCGGCGAGAACTGTCGCAGAACAAGAAAACGATGCTAGGTGTTGCCTCGTTCCTGCTTCCTTTGCTGATATGGTGCATGGTCAGTTATCTCCCTTTTATTTGGCATCCGAAGGTGTTGATCAGCAACCCGGGCGATGTAGATTACTTCCAAGTAGGCATGTTGGTCGACAAGGCGGCATTCAAGGACGAGCTTGCCAATATGCAATCCACGGGCAAGGTCGCGCCCCAGGGTCAGCCCGCCAATCCCATCTACCTACCCGCGCCACATAAGGTTGCAAAAGCGTTCTATACAGCATTCGCCACAGCACCAGAACAGCGCGACGGACAGTGGTTACACGAGAGTCTTTGGCACAGCATCCAAATCATTTTCTGGGGCTTTGTGATCTCTTCGCTGATCGGTGTTCCGTTAGGTATCCTTTGCGGCGCCTATAGCGCTATTTCAAGGCTGAGCGAGCCATTTGTTGAGTTTTTCCGCTACTTGCCTGCACCGGCGTTCGGCGCGCTTGCCGTGGCAATTCTTGGTATTTACGACGGGCCGAAAATTGCCATTATTGTGATCGGCACACTATTCCAACAGATATTGATCATTGCCAATACCACCCGCAAGCTGGACTACGCACTAATCGAAGCGGCGATGACGCTCGGCACCAGCCGCATCAAACTTCTGTTTCACGTGATTCTTCCTGGGGTATTGCCGGACGTCTACCGTGATCAGCGCATCTTGCTCGGTTGGGCGTGGACTTATCTGATCGTGGCCGAGCTGATCGGCACCTCGTCAGGTATTACCTGGTTCATCACCCAGCAAGCACGTTACCAGCATTTTGATAATGTTTACGCCGCCATCTTCATGATCGGTTTACTCGGTTTTGGCGGCGATTTGCTGCTGGCCCTTCTGGGCAAGAGATTGTTCCGCTGGGAACTTTCGACTAACAAGGAATAAACATGAACACTACCAGCCATTTGCCAAGCTACCTTGAACAATCCGAGGCAGTCCAGAGCCGGTTTGATCGCCTGAAATCGCGTGAAGTGATCCTGGAAGTCAGAAACCTCGACAAAATATACGAGACAGCCAAGGGTGAAACGACGGCCCTAAAAAACGTAAATTTCAAAACACATAGACGTGAGTTTGTTTGCGTGATCGGTCCCTCCGGTTGTGGAAAGTCGACTTTGGTTCGTATTCTGGCCGGACTGGAAAGCTATACGAATGGTCAGGTACTGTTGGACGGGAAACCGGTGACCGGGCCGGGCCGGGATCGTGGCATGGTGTTCCAAGGCTACACGCTGTTCCCTTGGCTTAGTGTCAAAAAGAACATCATGTTTGGCTTGGAAATGAACAATATGCCCCGTGAAGAGGCCGGGCGTGAAGTTGATTTATGGCTTGAATTGGTAGGGCTGGAGAAATTTGCCCATGCTTATCCGCATGAGCTTTCCGGTGGGATGAAGCAGCGTGTAGCCATTGCCAGAGCGTTGGTCAACCAGCCTCGCATCTTGCTGATGGATGAGCCGTTCGGTGCGCTGGATGCGCAGACGCGCTGCAAGATGCAGTCACACCTGCTCGAAATCTGGCGCAACATCGACGTCACCATCGTTTTTATCACGCACGACCTTGATGAAGCCATTTACCTGGCCGACCGCATCCTCGTGCTCAAGGCACACCCAGGCGAAGTGCAGGAGCTGATCGAAGTGCCGGTGCCGCGACCGCGCAGTTCCGACCAATTGTTTGGCGCCGAATTCCTCGCTACCAAGGCGCGGCTGGAGGCTTTGATTCATCCTCCCGGCGAAGAAAAAAAAGAAAGCGAAACGCCGATACATACCCGCATGATTCGCTTTGTTAACGTCAACGATAATGTGGAATGAAGCATGGCAATTCATCCTATTATGCAACTGAATTATCTGATGACTTGTTGGGTTTCACGAAAGGTTTGCTGTGTCAAAAACACCCGCCGAAATTACTAAAATACAGGATCAGTTAAAAAGCCGGGGGGTGCAATATTGCATCGGTGCATATGTAGATATTCATGGCATACCCAAGGCTAAAGTGGTGCCGATAGATCACCTGCCGCAAATGGCGGGAGGTTCGGAACGTTATACTGGCTATGCCCTGGATGGCTTGGGTCAGGCACCAAGCGATGATGAACTGGCCTCTGTACCGGATTTGGACCGCATCATCCAGTTGCCTTGGGAACCCAAAGTGGCGTGGATGCCGGCAGACAACACTTTTAAAGGTAAACCTTATCCCCTGAACACACGGGTTGCTTTAAAGAATATGTTGGCGCAAGCGGCGGAGATGGGCTTTGGCCTCAATCTAGGCATAGAGTGCGAGGTCTATCTGTTGAAACAGAATGCAGACGGCACTCTGGCGATTCCTAACCAGGACGACAAGCTCACCAAGCCTTGCTACGATGTGCGTGGTTTCATGGATAACTTCGCATGGCTAGACAGGATGGCGAGTGCGATCAATGCGTTGGGCTGGGATCTGTATTCATTTGATCATGAAGACGGCAATAGCCAATTTGAGTTTGATTTCAATTACAGCGACGCATTGACCATGTGCGACCGCTTAATTTTTTTCCGCCACATGGCCAAGCATTACGCCAAGGAAGCTGGCCTGCTTGCTACCATGATGCCCAAGCCATTTGCCGATCAAACTGGTACAGGCGCCCATTTCAATATGTCACTGTATGACCTCAAGACAGGCAAAAATCTGTTTGCCTGCGACCCAAAAGACGATCCACACGGAATGGGCTTGACCGAACTTGGCTATCAGTTTATCGCGGGCATCCTTAAACATGGCCACGCCCTGTGTGCGGCATTTGCGCCTACGGTCAATAGTTATAAGCGTCTGGTACGCCGTGGCGCCATGAGCTACTTCAGTTGGGCGCCGGTGTTCAACTCTTATGGCTCCAACAACCGCACCAATTCTGTCCGCGTCCCGTCCGGCGGCGGTCGCTGTGAATCGCGTAACCCCGATGGCGCAGTCAATCCTTACCTTGCCGCTACGTTGGCATTGGCGGCTGGCTTGGAGGGCATCCGTGAAGGTTTGAATCCGGGCGCGCCGAACGAAGACAATCTGTATGCCATTACTGAAGAAGAACGCAGCAAACGTGGTATCGTGTTTTTGCCGCAAACCCTGCAAGAAGCGGTAGCGGCGTTTGCTGCTGACCCGCTCGTGGAAAAGACGTTAGGCAAAGAACTGCGTGATGAATTTATCATTTATAAAACCCAGGAATGGGAAAATTACCATTTGTCCATCAGCCAATGGGAAATTAACCGATACAGTCATATGTTTTGACTTCGTATAAACAAGTAAAATTGAGAAATGAACGGTAAAAAAAATAAATTAGTGAACCGTATTGGCATCTCGTTACCGGAAGACCTGCATGCCGAGTTGGACATCATGGTGGCTCAACGCGGCTTCGAAAGCCGCTCACAGGCCATCAACGATATGTTGAGGCAAAGCCTGGTTGAACATAAGCGGCAGACCAGCAACGAGGTCATGGCGGGTACTATCACAATTCTTTACAACAACACTGTAAGAGGATTGCAGAAAGCCTTGGCCGACCTGCAATATCGCTACCTGGATGAAGTGATCAGCTCGCTGCATGTGCACTTGATGGGTGACCAGACCATGGAGGTGATTCTGGTGCAAGGCCCAGTCCAGACGGTACAATCCATTGCCAATGCCATTATTACCTTGCGTGGTGTTAAAACCGGCAAGCTGCAACTCATCAGTGCGGTTATGCCGCCGCTGCACCCCATGAGCAAATCAACAACCTGATCACATGCCAACCAAAACCACAGATTATTTATGGGAAGAAGTTATACCGGGCGGCTGTCATTGGTCCGGCCTTATACGTCGTGGCACAGCTTTAAGACTGACTGACTTGGGTGGCGGAGCCAATCTTGCTGCCGGATTTTACAACCCGGAAGACAAGCTGGAACGCTACAATATGCCGGACACGCTCAAAGCCCAGCACACGGCTTTTTTAACCAAGGGCCATGTATGCTACTCGGATATGGGTCGCGTGATTTGCTCGATTATTGACGACAGTGTGGGCTGGCACGATACCATCTGTGGTGTTTCAGATGCACTGCAAATTGAGGCCAAGTTTGGCAAGGCCGATTTCCAGAGTCATCGGAATGATATGTACCGTAACGGCAAGGATGGACTGTTGATAGAACTGGCCAAGTATGGTTTGGGTAAGCGTGATCTGGTAGCCAATGTGAATTTTTTCAGTAAAGTCAGCGCCGCTGATGCAGGCGAGCTAACTTTCCACACCCAGCATAGCCGAGCTGGCAATTATGTTGAGGTGCGTTTCGACATGAATGTGCTGTTGGTTCTGTCAGCGGCGCCGCATCCGCTGGATCCTCAAACTGTTTATCAGCCATCACCAGTCAAGATCAGTGCCTGGCATGCAGGCGATGCGGCACAGGATGATGTTTGCCGAAATAGTTGCGCACAGAATCAGCGCGGCTTTGTTAATACGGAACGCTATTACCTGTGATGCAGACATTGACAGAAAGTAAACTGGACCCGGTAAACGCCGTGCTTGACCAGATATGCAAAGCGGGCGAACCGTGGATGTCCAACGTGAAGAAAGGCCAGACCTTCCGTATTCTGGATATGCATGGCAATCAGGCGGTCGATACGTTGTTCTACAGCACAGCAGACCCGGAAGAGCGTTACAGCGCAGTCGATACCATTGCCCGTCAAGCGCAGATCTATCTGACGACTGGCTCGACGCTCTACTCCAGCGAAGGCAATGTCATGTTGACCATCACTGCCGACACCTGCGGTCGTCACGACACGCTGGGAGGTGCCTGTGCCGCCGAAAGCAACACGGTGCGTTACGCTCTGGACAAGTATGCCATGCACAGTTGCCGCGATAGTTTTATGACGGCCTTAAACCATTGCGATTGCGCTCATCATCACGGCCTGAGCAAACGTGACATCGGCGCTAATATTAATTTTTTCATGAATGTGCCGGTCACCGCTGATGGCGGATTGAGCTTTGCCGATGGGATATCTGCGCCAGGCAAATATGTGGAGATGCGTGCGGAGATGGATGTTATCGTACTGATTTCCAATTGTCCGCAATTGAACAACCCCTGTAATGCCTATAACCCAACGCCAGTGAGGTTGTTGATCTGGGACGCAGTTGCGTCGGACGCTTAGATCAGTTTATACACGTATCGGGACGGCCCAATACGATTGTTAAACCAAGCGGGACGGCCCGCTAGCACTAAGAAAACCAGTCATGTTCAATAAGGTATTAATCGCCAATCGCGGGGAGATTGCCTGCCGGATTATTCGAACACTTAAGCGCATGGACGTACGCTCTGTCGCAGTGTATTCGGAAGCGGACACCGGTGCCAAGCACGTATTAGAGGCCGATGAGTCAGTCTACATCGGCCTGGCCGCTGCCGCTGAAAGCTATCTGAATTTTGAACGCATCCTGTCCGCCGCCAAGCACAGCGGGGCGCAAGCCATACATCCCGGCTATGGCTTTTTGTCCGAAAACGCGGCCTTCGCCGAAGCTTGTGAGGCGGCGGGCATCGCCTTCATCGGCCCTACACCTGGGCAGATGCACGATTTCGGGCTCAAGCATACGGCGCGAATGCTGGCCGAACAAAATGGCGTACCGCTGTTACCCGGTACTGGCCTGCTGGATGACGTTGCCCATGCGCAGGCAGAAGCTGCACGTATCGGCTATCCCGTCATGCTCAAAAGCACGGCTGGCGGTGGCGGCATAGGCATGCATCTGATCTGGGCAGCCGATGAGCTGCATGCCGCATTTGAATCGGTGCAACGCCTGTCGCGTGCCAATTTCAAACAAAGTGGCATCTATCTGGAAAAATACGTGCAGCAGGCACGTCATATTGAGGTGCAAATTTTCGGCGATGGCGTTGGCCGCGTGATTGCCCTTGGCGAGCGCGACTGCTCGGTGCAACGGCGTAACCAGAAAGTGATAGAAGAGACGCCGGCACCCAACCTGACGGATGAAGTGCGTCAGGCACTATGCAAAACCGCTATCAAGCTGGGCGAGGCTATCAATTACCGTTCTGCCGGCACGGTGGAATTCGTCTACGACAAGGCCAGCGGCGCATTTTATTTTCTCGAGGTAAATACGCGCCTGCAGGTTGAGCATGGCGTAACGGAACTGGTCAGCGGCGTTGATCTGGTAGAGTGGATGGTGCGCTTGGCAGCAGGTGAAACCGGCTTTCTCGATAGCTATTCAAGCCATCAATTTATACCGAATGGTCATGCCATTCAGGTACGTGTCTATGCCGAAGACCCGAACAAGAAATTTCAGCCTTGCAGTGGCTTATTGACCGAGGTCAAATTTGCTGAGCATGCGCGCATCGATAGCTGGGTAGAAAAAGGCAGTGAAATTTCACCTTTTTACGATCCACTAATCGCCAAAGTGCTGGTGCACGCGGCAGATCGCAACGCTGCAATAGTAAGTATGCGTCAAGCGCTCGCTGATACAAAATTGGGCGGTATAGAGACGAACCTGGAATATTTGCGCCAAATCATGGCGGACGACGTATTCCCGGCAGGAGAACAAACCACTCGCTACCTCAATACATTTGAGTACCACCCACAGACCATTGATGTGCTGGATCCCGGTGTACAAAGCACCGTGCAAGACTATCCCGGCCGCATCGGCCATTGGGCTGTAGGCGTTCCTCCTTCCGGGCCTATGGACCATCTGGCATTCCGCTTGGCGAACCGCCTGGTTGGTAATGCAGAAGGATTGGCCGCACTGGAACTCACGCTCATTGGTCCCAGGCTACGCTTCAATTGTGATGCCGTGATTGCGATTACGGGCGCTGCCATGAGCAGTGAAGTGGACGGTGTGGCCATTAACCTCTGGCAGTCGCACACGATAAAAGCCGGTAGCGTATTACACATGGGTAACATCACGGGCGCGGGTTGCCGCGCTTATTTGGCGCTACGCGGCGGCTTTGACGTGCCTGATTATCTGGGTAGTAAATCTACTTTTACTTTGGGACAGTTTGGCGGGCATGGCGGACGCTCGCTGCGGGCCGGTGATGTGTTGCATATCAGCAATCAAGCGGCAGGCCGGCATATCGCCCGGACTTTGGCCGAATCGCTGCAGCCTGCTTATGGCAGCAATTGGGAAATCGGCGTGCTATATGGTCCGCATGGCGCACCCGATTTCTTTACCGATGATGATATTGAGATGTTCTTCACCACCGATTGGGAGGTGCATTACAACTCCAACCGTACTGGCGTGCGCCTGAACGGTCCCAAGCCGCAGTGGGCGCGCAAGGATGGCGGCGAAGCCGGTTTGCACCCATCCAACATCCATGACAATGCTTACGCTATCGGTACCGTCGATTTTACCGGTGACATGCCGGTGATTCTGGGGCCGGATGGCCCCAGTCTGGGCGGCTTCGTTTGTCCGGCCACGATCATCCAGTCGGAGCTGTGGAAAATGGGACAGCTGAAAGCCGGCGATAAGGTACGTTTCAAGCGCCTGAGCCAATTCGATGCCGGCATCATGGAAACGTTACAGGATAAGCTGATCACCGATTTATCGGCCTCCAGCAAAGCGGCGCCACCCGTTTCATCGCGTGACATGCCCTCGGCACCGGTGCTGGCCGAGTTTGCTGAATCTGCCAAGCGGGTCCAGGTAGTGTACCGGCAAGCCGGGGATAAATATTTGTTGGTGGAATATGGGCCGTTGGTATTGGATCTGGGTTTGCGTTTCCGTGTACATGCGCTCATGCAGTGGCTGGAACAGCGCGCGATACAAGGCATACTCGATCTAACGCCGGGCATACGTTCGCTGCAAGTACATTACGACAGTCGCATTCTGTCTTTGCCACGGCTGTTGCAAGTCCTGCAAGACGCCGAGGTATTACTGCCAGCGGTGGGCGACATGGAAGTGCCAACGCGCATCGTGCACTTGCCTTTGTCATGGGACGACGCTGCCACACGGTTGGCTATCGAGAAATATATGCAGTCGGTGCGCAAAGATGCGCCATGGTGTCCCAGCAACATTGAGTTCATCAGGCGCATCAACGGCCTGGACAGTATCGAAGAAGTCAAACATATTGTATTCAATGCCAGCTACCTGACCTTGGGTTTGGGGGATGTCTATCTTGGTGCCCCGGTCGCAACGCCAATCGACCCACGCCACCGTTTGGTCACCACCAAATATAATCCGGCCAGAACCTGGACGCCTGAAAACGCCGTAG
>DASRWN010000041.1:0-17270 GCA_035654595.1 Gallionella sp. | reverse complement strand
AAGAGTCCCCGCATTCGGATTCAGGTAGACATCAAACTGCGCCATCAAAACCGCCGCAAGCCATCACTGAACGTACCACGCTTCTCTATACGGCGATTATATTCATCCAGCGCGCTCTGATTTTCTGCCAGCCACTGGCTGCGCTGTGCTTGCCGAATGACCTCGGCCAGATGCTGTTCCAATGTTTGCGAAAGATTGATGTTGAGCTGTTTTGCCTGCTGTAGAAGATCGGCATTGATGCTGAGATTAGCCGACTTCTTTGGTGCTGCCTGATTGAAAATACTATTGCTCACGACTTTTCCTTATGTGGTCGCCTTTCGACAAGCCTGAGGCGAACGATTAATCTAATCTGCATATTATAGTTACTTTTTATGCGCATAATTTACGCGCATCTCTTACGCACGTCAAGGATATAGGAAGTTTTTGCTGTGCTTGCAGCGCCCCCATCATACTAGGTTGGGAAAGCACCCAAAATCGCGTAGACTGCTAGGTCGGCCTCATTCAACATAGCTTGCATGGAACAGATACGGATACGCGGTGCTCGCACCCACAATCTAAAAAATATCAGCCTCGATTTGCCGCGACATCAGTTAGTGGTCATCACTGGTTTGTCCGGCTCCGGTAAATCTTCTCTTGCCTTCGACACTTTGTATGCCGAAGGGCAACGGCGTTATGTGGAATCACTGTCCGCTTATGCGCGACAATTTTTACAATTGATGGAAAAACCGGATGTCGATTTGATCGAAGGACTTTCCCCCGCGATTGCCATTGAGCAAAAAGCCACTTCACATAACCCACGTTCCACGGTTGGAACTGTCACAGAAATTCATGATTACCTGCGTCTGCTGTTTGCGCGCGCTGGCGATCCATATTGCCCGCACCATGATCTGGTGTTGCAGGCACAAAGCGTCGGACAAATGGTAGACCATGTGCTGGAATTGCCGGCAGGCACGCGCATCATGATTCTGTCACCGCTGGTGGTGGAACGTAAAGGCGAACAACTGGAATTGTTTGACGAGCTGCGTGCGCAAGGTTTTACGCGTTTGCGTATCAATGGTGTGGTGCATGAGATTGATGCGCTGCCCTCGTTGCAAAAGAACAAAAAGCATACGATTGAGATTGTTGTTGATCGCCTGAAAGTCGGCGCGGATGTCAAACAGCGGCTGGCTGAATCGTTTGAGACGGCATTGCGCCATGCTGAGGGACGGGCGCTGGCAGTAGAGATAGATAGCGGCGGCGAACATTCATTTTCGGCCAAATTTGCCTGCCCGATTTGCAGCTATTCATTACCCGAACTTGAACCACGTTTGTTTTCATTCAACAACCCGATGGGCGCATGCCCCAAGTGCGACGGGCTGGGCAACATCAGTTTTTTTGACCCAAAACGTATCGTCGCTTTTCCGCAACTCTCGCTCAGCTCTGGCGCAATCAAAGGCTGGGACAGGCGCAATCAGTTTTATCACCAATTGCTTGCAGGTCTGGCTAAACATTACGGCTTTGACCTGGAACAATCGTATGAGAGTCTGCCAGAGGCGACTCAACAAGTGGTGTTGTATGGCAGCGGAAAATCGGAAATCGCATTTAATTATTTGAACGAGCGCGGCAAGGTAACCGTGCGCGAACATGCCTTTGAGGGCATCGTCAATAATCTTGAACGTCGTTATAAAGAAACCGACTCGCCCACTGTGCGTGAGGAGTTGGCAAAATATCTGAATAACTGCGTTTGCCCGGAATGCAAGGGCACACGCCTAAGGTTGGAAGCCCGCCATGTACGTGTTGCCGAAAAAAATATTTACCAGGTCAGTGCGCTCCCCTTGAGACAGACGTTGCCGTTTTTTCAAACCCTGAAATTACAGGGTCAAAAACAGGCGATTGCGGAAAAAATTGTGCAGGAGATCGTCAATCGGCTGACATTTTTAAACAATGTCGGACTGGATTATTTGTCTTTGGAGCGTTCTGCCGAAACTTTGTCCGGCGGGGAATCACAACGCATCCGGCTTGCCTCACAAATTGGTTCCGGCTTGACCGGCGTGATGTATGTGCTGGATGAACCGTCCATCGGCCTGCATCAACGTGATAATGACCGTCTGTTGAATACCCTGAAAAAACTGCGCGACATGGGCAACAGCGTAATCGTGGTCGAGCACGACGAAGAGGCAATTCGTCACGCCGATTACGTGGTAGACATGGGGCCGGGCGCAGGTGAACACGGTGGACAGATCGTCGCGCAAGGCACACCAAATGAAATCTGCCAGAGCGTCGAGTCGCTCACCGCAGATTATTTAACCGGACGGCGCAACATTCCCATACCAAGCAAACGACTTGTGCCAAACGCCGAGCGCATGCTGCACATCGTGGGTGCATCGGGCAATAATTTGAAACAGGTGACACTCGATCTGCCGGTAGGTCTGATGGTTTGTGTAACGGGCGTATCCGGTTCAGGAAAATCCACGTTGATCAATGACACCCTATATCCCGCTGTCGCGCAGCATCTGTATGGCAGCAATGCCGAGCCGGCGCCGTTCGCCGAAATCAGCGGCATGGAATTTTTTGATAAAGTGATCAACGTCGATCAAAGCCCAATCGGTCGCACCCCGCGCTCTAATCCGGCCACTTACACCGGCTTATTCACCCCAATACGCGAGTTATTCGCCGGTGTGCCAACAGCGCGTGAACGCGGCTATGGGCCGGGACGTTTTTCGTTCAACGTCAAGGGTGGGCGTTGTGAGTCTTGTCAGGGAGATGGCGTCATCAAGGTCGAGATGCATTTTCTGCCAGACGTTTACGTGCCTTGCGATGTATGCCACGGGATGCGCTATAACCGCGAAACGCTGGAAATTCAATACAAGAGTAAAAATGTTCATCAGATTTTGCAAATGACCGTGGAACAAGCGCACGCATTTTTTGCTCCCGTGCCGATCATCGCGCGCAAATTACAAACCTTGCTGGATGTTGGTCTGGGTTACGTCACGCTGGGGCAATCCGCCACCACGCTATCCGGCGGAGAAGCGCAGCGCGTCAAGTTATCGCTGGAATTGTCCAAACGCGATACTGGCCGCACTTTGTATATTCTTGACGAACCTACTACCGGCCTGCACTTCCACGATATTGCCCTGTTACTCGGGGTGATCCACAAACTGCGCGATCAGGGCAATACCATAGTGGTAATTGAACATAACCTTGATGTCATCAAAACCGCTGACTGGGTAATTGATCTCGGCCCGGAGGGTGGCGATGGTGGCGGACGGATCATTGCCCAGGGTGCACCGCCAAATATTGCACAAGACAAACGCAGCATGACAGGGAAATACTTAAAGCAAGTCATGGGCAAATATCCAGCCCAACACGCTGCGATGGCCAAATAAAAAGCCGGATAAATCCGGCTTTTTATCTGACATCAGAAGACCTCGATCTCTATTCCGCTTCAACCACTTCGGCTTCCGCTGGTCTGTCCATCAGTTCAATCAACGCCATCGGGGCGTTGTCACCCTGGCGGAAACCAAACTTGAGAATGCGCAAATAACCACCGTTGCGTGCTGCATAACGTGGGCCCAGTTCATCGAACAACTTGGTGACCATTTCACGATCGCGTAAACGTGCAAACGCCAAACGGCGATTTGCCAAGCTTGGGGTTTTGCCCAATGTCAGAATGGGTTCGGCAACACGCCGCAGCTCTTTAGCCTTGGGCAGTGTGGTCTTGATGAGTTCATGGCGCAACAAAGATACCGTCATGTTGCGAAACATCGCAAGACGGTGGCTGCTGGTGCGATTGAGTTTTCTTAAACCTAAACGGTGACGCATGATTTGCCTTTCGTAACTACTTCATTTTGTTACTGCTTTAAACGGCAGCGACAGGCCAGTTTTCCAGTTTCATGCCCAGCGATAAATTATGCTCGGCAAGAACCTGTTTAATTTCGTTCAACGACTTACGTCCCAAATTCGGGGTACGTAACAAATCGTTTTCGGTGTATTGAATCAAATCGCCGATATAGTGAATGCTTTGCGCCTTCAGGCAATTAGAAGAACGCGGCGTTAATTCCAGATCGTCTACCGGGCGCAACAGGATAGGATCTACCTTGGGAGTCTTGACCTTCTCAACCACGGGTTCAGTACCTTCCAGCGCAGCGAATACGGAAAACTGATCCACCAGAATACGTGCCGCACTGCGAATTGCTTCTTCAGGATCTATCGCGCCATTGGTTTCAATGTGCATCACCAGTCTGTCCAGATCGGTACGTTGTTCTACCCGCGCGTTTTCCACTGCATAACTGACCCGACTAACCGGGCTGAAAGATGCGTCCAGCGCGATGTGTCCGACCGCACGCGTTTCATTCGGCGCAATTCTTGAAAGTGCCGAAACGTAGCCACGCCCCTGTTCAACCTTGATCTGCATGTCCAGTTTTCCGCCGGCAGTCAGATGAGCAATAACATGATTCGGGTTTACCACTTCGACATCTGCATTGGCGCTGATATCAGCCGCAGTCACGTCACCCGGGCCTTGTTTATTAAGCGTCAAAACCACTTCCGGAAGATTATGCAAACGCAGCACCACGCCTTTAAGGTTCAGCAAAATGTCCACGACATCTTCTTGCACACCGTCTACCGTGGCGTATTCATGCAACACACCAGCCATTTTCACTTCAGTGGGCGCGGCACCCTGCATGGATGACAACAAGATACGACGTAACGCATTACCCAATGTATGTCCGTAACCACGTTCAAACGGCTCCATCACCACTTTGGCTTGGGTGTCTGAAACTTTTTGCACATCAATGATGCGTGGCTTTAAAAATTGATTCTTAGGCATAAGCTACTCCGCGTGGATTACTTGGAATACAACTCAACAACGAGATGCTCGTTAATGGTTGCAGGAAGTTCAGCACGTTGTGGTTTGGCTTTAAATATTCCCTTAAAGGCTTTGGTGTCGACCTCCAGCCACTCCGGAAAGCCGCGTTGCTCCGCAGCTGCAAGTGCCGCTTTAATACGCAGTTGCGCTTTGGATTTTTCAGCTATTTCGACCGTGTCGCCGGGACGCACTTGATAGGAAGGGATATTCACTCGTTTGCCATTCACCAGCAAACTGTTATGTCGCACTACCTGACGCGCTTCGGCACGTGATGCGCCAAAACCCATACGATAGGTGACGTTATCCAGACGCGATTCCAGAATCTGCAGCAAGCTTTCGCCGGTGATACCGCGTTGGCTTTCCGCTTGTTTGTAAGTCAGCCGGAACTGTCTTTCCAGAACGCCATAGGTGCGACGCACTTTTTGCTTTTCACGCAACTGTCCACCGTATTCGGACAAGCGATTGTTTTTCTTTTGTCCATGTTGACCAGGCGGATATGCCCTGCGCTCAACAGCACATTTGTCAGTGAAACACTTTTCGCCTTTCAGAAACAGCTTTTCGCCTTCGCGGCGGCACTGACGGCACTTTGCATCAAGATTTCTAGCCAAGTTCGACTCCCAAAAAATTAGATACGACGCTTTTTAGGCGGGCGGCAACCGTTGTGCGGCACCGGTGTAATATCGGAAATACTGGTTATCTTAAAACCAGCCGTGTTCAACGCGCGTACTGCGGATTCACGGCCTGGGCCGGGTCCTTTGATACGCACTTCGAGATTCTTAACGCCACATTCAGCGGCGGCCTTACCGACCAGCTCAGCCGCAACCTGTGCAGCGAACGGGGTGCTTTTACGTGAGCCCTTAAAACCATTTGCGCCACTGGTAGACCATGCCAATGCATTGCCTTGACGATCAGTGATGGTGACAATCGTATTGTTAAAGGATGCATGAACATGCGCTATGCCTTCCGCTACGTTCTTCTTTATTTTCTTGCGCACTTTCGTGCTGGGCTTAACCATATATCTAGTCCTTTAAGGCGTTATAGCAAATTATTTCTTGGCACCGGCAATCGCTTTGCGCGGGCCCTTGCGAGTACGTGCATTGGTGCGAGTACGCTGACCACGACACGGCAGTCCGCGACGATGACGCAGCCCTCGGTAACTACCCAAATCCATCAGGCGTTTGATGTTCATGGTCGTTTCACGACGCAGATCACCTTCTACCGTAAATTTGGCAACCTGTTCACGCAATTTTTCTACTTCTGCATCGGTCAGGTCTTTCATTTTGGTGCTGGAATTTACGCCAGCCGCAGCGCAGATTCCGTGCGAGCGTTGACGTCCAATACCGTAGATTGCAGTCAAGGCAATCACAGCGTGTTGATGGTTTGGGATGTTCACCCCTGCAATACGTGCCATGCAGCTACCCTATGTTTTAAAGACGAAAATTATAACACTCAAGACGGATTTCACTCAATCAGCCCTGGCGTTGCTTATGGCGCGGCTCGGTGCAAATAACCCGTACCACGCGCTTACGAATAACAATTTTGCAATTGCGACAAATCTTTTTAACCGATGCTTGGACTCTCATTTTGTTTCTCCTTGCTTGCTTTGCTATTTAGCGCGAAAAACAATGCGCGCTTTGCTTAAATCATATGGCGTCAACTCCACCGTAACCTTATCTCCGGGCAGAATACGTATATAGTGCATACGCATTTTTCCGGATATGTGGCCTAACACAACGTGACCATTTTCCAGCTTGATTCTGAACGTGGCATTGGGCAATGATTCTTCGATTTCACCCTGCATCTGAATCACATCTTCTTTTGACATTAGCGCGTTAACCCACCTTTGAAATTGGCTTTTTTCAACAAGCCTTCATACTGGTGTGTCATCAAATATGACTGAACTTGCGCCATGAAATCCATCGTTACCACAACCAAAATCAACAAAGAAGTACCGCCAAAATAAAACGGAACGTTCCATTTAACCACCAAAAATTCCGGCAGTAAGCACACTGAAGCGATATAAACCGCACCAACCATAGTCAGACGCATCATGATCTTTTCAACATATCTGGCCGTTTGATCGCCAGGCCGTATACCAGGTAAAAATGCGCCGCTCTTCTTCAAATTTTCAGCCGTTTCTTTCGGGCTAAACACCAATGCTGTGTAGAAGAAGCAGAAGAACACAATCGCCCCCGCATACACCATTACATAAATCGGCTGACCGGGAGAAAGCTTCTCGCTCATATCCTTTAACCAATTCATGCCATGGCCACTGCCAAACCAGCCTGCAATCGTCGCAGGAAACAGTATGATGCTGGAAGCAAAAATCGGCGGTATCACACCAGCCATATTCAGCTTCAAAGGCAGGTGGGAGCTTTGCCCGCCATATACCTTGTTACCTACCTGGCGCTTTGCATAATTCACCAGAATCTTGCGCTGTCCGCGTTCAACAAATACCACCAAAGCCGTTACTGAAACCGTAGCCGCCAACAAAAACAACACCAGCGGTATCGAAAAAGCGCCCGTGCGCACCAGCTCCAAAGTGCTGCCTATCGCATGCGGCAATCCGGCCGCAATACCGGCAAAGATAATCAATGAAATACCATTGCCCAAACCGCGCTCGGTAATCTGCTCACCCAGCCACATCAAAAAAATCGTTCCTGTCACCAGCGTGATGACTGTAGTCATTTGAAACAGTGAACCTGGATTCGGCACCAGCCCGGGCTGCGCTTGCAGTGCTACCGATATGCCAAACGCCTGGAACAAGGCCAATACCAAAGTGCCATACCGGGTGTACTGCGTAATCTTGCGGCGCCCTGCCTCGCCTTCTTTCTTCAGCTGCTCAAGCTGTGGCACCGCAATTGCTGCCAACTGCATAATGATGGATGCCGAAATGTACGGCATGATACCCAAAGCAAAAATGGTAAAGCGTGAAAGCGCACCACCAGAGAACATGTTAAACATGCCCAGAATGCCATTTTTTTGTGACTTGAATAAATCTGCCAATACTCCCGGATCAATACCAGGCACAGGTATGTGAGCACCAATCCGATACACCACCAGCGCACCCAACAAAAACCACAGACGCTGACTTAAATCACCGTACTTACTCTTGTTCGTTACTTTAGCTGCTGTATTCACGCAATCCTTACTCGGCGACGCTACCGCCAGCGGCCTCGATCGCTGCACGCGCGCCTTTGGTTATCAACAGGCCTTGCAGCTTTACCGCACGTGAAATTTCACCAGACAAAATGACCTTAGCCGACAACGCATTTGCATGTACCACCCCGGCTTGCTTGAGCGCCAGCAAATCAATCCTGTCTATGGGCAGTTTTTGCAAATCTGACAAACGTACCTGCGCTGTATCACGACGTGTCAAAGAAATAAATCCACGCTTTGGCAAACGGCGTTGCAGCGGCATTTGACCGCCTTCAAATCCGACCTTATGAAATCCACCAGAGCGTGATTTTTGCCCCTTGTGACCACGTCCAGCGGTCTTGCCCAAACCAGAACCGATACCGCGACCGACGCGCCGCTTGGCATGCTTTGCACCTTGTGCGGGTTGTATATTATTAAGTTGCATGGTTACGCCTCGTACTTTACTAGGTAATATACCTTGTTGATCATGCCGCGCACGCAAGGCGTATCTTCCAATTGCACTGTGTGGTTAATACGACGCAAACCCAAACCACGAATCGTATCGCGATGCGATTGCTTGGTGCCGATTAAACTTTTGATCTGCGTCACTTTGATTGTTTTGGCCTGTGTCATCTCTTACCCCAAAATTTCATCTATGTTCTTGCCGCGCTTAGCCGCAATTTCAGATGGAGAATTCAAAGCCCTCAATCCATTTAACGTAGCGCGCACCACATTGTAAGGATTGCTGGAACCGATACATTTCGCCAAAACATCGCGTACACCGACTGCCTCAAATACTGCGCGCATCGCTCCGCCGGCAATAATCCCCGTACCTTCCGAGGCTGGCTGCATCAACACTTTGGCTGCGCCATGCCTGCCGATCACGGTGTGGTGCAAAGTACCATTTTTAAGGTTTATCCTGGCCAGATTGCGCCGCGCTTCTTCCATCGCCTTTTGCACTGCAACCGGAACTTCTTTGGATTTGCCTTTACCCATAGCGATGCGACCATCACCGTCACCCACCACAGTCAATGCCGCAAATCCCATGATGCGACCACCCTTAACGACCTTGGTGACACGATTCACAGAGATCATTTTTTCAATCATTCCATCATCGCGCTCTTCCTGTTGCTGCATTTTTCCTTGTGGTTTAGCCATTGCTCAACTCCAATTAGAACTGCAAGCCATGTTCGCGAGCGGCTTCTGCCAACGCTTTAACACGACCATGATAACGGTTACCGGAACGGTCAAAAGCAACCTGGGTAATACCCGCACTTTTGGCTTTTTCCGCGATACGCTTACCGATTACTGCGGCAGCGGCAGTGTTGCCGCCATTCGCCAGATCCTTGCGAACTTCTGCCTCTACGCTGGACGAACTTGCCAAAACCTTGCTGCCACAAGCAGAAATAATCTGCGCATAAATGTGCAAGTTGGTTCGGTTAATGGCCAGACGCACCGTTTTCTTCTCAGCTATGCGTGCACGGGTTTTGCGTGCTCTGCGCTGACGCGCTTCATTCTTGTTCAACATATGCGCCTCAATTATTTCTTCTTGGTTTCTTTCAAAAGAACTACTTCATCGCTATAACGCACACCCTTGCCTTTGTAAGGCTCAGGTTCACGGAAGGCACGAATTTCAGCAGCCACTTGTCCGACTCGCTGGTTATCCATGCCCTTCAACACGATCTCAGTTTGCGTTGGCGTCTCTACCTTGATACCGGCAGGCATTTTATATGCAACCGGATGGGAGTAACCCAATGTCAGGTTCAGTGTATCTCCAGCAGCCTGCGCCCGATATCCCACACCAACCAGGGTCAGCTTGCGCTCAAAACCCTTACTTACACCGCGCACCATGTTGGCTAGCAAAGCACGGGTCGTACCGGACATGGCATTAGATTGCGCAGATTCATTTAAAGCCTTGCATAACAAGTTATCACCTTCACGCACCACGCTGATATCCAGCGATAGAGCCTGCTTGAGCATACCCAGCGGACCCTTTACTGAAATTTCATTTTTTGCCACCACGACTTCTATGCCGCTTGGCACTACGATAGGATTTTTAGCAACTCTGGACATATTTACCTCACTACGCAACCACGCATAGCACTTCACCACCAATACCATTGGCGCGCGCTTTACGGTCAGTCATCAAACCCTTGGAAGTAGAAACAATGGCAATACCAAGACCATTCATCACACTGGGAATATCGCCGGAACCTTTATACACACGTAAGCCGGGACGGCTGATACGCTGGATTTTTTCGATTACCGGACGACCGCTGTAGTATTTAAGAACTATTTCAAGCGTAGCCTTCCCGCCATCGGCAGCAATAACACTGAACCCTTCAACGTAGCCTTCGTCTTTTAGCACTTCAGCGATTGCCACCTTGATTTTCGAGGAAGGCATCACTACATTGGTTTTTTCCGCGAGCTGCGCATTACGAATGCGCGTCATCATGTCGGAAATTGGATCACTCATGCTCATATATAATTCTCCTACCAGCTTGCCTTAACGATGCCAGGAATCTCGCCGCGCATTGCAAATTCACGCACTTTAGTCCGCCCCAAACCAAACTTTCTATATGTACCTCTAGGGCGACCCGTCAATGCACACCGGTTTCTCAAGCGAACCGGGCTCGAGTTGCGTGGCAACGCTTGCAATCTTAATCGGGCAGCGGCGCGCCCCTCTTCACTGAGCTTCATATTTGAAATATCCGCCAGTAACAGCGCGCGCTTGGCTGCAAATTTTGCGACTGCTTTGCGACGTTTTTGCTCACGGTTAATCAATGCCATCTTAGCCATTAGTCTTCTCTCATTTCTTTAACGGAAGTTTGAATGCTGTCAGAAGCGCTCTGGCTTCTTCATCAGTTTTTGCCGAAGTGGTAATAGTGATGTTCATGCCGCGTAATGCATCAATTTTTTCGTATTCGATTTCCGGAAAAATGATTTGCTCTTTTACGCCCATGTTGTAGTTGCCACGGCCATCGAACGATTTACCGGAAATACCGCGAAAATCCCGAATACGGGGAATGGCAACAGAAATCAGCCGATCCAAAAATTCATACATGCGGTCTTTACGCAATGTAACTTTGCAGCCCACCGGATATCCTTCGCGAATTTTGAACCCTGCAATTGATTTTTTTGACATCGTGACGACCGGCTTCTGACCAGCAATTTTTTGCATATCAGCAACGGCAAAATCCATTACTTTTTTGTCAGCAACCGCCTCACCAACACCCATATTCAAGGTAATCTTTTCAATACGCGGTACTTGCATAACAGACTTGTAGCCGAACCGCGTCATCAAGTCTTTAGTCACCTTATCTTTGTAAAACTGATACAAACGAGCCATGTTCTATAAACTCCTCAAGCGTCAATCATTTCGCCATTTGATTTGAACACGCGAACCTTGCGTCCATCTCCCAGCGCTTTAATCCCTACGCGATCACCCTTCTTTGCAGTCGCGTTATAAATAGCCACATTCGATATATGAATCGGCAATTCTTTTTCCACAATTCCACCCGCCAAGCCTTTTACCGGATTGGGTTTCTGATGTTTCTTAACCTTGTTGATACCAGCCACCAGCAGGTAATCACCCAGCACACTCAGCACGTTGCCGCGATTACCTTTGTCCTTACCGGCAATCACGATAATTCCGTCGTTCTTTTTAATTTTTTGCATGACTTTACCTCAGCTCGATCCACTACCGCTTACAGCACTTCAGATGCCAGCGAAACGATCTTCATAAATTTCTCAGTGCGCAATTCGCGCGTCACTGGTCCAAAAATACGCGTACCAATCGGCTCCAACTTGGCATTCAATAACACCGCCGCATTACCATCAAACTTGACCAACGAGCCATCGCTGCGGCGTACGCCTTTAGCCGTGCGCACCACTACTGCATTGTATATCTCGCCTTTTTTAACGCGACCACGCGGCGCAGCATCTTTAATGCTTACTTTGATCACGTCGCCAACGGAGGCGTAACGACGCCTGGATCCACCCAGAACCTTGAAGCACATCACCGAACGTGCGCCGGTATTATCGGCCACATCTAAAACTGTTTGCATCTGTATCATTATTTTTTCTCTCCAACTTATTCCGCTTAATGGCGGCCAGTTTTGGAACCCGTTCGGGTTTGGTCGCCGCAAGCGGCGATGAAACGAAGCCGCGTATTATATGTAAATGCAAAAAAGATGCAAGAAAAAACTACGCTAAATTTCAGTCGCTTTACCCAGCAATTTGGCCACGCGCCAGCTCTTGGTTTTAGCCAATGGGCGGCACTCTTCGATACTCACCATGTCACCGGTATGAAATTCATTAGCCTCATCATGCGCGTGATATTTCTTGGATACGCGAATAATTTTTCCCAATAACGGGTGTTTCACTTTGCGCTCTACCAAAACCGTGACAGTTTTATCCATTTTGTCGCTGACCACCGTACCGGTAAGGGTACGCTTTAACTTGGGTTCACTCATATTTGAACGTCCTTCTGCGCTAGCACAGTTTTTATACGAGCGATGTCGCGACGCACTTTGCGCAACTCACTGGTATTGGTCATTTGTTGTGTTGCCACTTGCATACGCATGCCAAACTGGGCCTTGGTCAAAGCCATTAACTCAGTTAGCAGGCCCGCTGCAGGCATGGCTTTAAGCTCAGAAGCCCTGTTTTTATTGGTTGTCATGTTATGTACCTACCTGTCTAACTACAAAAGTGGTGGCCAATGGCAACTTTGCCGAAGCCAAGCGAAACGCTTCACGCGCCAATGTTTCATCCACACCGTCCATCTCGTAAAGCATTTTTCCAGGTTGAATCTCGGCAACGTAGTACTCAGGGTTACCCTTACCATTTCCCATGCGCACTTCAGCCGGTTTTTGCGAAATCGGTTTGTCGGGGAAAATACGAATCCAGATACGTCCGCCACGTTTGATATGCCGCGTCATGGCGCGCCGCGCCGCTTCGATTTGACGTGCCGTTAAACGACCACGCACAACCGCCTTCAAACCAAACTCACCGAAACTAACTTGATTGCCGCGGGTAGCAAGTCCAGTGTTACGGCCCTTTTGTTCTTTACGATATTTTCTTCTAGCTGGTTGCAGCATGTTTTGCTCCCGACTTTCTTGCTTTCTTTTCCGGCTCAGCGGCTGCCTGAACGGGAGTTTCCTGTACACCTACTTCACCCTTGAATACCCAAACCTTTACGCCAATGATGCCGTAAGTCGTCTTCGCTTCAGAAGTGCCATAGTCAATATCGGCGCGCAACGTGTGCAACGGCACACGGCCTTCGCGATACCACTCGGTACGGGCAATTTCAATCCCGTTCAACCGGCCGGCGCTCATGATTTTGATGCCTTGCGCGCCAAGACGCATGGCATTTTGCATTGCACGCTTCATGGCACGACGGAACATGATACGTTTTTCCAACTGGGCAGTAATACTATCTGCAATAAGCTGTGCGTCGATTTCCGGTTTACGTACTTCTTCAATTGCGACATCGACTGATTGCAAACCCATACGCTTACGCAGCTCGGCGCGTAACGCCTCAATGTCCTCACCTTTTTTACCGATTACCATACCTGGACGTGCGGTATAAATGGTGACCTTGGCGTTTTTAGCCGGGCGCTCGATGATGATCTTTGAAACGCCCGCAGTAACCAGTTTCTTTTTCAGATATGCACGGACTTCGATGTCCTTAAGTAACAAGCCAGCAAAATTTTCACTGTTAGCGTACCACTTCGAATCCCAGTTCTTGCGAACACTCAATCGAAAACCAGTTGGGTGAATTTTTTGTCCCATAATTTATCCTCAGTTTCCGACACTGACCGTGACATGGCAGGTCTGCTTTTCGATTTGGTTACCACGGCCTTTAGCGCGTGCGATAAAACGTTTTAAAGAAGTTGCCTTGTCGATATAAATAATTTTTACTTTTAGTTCATCAATATCAGCACCGTCATTGTGCTCGGCATTTGCAATTGCTGATTGCAGTGCTTTTTTGATGATCTCTGCACCCTTTTTTGGACTGAAGGTCAAAATGTTAAGCGCCTGAGCAACCGGCAAACCACGAATCTGGTCAGCAACCAGACGGCCTTTTTGCGCAGAAAGATGAATATTTTTAGCCACCGCAGTAGTCATTTTCATAATTCCTCCTACTTCTTCACAACTGCTTTTTTATCGGCGGCATGACCTTTGAACGTGCGTGTCATAGCAAACTCGCCCAGCTTATGACCTACCATATTCTCGGACACATAAACAGGAATGTGCAGCTTACCGTTATGTACCGCAATCGTCAGGCCGACAAACTCGGGCAGCACCGTAGAACGGCGTGACCAGGTTTTTACCGGACGCTTATCGTTAGTTGCCCGCACTGCCTCAACCTTCTTGAGCAAGTGCGCGTCGACAAACGGACCCTTTTTAATAGAACGTGCCATGTTTACCTACCTCTTAAACTTGAAAACGACGACGCACAATCATGCCACTGGTGCGCTTGTTACGGCGTGTGCGGAATCCCTTGGATGGCACGCCCCATGGGCTGACCGGATGGCGGCCCGCCGCAGTTTTACCTTCACCGCCACCATGCGGGTGATCCACAGGATTCATCGCAACGCCGCGCACCGTCGGACGTACCCCACGCCAACGCATCGCGCCGGCTTTGCCAATCGAACGCAAACTGTGCTCGGAATTACCTACTTCACCCAAAGTCGCTTTGCAATCGACATGAACTTTGCGAATTTCGCCTGAACGCAAACGCAGCTGCGCATAGCTTCCTTCGCGCGCCAGTAACTGCACAGAAGTGCCCGCAGAACGAGCTAATTGAGCACCTTTGCCTGGCAGCATTTCTATGCAATGTATAGTTGAACCAACTGGAATATTACGGAGTGGCAAAGCATTGCCGGATTTGATAGGTGCTTCTGAGCCGCTTACCAGCGTTGCCCCGGCAGCCAAGCCTTTAGGGGCAATAATGTAGCGGCGCTCCCCGTCTGCGTAGCACAGCAAGGCGATATTGGCACTGCGATTTGGATCATATTCGAGACGTTCTACGGTTGCCGGAATGCCGTCTTTGTTACGTTTGAAATCGACCAAGCGATAATGTTGCTTGTGCCCGCCGCCCATATGGCGAATCGTAATATGCCCATTATGGTTACGGCCTGCGGTCTTGCTTTGTTTTTCCAGCAGAGCAGCAACCGGCTTGCCTTTGTGCAAGTCAGGATTGACAACACGCACTACTGCACGCTGTCCCGGGGTGGTTGGTTTTAGCTTAATCAATGCCATGATGATTATCCTTGCTCATTTGCAGAGAAATTGATTTCCTGTCCGGAAGCCAGACACACATAGGCTTTCTTCCAGTCGCTACGACGACCGATTACGCGACCGCTACGTTTGACCTTGCCCTTAACACAAGCTACCTGCACGCTATCCACGTTCACCTTGAACATCATTTCGACAGCGGCCTTGATTTCAGGTTTGGTTGCGTCGGTTGCAACGCGAAAAATTACTTGCTCATTTTTTTCGGCAACGTGAGTCGCCTTTTCGGAGATTTGTGGCGCGAGCAGCACCTTCATCAAACGCTCTTGGCTAAATTGTTGGGTACTCATGCGAACATCTCCTCAATCTTGGCCACAGCATTACGCGTAACAATCACGTTAGGGAAACGGATCAAGCTGACCGGGTCGGCCTGGTTCGCTTCCAACACCAATACGTTGGGCAAATTGCGTGACGACAAATAAAGATTTTCATCCACACTGTCAGTGATGATTAACACCCGGCCCTGATTGAGACCCATACTTTTAATCTTCAGCGCCAGCTGTTTAGTCTTGGGGGAATCAACCGTCAGGCTGTCTATTACAATCAAGCGATTCTCGCTGACCAGCTTGGATAAAATCGAAGCCACGCCAGCGCGATACATCTTGCGATTAATTTTTTGGCTGTAATTTTCTTCGCCGGTATTCGGAAATATCTTACCGCCGCCACGCCACAAAGGGCTCGACGCCATACCGGCACGCGCACGGCCAGTGCCTTTTTGCGCGAACGGCTTGCGGGTACTCTTGGCTATTTCACTGCGACCTTTTTGCTTGCTGTTACCAGCACGAGCATTCGCCATATAGGCAGTCACCAGCTGATGCACCAGATCTTCGTTATATTCCCTGCCGAATAGTTCGTCGGACGCGCTGATATTTGCGGTCGACTGACCCTTGTCATTGATGACTTTAAGTTCCATTACGCACCTGCTTTCACGGCTGGACGGACAATCACGCTACCGTTTTGCGCGCCCGGGACAGCGCCCTTGACCAGCAATAATTGACGGGCGACGTCAATCCGCACGATTTGTAGATTCTGAACCGTCTTTTGCACATCGCCGAGATGGCCAGTCATGCGCTTACCCGGAAAAACACGACCCGGGTCCTGCGCCATACCAATTGAACCCGGTACGTTGTGCGACTTGGAGTTACCGTGCGATGCACGGCCTGATTTGAAATTGTAACGCTTGATGGTGCCGGCGTAGCCCTTACCTTTTGAGATGCCCGTCACATCGACCAGCTGACCCGCTTGAAATATCTCGACACTGACCGTGGCGCCTATTTGCAGGCCAGCCAGTTGTTCAGGCGATACGGTGAACTCTTTCAGCGCACTTCCGGCTTCCACACCTGCCTTGGCATAGTGTCCGGCGGCAGCTTTGTTGACGCGACCAGAGCGGCGCGCGCCATGCGCCAATTGCACGGCCGTATAACCATCAGTAGCAACGGATTTAACCTGAGTAACACGATTGTTAAACACTTCCAGCACTGTTACCGGCAACGATGATCCGTCTTCGGTAAACACGCGGGTCATGCCAATCTTTCGACCGACAAGTCCTAAGCTCATTTTAACTTCCTCTTGTTAAGGGGCCAACTACAATTGGTCAGCCGATTTTTTGCAACCTAATGCACCAATAATTAGCGCAACTTTATTTCCACATCCACACCGGCTGGTAAATCCAGCTTCATCAATGCGTCAACCGTTTTATCGGTCGGGTCTACAATATCCATCAAACGCAGATGGGTACGAATTTCAAACTGATCGCGCGAAGTCTTGTTGACGTGCGGCGAACGCAACACATCAAAACGTTCAATCTTGGTTGGCAATGGCACCGGGCCGTTTACTACCGCGCCAGTGCGTTTTGCCGTCTCGACAATCTGTCCGGCCGACTGGTCAATCAAGCGATAATCAAACGCCTTGAGGCGAATGCGGATTTTCTGACTTTGCATAATTTTTTTCTACTTTCGCGCGGCAATGCCGCTAATTAAAGAACAAA
>DASRWN010000040.1:0-4522 GCA_035654595.1 Gallionella sp. | reverse complement strand
ATGATGTCTTCCAGATTGTTTGCCAGCAAACTTTCTGTGAGTTCCAGCTTGAGTCTGAATGGATTTGCGCCCGTTTTTTCAAGAATTTGCAACACCTGTTGCACGAAATCGGGCTGCCGGAATTGGTAAACGCTGACATTGACTGCCAGTAACAGTTCGGCGGTTTCAGGTTGTTTTCCCCAGACGACCAATTGGTTACATGCCGCTTCCAGCACCCAGCGACCGAGTGAAAGAATCAATCTGGTTTCTTCTGCCAGAGGTATGAAATGTCCCGGTAAAATTATGCCACGCGTGGGGTGGCGCCAACGAATCAAGGCTTCAGCGCCAATTATTTGCTGGCGGTTGTCTATTTGTGGCTGGTAGTAGAGAAGGAACTCTTTATTCGTCAAGGCGTGTCTGATGTCGTTTTCCAGAGCGACTTTGATATTGATGGTGTTCTGCATCTCGGTATCGTAAAAACGTAATGTATTTCGACCTGCTGCCTTGGCCTGGTACATTGCAAGGTCAGCCTGTTTCAATAATTCTTCCACGTTATGTGACTGCTGGTTAATGAGTGTGATGCCTATACTGGGCGAGCTGCTGTGCGTGTGACCAGCCAGATGATAGGGTTCGTTAAGTGTGCTGAAGATTTTTTCAGCTACTTTCTTCGCCTGATTAACGGCGGCGTCAATTTCCTGACTTAATTCAGCCATCAATACTACAAATTCGTCGCCACCAAATCGGGCGACCGTATCTCCTGCTCTCACACAATGCATTAATCGAGTAGCAACTTCCTTGAGCAACAGGTCACCAACGTCATGCCCCAGACTGTCGTTCAAGGTTTTGAAGTGATCCAGATCAATAAACATCAACATCCCGATTCTGTTATCGCGTGAGTTGTTAGCCATGACCAGTTTCAAACGATCAAGCAGGAGTTGCCGGTTCGGTAGCTTGGTGAGCGAATCATAAAAGGCAAGTTGCTGGATTTCTTCCTGCGCGACTTTACGCGTGGTGATGTCGGTATTGATGGCCAGTATGGATTGTGGATTTCCCTGTTCATCATCAACTAATGTCCAATGCCCCTCGACTGTCAGTAGAGTACCGTCCTTTTTCCGTTGGTTGAATTCACCAACCCATTCCCGATTTTTGAGCACTATACTGACCGTCTGGTACAAATCAGCAGGGTTTTGATAAATGAGTTCATCCATCTGTGTTTGCATCGCCTCTGCCGCCGTCCAGCCATACAGTCGCTCGGCACTCTTGTTCCAGTAAAGAATCCGATGATCCAGACTGCGCACAATGATTGCGTCTCGCGCTTTGTCAAGGAGCGAGGCTTGTTCGCGCATCCGCGCATCTGCAGCCAGCCTTTCCAGTTCGGCTGCAGCGCGGGTGGCGAATATTTTTAACGTTGCAAGGATGAAATCGGTTTTTTCCAACGGCTTGCGGAAAAGTAAATACATAAACCCAAGAGGTTGACCAGAGGTGCCCAGCAGCCCCCGTCCGACATAGGCTTGAGCGCCAAAAAGGTTGAGTGAAATGGAGTTTGGGAAACTTTCGGTTAAATGATTAGAGATGACACATTCACCATCCAGCAGCAACCTCTTGCAGGGCGTATCGGAGACTAGATACTCGAAATTTGCGACTTGCTCGCCATCAGTAATGCCAACGATTGTTCTTGCTATGACAGGCTGGCCGGGTAGGAGACGTGCAATGAATACACCGTCAGCACCTACAGCCTCCGCCATATTACTGGCAAGTTGCTCAAAGAAATGAGCCGAAACACTGGTAGTTATTTTTAATATGGCAGACTGTACACGTCGTTGTTTCTGTTGCGCGCGTAGAGACATGATCCCAAAAACCAGATCATCTACCAGTGCTTGCAATAGGGCGATCTCTTGAGCTGCAATCGTGCGGACTTCATTCAAATACAAGACAAATATGCCAAAGGTATTTTGTTGATCACGCAATGGCAAATATACCGCGCCAGTCAGCCCGGATTTCTGCGCCGATGCGAGCCAAGAGCGGAAGAAGTTTGCTTGGGTAAAGTCTTCGCAAACAAAGGCTGTGCCACTGCGGATACTGCGTCCCACAGGACCGAGACCTTCAGTTACATCCTCAGACCAGCTAATTTTGTTCCCTTTGATATGTTCAAAGGCGGGGCCAACTACCGCAACTGGGTCAATGGTTTTACTGGCGTCATCTTGTTTGTAGCCCACCCACGCAGAGCAATAGCCGCCAATATCTATTGCAAATTGACAAGCCTGATTAAGTAAAGCAGGCTCGTCGGCGCTATGGATAATCGCTTGGCTCAATGCATTGCGCAATTCCAGTGCGCGTCCCAAACGCGACAGATCAAGCTCTGCCTGCTTGCGCTGGGTAATGTCGCGTCCAATAGCGATCCAATGGGTATACCAGCCTATTGAGTCTGCAATCGGTACGATATCAAGCTCCAGCCAGAATTCTGCTCCAGACTTGGTGTAATTGATTAATTCGGCCCGTATGGGTTGCCATTTCTTGAGTGCCGCGCCGATACGATCAAGTTCACTACGTTGTGTTTTTGTGCCTTGCAGCATTCTCGGCGTCTTGCCTATGATCTCCTCACGACTGAACCCGGTGCGTTTTTCAAATGCGTCATTCACGAACACGATCTTTGGCCCTGGTTCATGAAAAGGCTCAGCCTCGGTAATCATCACAATGTCATTCGATCTTTCGATACATGCCTCCAAAAGAATCATCTGTTTTTGTGTGATAACTGACTTGACACGCTGCTGGGTAAAACGCCGGTCAATCAAATTGGCAATCCAGCCGCCACTGACCAGCACAAAAACAGCTGCCGCGATGATAAAGGCCAGAAGCGTGGGTTCGATACGACTACCACTTGCCGTGCAGATACTGCCAGGAGCAAAGGCCGCTCCTGCCATGGCGGTATAATGCATACCGGCAATGGCATCGGCCATAATGAGTGCGCCTAGCGAGTGCCAGACTAGACGAGGTAAGCTGGATTTTTCACTGAAATATACAATCAGCAACGCCCCAATGGAGGCGGCGATAGCGATAAATAACGAAAGGCCGAAAATCAGCGGATCATAATCAATCGCTGGTTGCATTTTAAGCGCCGCCATGCCGGTGTAATGCATGGTAGTGATGCCTATTCCCATCAAAAAACCGCCAATGGCAATTCGCCGCAACTGCATGGTGGCGCTTTGCAGTAGATAGAAACCTAGTAGTGCAGCGGCAACGGCGGGCAGTATCGAAACGAAGGTCAGAAAAGTATCATAGCCTATCGGTATAGGCAGATGAAAAGCCAGCATGCCGATGAAGTGCATCGACCAGACTGCGATGCCCAGCGTTACGCCACCGGCCACCATCCAAACCTTGGCTGCCCGCCCGGTGCTTTCGCGCATGCGTTCCGCATGGGAGAGTGCCGCAAAACTGCCCAGGATGGCGATCAAAATGGACAAAACGACAAGATTACCGTTCCAGATAATTTGCACGCGCCAGCTCCTTTCGAGTACCGGTTATTTTGTCAGTATTTATCATTAATCGGCACTAAGGCCGCAAAGATTAAATTATATTTTCAGATAAGCTGGGCAATGGGTATCGTTCGGATTACTTGCAATGTGCATTTACTAATCAACTTGGGCGCTCTGCTCTGGCACGGTGGATTTTATTGCTTTAGGCGGAAGGAAAAATTCGCGCGGATGGTGGATGAGCCGCTTAAGCACGCTGGCAAGAAGCATTTTTTCCTGCGCGAAAGAAACCTGGCGGGCGCGCAAGGCGGTAATCAAGGCGAGAGAGAAACTGACGGCAAGATTGGTGCAGCCGATCAACGCGATGCCAGCCACTGACCACGCAACTACGCCCCATGCCAGATGAAAATCGAAAGCGACGGACGCAAAGCCGAGATACGCTGATGAAAAAGTGATGTGGCGAACATCCAGCGGCAACCCCAATAGAGTACTCAGTGCCGGTATGGCACCAAGCATGCACCCAAAAAAGAAATTACCCGCAAGCGCGCCCAGATTATTCTCCACATAGCGGGCAAATTTTTGTTGTCGCTCGGCGCCGAGTATACGTCGCAGCCATTTAAGTTGTATCAGCCTGCGCGGGATGTTGTTGTAAGTGCCGAGATTGTCGTAATAACCAGCGATTAGTCCGGACAGAAACAGGCCGATGCCGGCAATAGCCGCATAAACTAACGCGCCGCTATGCAGCGGATGGATTCCATCAAGTAAGTAACCGGCTTGTTCGGTGTCGATAAATGGCACACCCGTCAGCCAGAATACGGCCAGCCCAAGCGCAATGGACATCGGGATAGCAAGGAATACATTGCCGAGAATTGCGGCCAACTGGCTGCGCACCAGACTGGCGATCAAGGAGGTCAGATTTTCTAAATCAGGTTGTTTACCTGAGTGCTCATCGATGCTGGCAGCAATGGCTGCGGCGGTCATGGCTGGTTGTTTGGTGGCCAGCGTGCAGTGTAGAACGTGTATCAGTACAAAGCCTAGCCCGTAGTTGAGGCCGACCAATAGTGCATAAGTCA
>DASRWN010000039.1:0-4559 GCA_035654595.1 Gallionella sp. | reverse complement strand
GCGAGTTGGCCCCACTCCTTCCCATCCCGAACAGGACCGTGAAACGACTCAGCGCCGATGATAGTGTGGATTACCCATGTGAAAGTAGGTCATCGTCAGACTCCTTATGAAAGCATATAACCCGGCCTTGTGTCGGGTTATGTGCTTTATGGACTATGGGTTTGACCTACTTGAAGTTCTGACAACACATGCCTGTGGCGTTTGTTGCGGCGTACACTCACATGCGCTTTTGCATGTTATGGGGTAGCCAAAGTGGGTCAGTCAGACTCCTTATGAAAGTAAAACACCCCGCCTAAAAACGGGGTGTTTTGCTTTACCAAAACGCTCAATGTGATCTTCGTCGTTTACAGAGGAAAAAGAGATGATTGCTTTGACAAAGTAACGGGCATTTCAGATAATTCGCGCCGTCTTTAATGTTGTATCAAGGGTCGTTAGCTCAGCTGGTAGAGCAGTGGACTCTTAATCCATTTGTCGCAGGTTCGACCCCTGCACGGCCCACCAAAATAACTTAAGAGCTCGAGTAACTTCGAGCTTTTTTGCCTTTACTTTGACTTCAATTCACTAAAAATTTTTTTTATGGCAAGCACACGCTGTGTGATGCCCCCCTGAACCAGTTCAATCTTAAGTTTGTCTTGTCCCATCAGCTTGTAGTGGGGTTTGGTCTGGATGAGATGCAGCACGCGTAGTGGATCAATTGGTGGATTAGGAATGAAATGTATTTGTATTGCCTCAGCGGGGGCGTCTATTTTGCTGATGCCAAGGGGTTTAGCAAGAATGCGTAGCTGGTGACTGTCAAGCAGCGTCTGTGAAGCTTCCGGTAACAGCCCAAAACGATCAATTAACTCCCGATGCATTTCGTCTAGTTCTTCCAATGTGGCGCAATTTGCCAGTCGCTTGTAAATAATCAAACGTTGGTGAATGTCGCCGCAATAATCATTAGGCAACAGCGCCGGTGTATGTAAATTAATCTCTGTGGTCACACCCAATGGATAAGTCATATCTGGCTCGTGTCCCTGACGCAGTGAAGTGATTGCACTATTCAGCATGTCGGCATACAGCGAGAACCCGATTTCCTGCATTTCGCCGCTTTGTGATTCACCCAGCACTTCACCTGCACCGCGTATTTCCAGATCATGCATGGCAAGATGGAACCCGCTGCCCAGCTGTTCCATTGCTTGAATGGCCTCAAGACGTTTTTTCGCTTGCGCAGTGAGAACTTCAGTTTCCACCAGCAGATAAGCGTAGGCCTGATGGTGTGAACGTCCCACTCGACCACGTAATTGGTGCAACTGTGCCAGGCCAAAACGATCGGCGCGGTTGATCAGGATAGTGTTGGCGGTAGGGACGTCAATGCCGGTCTCGATGATAGTGGTACATAACAGCACGTTGAAACGTTGCTGATAAAAATCACGCATGACTTGCTCCAGATTACGCTCCGCCATCTGCCCATGCGCTACCTGGATGTGCGCTTCCGGTAACAGGCGCTGCAGTTTCTCTGCCATATTGGCGATGGTGTCTACTTCGTTGTGCAGGAAGTACACCTGTCCGCCGCGTTTCAAC
Source organism: Gallionella sp. (assembly GCA_035654595.1). GTDB lineage: Bacteria > Pseudomonadota > Gammaproteobacteria > Burkholderiales > Gallionellaceae > Gallionella. The sequence continues at coordinate 2,999 of DASRWN010000039.1, read as the reverse complement.
TCGCGCAGGACAGCCTCACGGATAGTGCCGTCGCTGGTTTGTGCGACAAAAGTCTTGATTGACAGCCGTCGCTGTGGTGCGGTGGCGATTACTGAGAAATCGCGTAATCCTTCCAAGGATATTGCCAGCGTGCGCGGGATTGGCGTTGCAGTAAGAGTCAGCACATCCACCTCGGCGCGCAACGCTTTGAGACGCTCTTTTTGCTGCACTCCAAAGCGATGCTCCTCGTCAATGACCACTAGGCCGAGATTATGGAATTTCACATCTTTCTGGATGAGTTTGTGCGTGCCAATGATGATGTCAAGCTTGCCGTCTGCCATGTCTTGCAATGCTTGTGCCTGTTCCTTGGCAGAGCGAAAACGTGACAACTCAGCAATTTTTACCGGCAATTCGGCGAAACGGTTGGAGAAATTCTGGAAATGTTGTTCCGCAAGCAGAGTGGTCGGTACCAGCACAGCCACCTGTTTGCCGTCCATGGCCGCGACAAAGGCAGCACGCAAAGCGACTTCCGTTTTACCGAAGCCGACATCTCCGCATATCAACCTGTCCATCGGCTTGCCACTTTGTAAATCGTTGATCACCGCAGTGATTGCGGCGGCTTGATCGGGTGTTTCTTCAAAGCCGAAACCAGCAGCGAATGCCTCATAATCATGCGCTATTAATTTGAAGGCATAACCTTTGCGCGTGGCACGTTGTGCATAAAGATTGAGTAGTTCGGCAGCCGTATCGCGTACTTGCAGCATCGCACGACGCTTTACTTTTTCCCACGTGCCGTTGCCCAGTTTATGTAATGGCGCAGTTTCTGGTGCGCCGCCACTATAGCGACTGACAACATGTAGTTGTGCTACCGGCACATATAGCTTGTCGCCACCTGCGTATTCCAGTAACAAGAACTCATTTTCGCCTTCGCCCATATCCAGATTGATCAGCCCCGAATAACGCGCGATGCCGTGCTGCACATGCACCACCGGATCGCCCGTCTTTAGCTCGGACAAATCCCGTAACATGCCTTCCACATTGCTTTTGCGGGCTGTACGGGTGATACGGCTGCGCGGTTGAGCGTTATACAACTCAGTTTCTGTGATGATTGCGAGTGCTGTTTCCGGCAGCATAAAACCGAAGTGCAACGGCCCCACAGTGAGCAGTAATTTTGCTTCGCTGTTCAGGAATTCGGCATAGTCTGTGCAGATGGCAGGAGAGAGGCCATATTCGCGCAAATAGCCCGCCATGATTTCGCGTCGCCCCAAACTGTCTGCCAGTAGTAATGTGCGTCCGTTAAATGTCTGCAAAAACTGCGTAAAGGCATGAATTGGTATTTCGGCACGGCGGTTTACCGCAATGTCAGGTACTGCGGAGGTAGCGCAAGCGACAAGGTTTTTTGCGCTATTTTCAGCTTCTCTGGCGACTTCATTTGTGCTGGTGAGCGAGGGGAGAATATCGAGCCGTGCAAATTTTTTTGCGGCACTGAAAAATGCTTCACTATCCAGAAACAATTCGCCCGGCGGTAACAATGGACGTTGCGGATCACCCCTAAGCAGATCATAGCGTGATTGAGCATCTACTCTAAAGCGGCTGATTGCCTCATCTATATTGTGATGCAGACAAAGCGTCGTCTGCGCCGGCAGATAGTCGAACAGCGTAGCAGCATGTTTGAAAAAAAGCGGTAAGTAATACTCGATGCCTGCTGGCGCGTTACCTTTGCTTACGCCTTTATAAATGTAGGACTTAGACGGATCGCCTTCGAAACGCTCCCGAAAATTCTGACGAAAACACGCTTGCCCTGATTCATCAAGCGGGTATTCGCGTGCGGGTAACAAACGAATTTCCGGCACTGGAAACAATGTGCGTTGAGTATCAACATCGAAAGTGGCAATGGTTTCGATTTCGTCGTCGAGCAAGTCGATACGATATGGCAGGGCACTACCCATCGCAAACAAATCAATAATGCCGCCACGCACACAATATTCACCGGGCGACAGTACTTGTTGAACATGGTTGTATCCGGCCAGTGTCATTTGTTCACGCAGCTTGGCGATCACCAGTTTTTCACCGCGCTTGAGAAAGAAAGTGAAGGCAGCCAAATATTCAATCGGTGGCAATGGATACAGCGCTGTTGTTACTGGCACCACCAATACATCGCAAGACTGGCTGCGCACATGATACAAGGTTGCCAGGCGCTCAGAAATCAGATCTTGATGTGGAGAGAAATGGTCGTAGGGCAGGGTTTCCCAATCTGGTAGCAAATGCACCTTTAGTTCGGGTGCAAAAAATTGAATTTCGTCTACCAGACGTTGCGCTTCCTGGGCGTTGGCAGTAATGACAACCAGCGGTGAATTTTTTTCTGCATACTGCGCCAATGCCAGTGCGTCAGAAGATCCATGCAATTGCGTGTAGCGTGGGCGGGTGTGCGTTGATTGAAGCAGCATCAAAATGGAGAAAATAGGGCTTGTTGCCGAAGGCGCGGATTATAAAGGTACTTCGGGATAAGTTTGCTATGCCGAAAATCCCTTTAACTATTTGATTGTACAGTGGGCGGAAACGAAATCTCTATTTTCCTTTCGTCAAATGCTTTTTTTATCCGCCGTAAAAATTCGCGGCGCACATTCGATTGTTCATTTGGAGCCACCTTAAACCGGCAGCGTAGCATGACCGCAGAGTTAACAAATGCCTCGACCCCCGAAATTTCCATATCGGCGTTTATTTTGCCGGCAAAACTTTCGGTTGCACGCAGCTGCGCACCCACCTCACGCATGATCTCAAAAACCGCTTCAAGATTTTCGTGGTAAGCCACCCCTATATCCATCACGGCATAAGAAAATTCACGCGATTTATTGGTGACGGTGGTGATCAATCCGTTTGGGATATGGTGAACATTGCCGTTATCGTCACGCAAGTTGATATAACGCAGGGTGACCTTTTCCACGGCACCCGCTTTACCACACACCTCAACCTGGTCTCCCTGGCCAAGCTGATTTTCAAGCAGGATGAAAAAACCGTTG
>DASRWN010000038.1:0-3607 GCA_035654595.1 Gallionella sp. | reverse complement strand
AGGCGATGCCGGAAAAGGTTGTGCCATGCGCTGCGCCAGCACCACCTGCATGATGTCGCCATCAAAAATATATTGCTTGGCTTGTTCCACCGCTTTCTTGAAAGCGGTTTCACCAAATTCGGATTGCGCAACACCGCCATGCATGGGCGGTGCGTGTGGAATATTCACCGATTGACGCAAGCTGGCGCTTAGTTGCTGCAAGCGCAGCTTTGCTTGTGTGTACGCATCTGCCTGTTCCGGGTTGGCGTAGACGATGAAGGTGAGCTTGCCGGTCAGATTGTCCACTACTGCCAGTTGCTCGGTCAGCATCAGCAGAATGTCCGGCGTGCCGATGGCATCGGGTTTTTGCACTTTTGCCAGACGCGGTTCGATATAACGTATCGTTTCGTAGCCGAAATAACCTGCCAGACCACCAGTAAATCGGGACATGTCGGGCAATTGCGCCACTTTGAAACGCGTTTGATATTCGCTGATAAAGTCGAGCGGATTTTCAACTTCGTGCGTGGTTTCGTCATTCACGTGCGTCAGCGTAATTTTTTTGCCGCGCACCGTGATGCGGGTGTCGGCAGGCAGACCGATGAAGGAGTAACGCCCGAAACGTTCGCCGCCTTGTACCGATTCGAGCAGATAAGAAAAAGGGCGGTTGGCGAGTTTGAGATACAACGACAGCGGGGTGTCAAGGTCAGCGAAAGTCTCCGCGACCAGCGGGATGCGGTTATAGCCTTGTCTGGCCAGGTTATTGAATTCAGACTCGGTGATTGGGTGCAACATATAAAACTCCTTAAATATTTCGAAACGCGATGAGCGGACGCAAGGCGTCCGGTGAGGCGGTGTTCACCATCGCCAACCGGTTGGTTTCGAAAAATTCAGGTTTCTACGTATCATGTTGATAACAGCTAAATGCGTTGGACAAGCGGCAAAGCGGCGGACAGGTCGGCAATCACTGCATCCAGATCCAGTCCGTCCACCGGTTCGCCGTGGTTATAACCATACGGCACGCAAAACACCGGGCAACCGGCGGCACGTGCGGCGAGCGTGTCGTTCAGCGAATCACCGATGAGCAGCAATTTTTCAATCGGCAGGTTAAAAAATTTTGCGGCATGCAGCAACGGCAGCGGATGCGGTTTTTTTTCCGCCAATGTGTCACCCGACAACACGATGGCAAAATATTTTGCCAAGCCGATACCTTCAAGCAAGGGATCGGTATAGCGCGCCACTTTGTTGGTGATGCAACCCAGGCGAAAGCCCTTTGCCTGCATGGCGTCCAGGCCATCTATCACACCCTCGAAAGGTTTGCTGTCGAGCAGCAATTCGGTGTAGTGCTTTTCAAAAATAGGCAAGGCATGTTCATACAGTGCGGCATCCGGCGTGGCGTGCATATCGCCGGTCAAGGCACGCTTTACCAGCCAGCTGATACCGTTGCCGATGTAGCTGGCCAGCAACGCTTGCGACACCGGTGCGTAATCCATTTCGCGCAGCATGCGATTGGCCGCTGCGGAAAGTTCCGGTGCGGTATGCAGCAGCGTACCATCGAGATCGATGAGGATGGCCTGCACATTGACCGGTACGGAGAATCGTTTGCTACTCACGGCTGCGTGGCTCATCAAACTTTGGCTAATTCGGCGCGAAGTGCTGCGACGACGCTGTCATAACGATGTTTGTCGGTATCCTTGCCGGCACCAAAAATTGCCGAGCCTGCGACAAATGTATCAACACCCGCTTCGGCCACTTCGCGGATGTTTGCCGGACCTACACCACCATCTATTTCCAGCCGGACATCACAACCGGAGGCATCAATCATCTTGCGTGCCTTGCGCGCTTTGTCCAGCACATGCGGGATGAATTTTTGTCCGCCGAAGCCGGGATTAACTGACATCAGCAACACCATATCTATTTTGCTCAGGGTATATTCCAGTGCGTCCAGTGGCGTGGCCGGGTTGAATACCAGGCCGGGCTTGCAGCCGGATTCACGGATCAGGGCGATCGTGCGATCGATGTGTTCGGAAGCTTCCGGGTGGAAAGTGATGTAAGTCGCGCCCGCTTTGGCAAAATCGGGAATGATGCGATCCACCGGCTTGACCATCAAATGCACGTCAATCGGCGCAGTCACACCATGCTTGCGCAACGCTTCGCAAATCAGCGGGCCTATGGTCAGATTTGGCACGTAATGGTTATCCATGACGTCAAAGTGCACGATGTCTGCACCCGCAGCCAGAACGTTATCGACTTCTTCGCCCAATTTGGCAAAATTGGCGGAGAGAATACTTGGGGCAATTTGATACATGATGTGTCCTTAAAACAGAAGTTAAAATTCGAGACGCGTATTCTATCCGAATACTTTAATGGATGGCGGCTGGCTGGGACATCAGCCTCATCAGATATCGAAAGTAAATTAAAGCCCCCGGATATAGCCGACAACCGCCCGCGTTTCATCCTTGCCTGTTAGCGGGATAATGCAACATCGGCGGATTAGCCATGTCCAACGCCACTCGCAATGCTTACGAAATCTTGTGGGAAACCGAACCGGGAATGGAACCAGAGCGTGTGTTGAGCTGGATGATACTGGTCAAGTGTGACATGCGTACCTAATGAAATTTTATGAGGACGGATAACATGAACGCTACATGGCAATTGCACGATCTCGGTCAAAGCCTCTGGCTCGACAACATCACGCGCAGGTTACTGACCAGCGGCACACTCAGTCGTTACATCAAAGAGCTTGCGGTGACCGGGCTCACCTCCAATCCCACCATCTTCGATCACGCCATCAAGGATAGCGATTCCTACGATGACGCTATCCGTAAAAAAACGCTCGCGGGTAAATCGGGCGAGACCTTGTTCTTCGAACTTGCTTTAGAAGATTTAATCCAGGCTGCTGATCTTTTCCGACCGATCCATGATGCCACAGGTGGAATTGACGGTTGGACGTCGCTGGAAGTGTCGCCTTTGCTGGCGGACGATACAGCTGGAACGATAGCTGCCGCGACGCAACTGCATGCACGTGCGCAGTGCCCCAATCTTTTTATCAAAATCCCGGGAACCCGTGCGGGCATTCCGGCGATTGAAGAGGCCATCTTTGCGGGTGTGCCGGTGAACGTCACGTTGCTATTCTCTCGTGAACACTACATCGCGGCGGCGGAAGCATATATACGTGGTATTGAGCGACGTATTGCTGCCGGTTTGGACCCGACTGTTGCTTCTGTGGCATCAATTTTTATCAGTCGCTGGGATGTGGCCGTCAAGGACAAAGCTCCGGACAAGTTGCGTAACCGTCTTGGCATCGCCATCGCCATGCGCACATATAAAGCCTATTGCGATCTGCTGGCATCAAAGCGTTGGCAGAAACTCGCCGCCGCCGGGGCTCGGCCGCAACGCTTGTTGTGGGCCAGTACTGGTACCAAAGATCCCTTGGCTCCGGACATTCTTTATATAGAGGCACTGGCAGCTCCACAGACGATCAACACCATGCCCGAAAAGACCTTACTCTCTTTTGCCGAGCATGGGAAAGTGCAGGGCGCGATACGGTTCGACGGTGACGATGCAGAAGCGACGCTCGCGGAGTTTACCGGCGTAGGCATTAACAATGAAGCGCTTGCCGCTGATTTGC
>DASRWN010000037.1:0-8030 GCA_035654595.1 Gallionella sp. | reverse complement strand
CGTGTCCTGAATATGGGCGTCCAGTGAATCTTCCCCGGACAGTACGGCGGCAATGCCGCCCTGCGCCCAGTCACTTGCGCCATCCAGCAAGGATTTTTTTGTAATCAGGCCGACTTTCTGCTGCTCTGCCAGTTTAAGCGCTAATGTCAGACCAGCCAGCCCGCTGCCTATAATCAAGGTGTCAAATTGCAGCAAATGGATTCTCGATGTATCAATGCCAAGGCGTTGACTATAGCAAAATTGGGAAGCATGCCGAGATTTTACTGGCATTAAAGCCTGCGTGAATTTGCCGCGTCCGCTGATGACATCATTAGAACCCGACTGACGGATTTGACGAGTAGCGGTTATACTTGCCGGGGGAGTAAGCAAACTCATACAATAACAATCGGAATAATCAGGGATGGCAGACCGGGAAGTCGATCAGCAGTTGGTAGAGCGCGTGCAGCGCGGTGACAAGCACGCCTTTGACTTACTGGTTTCCAAATATCAGCGCAGATTGGGCAGGCTGATTTCCCGCTTCATCCGGGATCCGGCTGAAGCTGAGGACGTGACTCAGGATGCCTTCATCAAGGCATATCGTGCGCTACCGGGGTTTCGTGGGGAAAGCGCGTTTTACACCTGGTTGTACCGGATCGGTATCAATACCGCCAAAAATTATTTGCTGGCAAACAAGCGCCGCGCACCAACCAGTACGCCATTTGACGCTGAAGAAGCCGAATCTTTTGAAGACGCCGGGCTGCTGCATGAGATGAACACGCCCGAGAATGAACTAATGAGTAAGCAGGTTGTCGATGTCGTGCAGGCGTCGTTACAGCAGTTGCCGGAGGATTTGCGCAGTGCTTTGACACTGCGTGAAATTGAGGGGTTGAGTTATGAGGAAATTGCAAGCGTGATGAATTGCCCTATAGGTACGGTGCGTTCCAGGATTTTTAGGGCGCGCGAAGCGGTAGCTGAAAATTTACGCCCATTGTTGGAAACAAGCAAACGTAACAGATGGTGAATTATGAAAGATAAAATTTCCGCACTGATAGACGGTGAGTTGTTTGAAGACGAGACAGAACTTGTTTTCGATAGAATCAAACGTAATGCAAATACTCATCAAGACTGGACGATTTATCATTTGATTGGAGATGTACTCCGACAGCCTGATCACATACATCGCGACATTAGTGCCAAGATCAGCATAGCCATGCAGAGCGAGCCGACCGTGTTGGCGCCGCGCGGTCGCGTACTAAAACAAAAAGCACGTATGTTTGCCTTGTCCGCAGCAGCTTCCGTACTGGCGCTCGCGGTGGTCGCATGGATGTCTTCCCAGATATCTCCTGAAGCTTCATCGCAAGTGGCCATGCAACAAACCGCTACACAGCCGGTTAATTCGCAACTTCAAGCTAGCTCCAGCGATTATTTGTTGGCGCATCAAGAGTTTTCGCCAAGTACCGATATGAATGGCGGGGCAGCTTATATTCGCACCGTCAACTTTAGTCCTGAGGATAAGTAGCGATGAAGTTATGCTTGGCCGTACTTGGCCTATTATTGGCTGGTAGTGTTTATGCTGAAGAAGAAAAATCCAGTTATGACTGGCTGAAGATGGTTACTTTGGCGGCGCACCAGACGGATTACAGCGGCGTGTTTGTGTACCAATATGATAATCAGGTTGAAACTTCGCTTATTTCACATATTGTCGGACCAGATAGTGAATATGAAAAAATTGAAAGTCTGGATGGCCCTAGGCGTGAGATTGTTCGACATCACGGACAGGCTTGGTGCATCACCGATCAGAAAGTGGTGCAACTAAATAACAGGCTTGCACGTGGTGGGCTCTCATTTATATTGCCGGAACAGTTACCTGCACTCAGCGCTAATTACCAAGTCGAAGAAATAGGCGTAGAACGCGTGGCGGGTTATGCCAGCCAGGTCGTTCTGCTCAAACCCAGAGATAACTTGCGTTATGCCCACAAAATCTGGGTCTATTCAACATCAGGGTTACCGTTAAGAACCGCAGTGTTGGACGATAGAAATCAATTAGTGGAGCAATATACATTCACCCAGTTAAAAATGGGCAACGAGGTGGATCACACCTGGATTTCGTCGCTTAACGCGCCAGATATCAATAGCGCAAGTGCCAAAGATCCTGATGCGGAAAAAATCAGCAAGTTCGCTGACAGTGGTTGGGTGGTGGATGGTATACCGGCAGGATTTACAAAAATTATGGAGGTTCAGCGTCCTATGCATGGTCGGCATATGCCAGTCACACAGTTAGTGTTCTCTGACGGGCTGGCGGCATTTTCCGTATTCATAGAGCTGCTGGAGACCGATCAAGATGAGGTAGAAGGCCTATCCAGCAGGGGCGCAGTAAATCTGTATCACAGGCAAGTAGACAATCATCTGTATACGGTAGTCGGCGAAGTACCGCCGCGTACCGTTATGCAAGTGCTTGACTCAATTCGTTACAACGGCAGATAGAAATGCTTGAAACACGCGCCATTGTTGTGCATACCGACAAATTGATTACGCTGGTTAAAGTTAATCAGGGAGGCGGCTGTGAGCAGTGTAATTGGCAGGGATGCGGGAGCGGTAAGCTGGCGCAATTATTTTGCAGTAAGCCGCGCCAGTTTGAGGTGACAAATCCAATCGACGCCAAAGTTGGTGACGATGTGGTTGTCTCGATTGCTGAAGGATCTGTGTTACGCGGAATAGGTTTGGTCTACCTGTTACCTCTATCGTTTTTGATGGCGGGAGTGATGTTAACCAGCTTGATTACTTCCGAAGAACATCAGGATATTTACATTGCCATAGGTGCAATAGCTGGTTTGACATTCGGACTATTTTTAACAAAATGGATTGCCGTTCGTTGCACTGGGCGGCAAGCTCGACCATATATAACGCAACTGTGGCATGAGAAATGGGGTAATTGAATCCAGATTGTACCTTGCTATTGATCCCCGCATCATTCTGAACTGCTTAAATATAATGTGTTGAAAACTTTGAGTTGGTAGCGCTGTCGTATTCGCCACACCATTACGTGCATTTTTATATTATTTTTAGAGAGAGCCCTATGCTGAAAAAACTGACCAGTCTGACCATGTTGATCACAAGCGCAATTTTGAGCTTGTCAGTGCATGCCAGAGAATTACCGGATTTTACCGGGCTGGTTGAAAAACAGGGCCCGGCAGTGGTAAATATCAGTACCACCATTATTTCTCACAATACTCAGGAGGCGCCAAGTCAGCCAGAAGGCGATCCTTTTAATGAATTTTTCCGCCGGTTTGGGCCGCAGGCGCCACGCGAACAGGATTCGCAGTCTTTAGGGTCTGGTTTTATCATCAGTGCAGATGGCTACATCATGACCAATGCGCATGTGGTGGATAGTGCCGACAGGATTACGGTGCGTTTGACCGACAAGCGTGAGTTTCGCGCCAAAGTGATCGGAGCCGATAAACGTACTGATGTTGCGCTGTTGAAAATCGAAGCAAATGGCCTGCCAAAAATAATTGTAGGGGAGCCAAATAAACTCAAGGTGGGCGAATGGGTAGTGGCAATAGGCTCGCCGTTCGGTTTCGATAACAGTGTGACTGCCGGCATCGTGAGCGCTAAAGGAAGATCTCTACCGCAAGATAATTTTGTGCCGTTTATACAAACCGATGTGGCAGTCAACCCGGGAAATTCCGGTGGGCCATTGTTTAGTATGGACGGTGATGTAGTGGGTATCAATTCACAGATTTATACCCGCTCTGGCGGATTCATGGGCCTGGCTTTTGCCATCCCGATTGATGTGGCAATGGAAGTAGCTGACCAACTTCGTGAAACTGGGAAAGTGACACGCGGAAAAATTGGCGTAACGATCCAGGAGTTAACGCGAGAACTGGCCGACTCATTTGGTTTGAGTAACCCCAATGGCGCTCTGATCAGTAGTGTTGAAAAAGATGGGGCGGCAGATAAAGCCGGTATTGAAGCAAGTGATGTCATACTGAAATTTGATGGGAAACCGGTAACCAGTTCTGCAGATTTACCGCGCTTGGTAGCCGCGACCAAACCCGGCAGTAAAGTAGTCATCGATTTATGGCGTAAAGGTGCTGCCAAGCAAGTCACCGTGGTCATTGCGGAAATGCTGGAAGAGAATAAGCAGGCGCACAACGGCAAGAAACCTGCTGACGATGGAGTCGAGCTGATTGCGCGGCTTGGGATTTCTGTGAGTGAATTGAACAAACAGCAATTGCAAGAACTGGAGATCGATGGCGGACTGCTGGTGGAGGACGTAAAAGGCTCGGCCGCACGGGCAACCGGTTTGCAACATGGCGATTTATTACTGGCAATCGGTAATATATCAATCCATTCCTTGGCGCAATTCAACGACATTATCAAACAGACTCCGAAAGGACGTAACGTAGCCCTCTTGGTGCGACGTGGCGACAGCGCTTCATACATAGCGATCAAGCTGGACGATAAGTAACACAATTCTGCATACCCCCGCCTAAATGGGCTAGAATTCGCGCTTTGCGAGCTCGCTCCATTGGCGGGGATTTTATTTTGAACTCCATGCAGCTAATCCGTAATTTCTCCATCATTGCTCACATAGACCACGGCAAATCCACCTTAGCAGATCGCATCATTCAGTTATGTGGCGGGCTTTCAGATCGTGAAATGGAAGCACAAGTACTCGATTCGATGGATTTGGAACGCGAACGCGGCATAACCATTAAAGCGCAAACTGCGGCTCTGAATTACAAGGCGCTGGACGGCCAAATCTACAATCTCAATCTGATCGACACACCCGGACACGTCGATTTTTCCTACGAAGTGTCACGTTCGTTATCAGCCTGCGAAGGCGCTTTGCTGGTGGTAGATGCCTCGCAAGGCGTGGAAGCACAGACAGTGGCAAACTGCTATACCGCACTGGATTTGGGTGTTGAAGTCGTGCCGGTTTTGAACAAGATCGACTTGCCTTCAGCGAATCCGGAGAATGCCATTGAAGAGATCGAAGACGTAATCGGTATCGATGCCCAAAATGCCACGCGCTGTTCAGCTAAAACCGGTGAGGGCGTCCGGGATGTGCTGGAGGCCTTGATCGTGCGTGTGCCTGCGCCACAGGGTAATGCAGGCCTACCTTTGCAGGCACTGATTATCGACTCGTGGTTTGACAATTATGTGGGTGTGGTGATGTTGGTGCGGGTGATCAATGGTGCCCTGAGGCCCAAAGAGAAAATTTTACTGATGGCTACTGGTGCACAACATACGACAGAACACATCGGCGTATTCACACCCAAATCCGAGTCCCGTGAAATATTGAGTGCGGGGCAAGTTGGCTTCGTAATTGCCGGAATTAAAGAGCTGAAAGCAGCCAAGGTTGGCGACACTGTCACTCACCAAATAAAGCCGACACATGAGGCACTGTCCGGTTTCAAAGAAGTCCAGCCGCAGGTGTTTGCGGGTTTGTTTCCGGTGGAGTCAAATCAATATGAGGCATTGCGCGACTCGTTGGAAAAATTGAAACTGAATGACGCTGCGTTGCGCTATGAGCCGGAAATGTCGCAAGCGTTGGGGTTCGGTTTTCGTTGTGGCTTTTTGGGTTTACTGCATATGGAAATCGTGCAGGAACGCCTTGAGCGCGAGTTCGATATGGATTTGATCACAACTGCGCCTACCGTGATTTATCAGGTATTGCAAAGAGATGGTATGTTGTTGACGGTCGATAACCCCGCCAAAATGCCGGATCCATCCAGGATTGAAGAAATCCGTGAGCCGATCGTTACGGTTAATCTTTACATGCCGTCAGAGTATGTTGGTTCGGTGATTACCCTGTGTACGCAAAAACGCGGCTCACAAATAAATATCAATTATCACGGAAAGCAAGTGATGCTGGTGTATGAAATGCCGATGGCGGAAATCGTGCTGGATTTTTTTGACAAGCTCAAATCAGTATCGCGCGGTTACGCATCTATGGACTACGAATTCAAGGAGTATCGTGCCGCAGATGTGGTCAAGGTGGATATGTTAATTAATAGCGAGAAAGTCGATGCACTGTCGGTGATTGTGCACCGTGCCAATAGTCAGTATCGTGGGCGCGAAGTGGCAGCCAAAATGCGTGAGCTCATTCCCCGACAAATGTACGATGTGGCGATTCAGGCGACCATCGGCTCGAATATTATTGCTCGCGAGAATGTAAAAGCCATGCGCAAAAATGTATTAGCAAAATGCTATGGCGGTGATATTTCGCGCAAGAAAAAATTGCTGGAAAAGCAGAAGGCAGGAAAGAAACGCATGAAGCAAGTGGGTAGTGTGGAAATTCCACAAGAAGCATTTTTGGCGATTTTGCGTGTAGACGACTAGGGAATTTCAATGGATTTTTCACTGATTATGTTTGTGTTGTTGCTGGTTACTGGCGGTGTCTGGATATTGGACCAATTTATTTTTCGGCCCAAGCGAGCTGTCGAGCAGGACGAACCTTGGTGGATTGAATATGCAAAAAGTTTTTTCCCGGTGATTTTGGTGGTTTTCTGCATACGTGCATTTTTAGCCGAGCCTTTCAAAATTCCTTCTGGTTCGATGATCCCAACGCTCCAGATAGGGGATTTTATTTTAGTCAATAAATTCACTTACGGTGTACGTCTGCCCATCATCAATCAAAAAATCATTCCATTAAATGATCCAAAGCGTGGTGATGTGATGGTATTCCATTATCCGGAAAATCCATCCGTGGACTATATTAAGCGTGTTATTGGCGTGCCGGGAGACGTAATTGAGTATCGCAATAAACGCCTGACGATTAACGGTGTGGAGCAACAGCAAAAGGCGGATGGTGATTATAACTATGTGGAAAGCGGCTTGAATTTTGTGCATACCGAAAGGCGAATTGAAGATTTGGACAAGCATGGGCATGCCGTGCTGATAAATCCAGAAATGCCGGATGTGCATTTGGGTTCGGTTGCAGAGTTCAAGGGAAAGGGAAACTGTAGTTACGACGAAACCAAGGTAGAATGTAAAGTCCCGGAAGGGCAATATTTTATGATGGGCGATAACCGGGATAACAGCCGTGATAGCCGTTATTGGGGTTTTGTGCCGGATGATTTGATCGTCGGAAAAGCTTTTTTGGTTTGGATGAACTTTTCCGATTTGAAGCGCGTGGGTTTATCGATCAACTAAAGTGTATAGGATCAGGAGCGAACACACTATGGATAAAATAATGCAGGCAAAACAACGAGGCTTGAGTTTTAGCGGATTTATTTTCGGCGCGTTCGTGGTGGTTTTGCTGGGTATTTTTAGCCTGAGGCTTGTTCCTGCGTATGTACAAAATGCGGAGATTCAAGCTACGTTTACCGCGATTGCTAATGACCCGGACATGCAAAAGGCGACTCCGCATGACATACGTGAATCATTCAATCGACGCTCTTCGGTTAATGACATCAAGGCAATCAAGGCAGAAGACATTGACATCTCCAGCGACAATGGCAAGCCGGTATTAAGCGCAACTTACTCGGTCAAAATCCCCGTAGGTGGCAATATCAGCCTCTATCTGGAGTTCAATCCCAGCAGTGCAAAATAGTCAAGACAGTGAATTGCTTTGCAAGCGGTTGGGACACAAATTCAATAATCCTCAATTGCTGCAACGCGCCCTGACCCATCGAAGTTTTGCCGCAGATCACAATGAGCGCCTGGAGTTCCTGGGTGATAGCGTGCTCGGTTGTATCATCGCCCAGCATCTTTTCAATGAGTTTCCGCAGCTAAGCGAGGGCGAGTTGTCGCGGTTGCGTTCGAATCTGGTCAGAGAAGAAACACTGGTGATACTAGCGCAGCAACTCAATCTCGGTAGTTATGTGAAGCTGGGTGAAGGTGAGCGAAAAAGTGGTGGATTTCGCCGCCCTTCGATTTTGGCAGATGCGCTGGAAGCTCTGTTTGGCGCGGTTTTTCTGGATGCAGATTTTACGGCGGCAAAAAAAGTGGTGCTGGATTTGTTCGTACCCTATTTGGCTTCGGTAGATGTGCAAATTCTGGACAAAGATCCAAAGACATTGTTACAGGAATATCTGCAGGGC